>NZ_JBMAXV010000014.1:0-102414 GCF_048589245.1 Klebsiella sp. 10982
GCCTGTATATCCCTATTTTTTATTCCTTTTGAAAGCGTTCAGGCACAGTGATTTGGTATTGAGCATTGAACTTGCCATTTACCACGATTTGCCGCTTACCCGCTCCCAGATCGATTTTTTGGCTATCGATTCGTCTGAGCCAACCATGCTCGTAAAAACTGGCGAAAAAGAGATACAAACGCTTGGTCTGCACGGACTGGCTGACAGAAAGCAGATACTCTACTTTACGAGGATTAAGATTAACCAGTCCCTGGAAAAGCTCTGCCGCGTGGTTAAATGAGAGGGTCCCCGGTACCGCGCTCAGCAACTCGTAAGCAGCCAGTTCTGGCGCACTGCCGATGAGTTTTTTCCCTTTTACATCAAGCATTATGCGGTATTTATCATTCAGCACCGGCAGTTTTTTCCCCGATATGACTATCCACTCTACACCCGGGAATTCCCTGAACCATTTTGGCAGCAGCGCTTTATTTTCCATACTCAGCCAGCACTGGTTTTGTTTGAGCTGTAGATAGTGTGAACGACCCTGCCAGACTAAGCTACTGAGCCCAGCGACATACACCGGAGCGGCTAGCTGGTTTTGCAAACATGCTAATGCATCGTTCCACTCCGGCTCACGTCCCGCACGCGCGTATACGCCGTTACCTCGTTTTTTTAACCAGCCACTTTGCGTGTATTTAAAGGCCAGAGAGGGCGAGATGGCATGCCGGCTTAACCAGGACTGAAGGATCACATCTCCGGGAGCACTGTTTTGCAGCAGCCAGTTTAATTTTGATGGCATAGATTAACCCAGGGTGTCACTTTAATAAAAAAAGTAAACTCGCTGCGCCAAATAAAGTCAAGAGCGGGTTGGCAGCCCCCCGCCCTACGCCGCTTTCTCGCTGTGGGTCACGTCGGCGGAAAACACATAGCCCAGACCACGCAGGGTTTTAATCAACGTCGGCTGATGCGGGTTTAACTCGATTTTGCGCCGCAGGCGCATGATCAGCACATCGATGGTCCGGTCGAACACCTCGGTGCTTTCATTATGAGTCAGCGCCAGCAGCTGTTCGCGATTCAATACCCGGCGCGCGTTCTGCGCCAGCGCCAGCAGCAGGCCATATTCTCCCTGGGTCAGCGGGATCGCCTGTTGCTGCGGGTTATACAGCTCACAGCGGGTGGTATCCAGCCGCCAGCCGTTAAACGTTAGGCCGGCAGCGGTGCCCGGCACCTCGCTGGCCAACGCCCCACTACGCCGCAGCACCGCCTTTACCCGGGCCACCACCACCCGCGAGCTGAACGGTTTGGCGATGTAATCATCGGCGCCCATCTCCAGGCCCACCACTACATCAGACTCACTGCCCAGACCGGAGAGCATCACCACCGGCAGCTCAGGCCGCGTGCGCTGCAGCTGCTGGAGCACCTGCAGGCCATGGGTATCCGGCAGGATCATATCCAGTAAGACCAGCGCGATGTCCGCCCGCTGCGCCACCATCGCCAGCGCGTCGTTGCCGGTCTGGCTGACCAGCACGTCAAACGCGTGCGCGCCGAGCACATCGCTGAGCAGCTCGCCCATCGCCCTGTCATCATCCACCACCAGAATGACTGGTTTCATTTTTGCCTCTGCCCGCCGGGAATTAATGTCAGTCTGATCGATTCTGCAAGGGTGCGCCGACAAATTCCTCTCCCGGTGACATTTTTTCAAGCGCCGTCACATCTCCAGCGTATCGACACGTCAAATCTGTCGACAGGCTGTTTTTCGTCAGCATTTCGCCCAAAAAAGCCACGTATTATCAAGGAATACCCACAGTGAAAATATGGCATAGAAGATGCATAGTGACGGCGCGATAGCGCAAACGCGCCCATTGAATAACTGGAGCAAGACCGATGAAAAAAGTCGTCACGGTTTGCCCGTATTGCGCATCAGGTTGCAAAATCAACCTGGTGGTCGATAACGGCAAAATCGTTCGGGCTGAAGCGGCGCAGGGGAAAACCAACCAGGGAACCCTGTGCCTGAAGGGCTATTATGGCTGGGACTTCATTAATGATACCCAGATCCTGACGCCGCGCCTGAAAACCCCTATGATCCGTCGTGAACGCGGCGGCAAGCTGGAAGCCGTCTCCTGGGACGAGGCGCTGGATTACGTCGCCACCCGTCTCAGCGCCATTAAAGCCAAATATGGCCCGGATGCAATCCAAACCACCGGCTCCTCCCGCGGCACCGGTAATGAAACCAACTATGTGATGCAAAAATTCGCGCGCGCCGTTATTGGTACCAATAACGTCGACTGCTGCGCTCGCGTCTGACACGGCCCTTCGGTTGCAGGTCTGCACCAGTCGGTCGGTAACGGCGCCATGAGTAATGCCATCACGGAGATTGATAACACCGATCTGGTGTTTATCTTCGGTTATAACCCGGCGGATTCCCACCCTATCGTGGCGAATCACGTCATTAACGCTAAACGCAACGGGGCGAAAATTATCGTCTGCGACCCGCGCAAAATTGAGACTGCGCGCATCGCCGATATGCACATTGCGCTGAAGAACGGCTCGAATATCGCGCTGCTCAACGCCATTGGCCACGTGATTATTGAAGAGGATCTGTACGATAAATCCTTCGTCGCCAGCCGTTCCGAAGGCTTCGAGGAGTATCGAAAAATCGTTGAAGGCTATACGCCGGAGTCGGTAGAAGAGATCACCGGGGTCAGCGCCCAGGAGATCCGCGCCTGCGCCCGGATGTACGCCAGCGCCAAATCCGCCGCCATCCTGTGGGGCATGGGCGTCACCCAGTTCTACCAGGGCGTGGAGACAGTACGGTCGCTGACCAGCCTGGCCATTCTCACCGGCAACCTCGGCAAGCCGAGCGTCGGCGTCAACCCGGTGCGCGGTCAGAACAACGTCCAGGGCGCCTGCGATATGGGCGCACTGCCGGACACCTATCCGGGCTACCAGTACGTCAAGTTCCCGGAGAACCGCGAGAAATTCGCCAAAGCCTGGGGCGTGGAAAGCCTGCCGGCGCATACCGGCTATCGCATCAGCGAATTGCCGCACCGCGCGGCGCACGGTGAAGTGCGGGCGGCGTACATTATGGGTGAAGATCCGCTGCAGACCGATGCCGAACTCTCGGCGGTCCGCAAAGCATTCGACGATCTGGAACTGGTTATCGTCCAGGATATTTTCATGACCAAAACCGCCTCCGCGGCCGACGTCATCCTGCCGTCCACCTCGTGGGGCGAGCACGAAGGCGTCTATACCGCAGCGGACCGCGGCTTCCAGCGCTTCTTTAAAGCGGTGGAGCCGAAGTGGGACCTGAAAACCGACTGGCAGATCATCAGCGAAATCGCCACCCGGATGGGCTATCCGATGCACTACAACAACACCCAGGAGATTTGGGATGAGTTGCGGCATCTGTGTCCGGACTTCTACGGCGCCACCTACGAGAAAATGGGTGAGCTCGGCTATGTCATGTGGCCGTGCCGCGATGAGTCCGACGCCGACCAGGGGACGTCGTATCTGTTTAAAGAGAAATTCGATACCCCGAACGGGCTGGCGCAGTTCTTCACCTGCGACTGGGTCGCGCCGATCGATAAGCTTACCGACGAGTACCCAATGGTGCTGTCGACGGTGCGCGAAGTCGGCCACTACTCGTGTCGTTCAATGACCGGTAACTGCGCGGCGCTGGCGGCGCTGGCGGATGAGCCTGGCTATGCGCAAATCAACACCGCCGATGCCGAACGGTTAGGCATCGAAGATGAAGCGCTGGTGTGGGTGAATTCGCGTAAGGGCCGCATCATCACTCGCGCACAGGTCAGCGACCGGCCGAATAAAGGCGCGGTGTACATGACCTACCAGTGGTGGATTGGTGCCTGTAACGAGCTGGTGTCGGAGAACCTGAGTCCGATAACCAAAACGCCGGAGTACAAGTACTGCGCGGTCAACGTTGAGCGGATTGCCGATCAGCGCGCGGCAGAACAGTACGTGATCGATGAGTACAACAAGCTGAAAGCCCGCCTGCGCGAAAGCGCAATGGGTTAAGGTTCGAACCTTTGTACCATTGAGTAGCCCCGGTAAGCGATAGCGTACCGGGGATTTTCCCCGGAGGCGGCGCATTGCGCCTTCTCCGGGCTACCAAATCACACAACGCTGTAGCCCCGGTAAGCGATAGCGCTACCGGGGATTTTCCCCGGAGGCGGCGCATTGCGCCTTCTCCGGGCTACCAAATCACACAACGCTGTAGCCCCGGTAAGCGGTAGCGCTACCGGGGATTTTCCCCGGAGGCGGCGCATTGCGCCTTCTCCGGGCTACCAAATCACACAACGCTGTAGCCCCGGCAAGCGGTAGCGCTACCGGGGATTTTCCCGGGAGGCGGTGCGTTGCGCCTTCTCCGGGCTACCAAATCGCACAACGCTGTAGCCCCGGTAAGCGGTAGCGCTACCGGGGATTTTCCCCGGAGGCGGTGCGTTGCGCCTTCTCCGGGTATTCACACCGCTAATTCCTGCCATTTTCTTCTTTTTCGCCTCCCTTTATACTGCGCGCTATGTTCCTTACTGATAATAAATACAAATGAAATACCTCTTTTTATTTTTACTGGTTTTCACCAGCGGCGCAGCGGTGGCCACCGAACCCGGCAGTCAGTATCAACAGCAGGCGGAAGCCGGCGATCGACGCGCACAATATTATCTTGCCGATACCTGGGTCAGCTCCGGCGATTATCAGAAAGCCGAATACTGGGCACAGAAAGCGGCCGCCCAGGGCGATGGCGATGCGCTGGCACTGCTGGCGCAGCTCAAAATTCGCAACCCCCAGCAGGCGGACTATCCGCAGGCCCGCCAGCTGGCGGAAAAAGCCGTCGAAGCCGGCAGTAAATCCGGGGAGATCGTCCTCGCGCGGGTGCTGGTCAACCGTCAGGCTGGCCCCACCGACGTGGCGCACGCCATCACGCTGCTGCAGGATGCCGCCCGGGATAGCGAAAGCGATGCGGCGGTCGACGCCCAGATGCTGCTGGGGCTGATCTACGCCAGCGGCGTGCACGGCCCGGAAGATGATGTGAAAGCGAGCGAATACTTCAAAGGCAGCTCGGCGCTCTCGCGGACCGGCTATGCCGAATACTGGGCCGGAATGATGTTCCAGCAGGGAGAAAAAGGCTTTATCGAACCGAATAAACAGAAGGCGCTGCACTGGCTCAACGTCAGTTGCCTGGAGGGGTTTGATACCGGTTGCGAAGAGTTTGATCGGATCAGTAAAGGATAAGAAAAAGCCCGGCGTACCAGCGCCGGGCTTTGTGTTTTATTGGGCGGTTTTATCAAACTTGCCCAGCACTTCGCGTTCATACGCCAGCGCTTTTTTGCGGTCGAACTTATGCTCCCACTTGGCGATAACCAGCACCGCCAGCGCATTACCCACCACGTTCAGCGCGGTACGCGCCATGTCGAGGATACGGTCGACGCCGGCAATAAAGGCGAGGCCTTCCAGCGGGATCCCCACGCTACCCAGGGTGGCCAGCAGCACCACGAAGGAGACGCCCGGCACGCCGGCGATCCCTTTAGAGGTCACCATCAGGGTCAGCACCAGGGTGATCTCCTGCCAGATGGAGAGGTCGATACCATACAGCTGGGCGATAAAGATCGCCGCGATGCTCTGATACAGCGTTGAGCCATCGAGGTTAAAGGAGTAACCGGTCGGCACCACAAAGCTGGTGATCGACGCCGGTGCGCCATAGGCTTCCATCTTCTCGATAATACGCGGCAGCACGCTCTCTGAACTGGCGGTGGAGTAAGCCAGAATCAGCTCATCCTTCAGGATGCGGATCAGGATCCAGATGCTCAGACCGCACAGACGCGCGACAATCCCCAGCACCACCAGCGCGAAGAACAGGATCGCGAAGTAAACCAGCAGCACCAGCTTGGCCAGCGGCCACAGCGAGGCGAAACCAAAGGTGGCGACGGTCACCGAAATCAGAGCGAACACCCCGATCGGCGCATAGCGCATCACCATGTGGGTGACTTTAAACATGGTTTCGGAGATGGAGCGGAAGACCGTCACCAGCGGCTCACGGTGGGTCGCCGGCAGCGAGGAGAGCCCCAGACCAAACAGCACCGAGAAGAAGATAATCGGCAGCATATCGCCTTTCGCCATCGACGCCACGATGTTGGTCGGCACCAGCGACAGGATAGTCCCCATCAGGCCATGCGCATGGCTCTGCACCTCGGCAGTGGTGCTTTGGTATTTCGAAATATCGACCGCCGCCAGCTGCGACATATCAATGCCCGTTCCCGGCTGGAAAACGTTGGCCAGGGTAATACCCAGCACAATCGCCACCGTGGTGATCACTTCGAAATAGATAATGGTTTTGGCGCCGATCCGGCCTAACTGTTTGGCATCGCCAACGCCGGCAATCCCGACCACCAGGGTCGAAATGACAATCGGGACCACGATCATTTTAATCAGATGGATAAAGATATCGCCCGCCGGCGTCAGCAAATTGCTAATTAACCAATCGCGACTTTCGGCGTGGTAATGCAGATAACTGCCCAGAAGGATACCCAGCACCAGGGCTAGCAAAATTTGCCAGGCCAGACTGACTTTTTTTGTTTTCTTCACTACTGACTTCCTCAATGAAAGGCACCATTCCTTTTCGTCATGGTACCCACTGCAGGGGGTATGAATTGTGTTGCGTTGCTTTGTAGGGTTATTTAACGCGCAATATCAGTATCATTTGCACGGCATGCTGTGCAAGCCTTTAAGAACAGGGCTTTCCTCTGCTTTTATGCATAAAGCAGCGAATTTCCCCCAATTACATTGCATAAGTATTTGTAATAAAAAATATTTCACACCATCAGTTTCTATAAATTCATTTCCGTAATTATTTCACTTCAAAGTTTCATTTGATGAAATTTCACTCAGTTTAATCATTGCGTGATCTGCCCCCCAATTAACAAACAAAGCTGTCAGAACCCCTACTATTAACGTTTGTTTGACATATATTTAACAAGTTCAAAGGAGAAAAAAAGCCATGAGCCAAATACACAAACACCCTATTCCCGCTAATATTGCGGAACGTTGCCTGATTAACCCGGATCAGTACAAGGCGCAATACCAACAATCCATAACCGACCCTGATACATTTTGGGGCGAGCAGGGCAAAATCCTCGACTGGATACGCCCCTATACCCGCGTGAAGAACACCTCCTTCGCACCGGGTAATATTTCCATCAAATGGTATGAAGACGGCACCCTGAACCTCGCCGCCAACTGCCTCGATCGCCATCTCGCCGAACGCGGCGATCAAACCGCCATCATCTGGGAAGGTGACGACGCCAGCCAGAGCAAGCATATCACCTACCGTGAACTGCATGCGGACGTGTGCCGCTTCGCCAATGCCCTGCTCGACCTTGGGATTAAAAAAGGCGACGTAGTCGCCATCTATATGCCGATGGTGCCGGAAGCCGCGGTGGCGATGCTGGCCTGCGCCCGCATCGGGGCGATCCACTCGGTCATTTTCGGCGGCTTCTCGCCGGAGGCGGTGGCCGGACGCATTATCGACTCCAGCTCGCGCCTGGTGATCACCGCTGACGAAGGGCTACGCGCCGGTCGCGCCATCCCGCTGAAGAAAAATGTCGATGACGCGCTGAAAAACCCGAACGTCAAAAGCATTGAGCACGTGGTGGTCCTGAAACGCACCGGCGGTAACATCGACTGGCAGGAAGGCCGTGACCTGTGGTGGAGCGATCTGATGGCGAACGCCAGCGCCGAACACCGGCCCGTCGAAATGAACGCCGAAGATCCGCTGTTCATCCTCTATACCTCCGGCTCCACCGGAAAACCGAAAGGGGTGCTGCACACCACCGGCGGTTATCTGGTCTACGCGGCCACCACCTTTAAATACGTTTTCGACTACCATCCGGGCGATATTTACTGGTGCACCGCCGACGTGGGCTGGGTCACCGGCCATAGCTATCTGCTGTACGGCCCGCTGGCCTGCGGCGCCACTACCCTGATGTTCGAAGGGGTGCCGAACTGGCCAACGCCGGCGCGTATGTGCCAGGTCGTCGATAAGCACAAGGTCAATATTCTCTATACCGCCCCGACGGCTATCCGCGCCCTGATGGCGGAAGGCGACAAAGCGATCGAAGGCACAGACCGCTCCTCCCTGCGTATTCTCGGCTCGGTCGGCGAACCGATTAACCCGGAAGCCTGGGAGTGGTACTGGAAGAAGATCGGCAATGAGAAGTGCCCGGTGATGGACACCTGGTGGCAGACCGAAACCGGCGGCTTTATGATCACCCCGCTGCCGGGCGCGATCGAACTGAAGGCCGGCTCCGCGACGCGTCCGTTCTTCGGCGTCCAGCCGGTGCTGGTGGATAACGAAGGCCTGCCGCTGGATGGCGCCACCGAAGGCAATCTTGCCATCGCCGACTCCTGGCCTGGCCAGGCGCGTACCCTGTTCGGCGACCATGAACGCTTTGAGCAAACCTACTTCTCCACCTTCAAAAATATGTACTTTAGCGGCGACGGCGCGCGCCGTGATGAAGATGGTTACTACTGGATCACCGGCCGCGTGGATGACGTCCTGAACGTCTCCGGCCACCGCCTGGGTACCGCCGAGATCGAATCGGCGCTGGTCTCGCACCCGAAAATCGCCGAAGCGGCGGTGGTGGGGATCCCGCACAACATCAAAGGCCAGGCCATCTACGCTTACGTGACGCTCAATCACGGCGAAGAGCCTACCCCGGAGCTGTATGCCGAAGTGCGTAACTGGGTGCGCAAAGAGATCGGCCCGCTGGCGACGCCGGATGTGCTGCACTGGACCGATTCGCTACCGAAAACCCGCTCGGGCAAAATCATGCGCCGCATACTGCGCAAGATTGCCGCGGGCGACACCAGCAACCTCGGCGATACTTCGACCCTCGCCGATCCTGGCGTCGTGGAAAAACTGCTCGAAGAGAAGCAGGCCATCACCATGCCATCGTAAGTAAGGACCGATTCCCTACACCCTCTCCCCTTCCGGGGAGGGGATAAAAATAAGTCCCTCCCCCAGGATTTCACTCGCAGGAACGCCGTCAGCAAACCCTGTCCCGGCTACGTCGCCGGAGGGGTTGCTGTCGCCAGCGTCCGCCGAGTGGATGACGAAAGGGAGACCTCTGGAGACGCTAAGATGAATGAACAACTTTGTCAGCGGATAGAAAATAGTGCGCATTTCAGGGAGTTAGTTGCATCACGGCAACGGTTTGCCGCCATTCTGTCAGTGATTATGTTAGTGATCTACGTGGGCTTTATTCTGCTTATCGCCTTCGCGCCAGGCTGGCTCGGCACCCCGCTGCATGCCGGGACCAGCGTCACCCGCGGGATCCCGCTGGGCATTGGCGTGATCGTCATTTCGTTTATCCTGACCGGTATTTATGTCTGGCGGGCCAATGGTGAATTCGACCGTTTGACCAAGAGCGTTCTCAACGAGGTAAAAGCATGATCAAGAGAGTCCTGACGGCGCTCGCCGCCACGCTGCTGCCCCTCGGCGCTCACGCTGCAGACGCCATTACCGGCGCGGTACAGCGCCAGCCGACCAACTGGCAGGCGATAGTCATGTTCCTGATTTTCGTCGCTCTGACGCTGTACATCACCTACTGGGCCTCAAAACGGGTGCGTTCGCGCAGCGATTATTATACCGCCGGCGGCAATATTACCGGCTTCCAGAACGGGCTGGCGATTGCCGGTGACTTTATGTCGGCGGCGTCGTTCCTCGGCATTTCCGCGCTGGTGTATACCTCCGGCTACGACGGGCTGATCTACTCGCTGGGCTTTCTCGTCGGCTGGCCGATTATCCTGTTTCTGATTGCCGAACGTCTGCGTAACCTTGGCCGCTATACCTTTGCCGACGTCGCCTCGTACCGCCTGAAGCAGGGGCCGATCCGCACCCTCTCCGCCTGCGGTTCGCTGGTGGTGGTGGCGCTGTATCTGATTGCCCAGATGGTGGGCGCCGGCAAGCTGATCCAGCTGCTGTTCGGCCTCAACTACCACGTTGCGGTGGTGCTGGTTGGCGTGCTGATGGTGCTCTATGTCCTGTTCGGCGGCATGCTGGCGACCACCTGGGTGCAGATTATTAAAGCGGTTCTGCTGCTGTGCGGCGCCAGCTTTATGGCCTTTATGGTGATGAAGCACGTCGGCTTCAGCTTCAATAACCTGTTTACCGAGGCGATGGCCGTCCACCCGAAAGGGGCGGCGATTATGAGTCCCGGCGGACTGGTGAAAGATCCGATATCGGCGCTCTCTCTGGGTCTGGGCCTGATGTTTGGTACCGCCGGCCTGCCTCATATCCTGATGCGTTTCTTCACCGTGAGCGACGCCAAAGAAGCGCGTAAAAGCGTGTTCTACGCCACCGGTTTTATGGGCTACTTCTATATTCTGACCTTTATCATCGGCTTTGGCGCCATCATGCTGGTCGGCGCGAACCCAGTGTTCAAAGACGCAGCCGGGCAGCTTATCGGCGGCAATAATATGGCGGCGGTGCATCTGGCGGATGCCGTCGGCGGTAACCTGTTCCTCGGCTTTATCTCGGCGGTTGCTTTCGCCACGATTCTGGCGGTGGTGGCTGGCCTGACGCTCGCCGGCGCGTCAGCGGTGTCGCACGACCTGTACGCCAACGTCTTCCGCAAGGGCGCGACCGAGCGCCAGGAGCTGAAGGTGTCCAAGATCACCGTGCTGATCCTCGGGGTGGTGGCCATTCTGCTGGGTATTCTGTTTGAAAATCAGAACATCGCTTTCATGGTCGGCCTGGCCTTCTCCATCGCCGCCAGCTGTAACTTCCCGATTATTCTGCTGTCGATGTACTGGTCGAAGCTGACCACCCGCGGGGCGATGATCGGCGGCTGGCTGGGCCTGTTGACTGCAGTGATCCTGATGATCCTCGGACCCACCATTTGGGTGCAGATCCTCGGCCATGAGAAAGCGCTGTTCCCGTATGAATATCCGGCGCTGTTCTCCATCGCCATCGCGTTCATCGGTATCTGGGTCTTCTCCGCGACCGATAACTCACCGGAAGGGTTGCGCGAGCGCGAGCAGTTCCGCGCCCAGTTTATCCATTCACAAACCGGGATCGGTATCGAACGCGGCCAGGCGCACTAAGCGTCGCCTCCCCTTCCCCGACATCATCCGGGGAAGGGGGGTATTCTGGCCGACTCAGTTATAGGTAAATGTGATCACCCCAGTGGCGTTTGCCGAACCAGCGGTCACCGCGCTGCCTGTTTTATAATAGTTGGTGGTAAAGGTGAGCGTTTGCATGGCTGCCGCGCCACCAGGATTGTCGGGATTAGTAAAATAGCTATAGCTGGCATCCGCGCCGCTGTTGGTCACCGTCGTGCGGCCCGAGGAATAAAGACTGAGGTCAGTATTCAACGGCATCGCTTTGCCATCCATATTTAACTGAACCCCCACCCCGGTGGCAACATTCTCCTCTGCCGTTAAGGCCATCACCGTGTTGCCAGGATTATTGCCGCTCGCTTGCGTCGCCGCCACCCGCATTAAAACATTGGTCCCAGGCTCGCAGGAGAGGGTCAGGGGCTGTTGCGCACTCCCCACCTTTGTCGCGGTGTTAAACTCGCTGGCATTGATGCTACCCATGGCAAAACTGAGACTGTTGCTACTGACGATGCATCCCATCGGGATCATCTGGATGCTGGTGGTGCCGCTGATATGTAGCCGGGAAATGGAGATTGTCCCCTTACTATCCTTCGCCGATACGGTAGCCACCGGATCGCTGAACGATAATTGACTGTTGCTGGCGATAGCGCCGCCGGTGGCTACCAGCTGTAGCTGATATGCCGGGGTGTAATGGGTCGAGGCATAATAATCAAACAGGCCGGTGGGCTTACCGAGATAGTAGTTCACATCGCCGATATAATGTACCTGCGAGTCGGGGCTGAAATCATCTGTATCGTTGTCATATTCACCGCTGATATTGAGCCACACCTTGACGCGGAGGCCGATCCCCTGCACCGAGGTGGCATAGATATTATCCCCTATCAGCGCCCCGGCATTGTTCGAGGACCAGGCAAACACCGCGTAGGTGCTTCCCTCGCAGTTAAGCAGCTCCGTTTGCGCGCGGGTAATTTTCCCCGAGTCATACAGCACGGTACCCGCGGTGTAGCTCCCGGCGTTGACCAGAATCTTTTCCGGCAGGTTGGTCATTGAGACATCGCCATAGTTGGTTCCGCCGCAGGTCGCCCAGCTATAGAGGGGACACAGTACCAGCATGAACAAGAAGATCAGTTTTTTCATACCCATCCCTGTCGAAACGTTATTTGTAAGCCACATCAAACGTGGCGGTAAAGCCGACAATCCCCGGCCTTACCTGGCCATAGGGCGAAAACATGCGTGCTACCATATTGAAGGTATGAACGTCCGCATTATCACCAAAGGTATAGAGAAACTGGTCGCCGGGGCCGAGGGGCTGCTGTTCGGCCAGACTGAACAGCTGCATGCCGACGCCGCTGGCCCCGTCGCTGCCTGTGCGGAAGTTTTTATAAACCGAGGTATAAGTATCATCGAATTTTGCACCGCTAAAGGCGATGGTGACCGCCGACGCATCGGCGGAACAGCTGGAAAAGACCAGCTTAACCGGCACGCTGGCTCCGCTCGACCCGGCATATCCGGAGAACGTCTGCGAGGAGACGGTGCCTAAATCGATACTGTTCGACGGTTGCACGGCCACCTCGCAGGAGGGCGCTTCGATGGTGCCCGTGACGTTAAAATTAACCGTGCTGCTGCCCTCATAAGCCAGCGCCTGAAGGGAGAGCAGCAAAAGGCTAACCAGTGCACCCCCTGTTGTTCCACACCCTTTCATGTTCATATCAGCCTCTACTTTCCATGTTGACATCGAGCCTCCCTTAGCGGCATTCGGCCTGATAAAACAGAATATCGTCGCTCAACGTGGTGCTGGAGAAATCATAATGAACGGTGCATTGCTCACTGCTTTTTTCTCCCCAGCGCGCTAACAGCTGGCCTTTTTTCTGCAGCCCCGTCAGATAGACCTGCCCCTCATCACCAACGATATTGCTGCGCGACGCGCTGCCGTGATCATTATCGAGGGTCACCAGCGCGCCGAAAGGCACCACGCCATTGCGGGTACGCAGGGTGAGCATCGCCTTATAGCCAATTCGCGTGTCGTATTTCACTTTGACGATCGCGTTACGCGTCGGTACCACCGTTCTGGCAACGTTATCCACTTCAGCGCCAGGGACTTCCTGTTCATCCAGCGCCAGGCTGTTACGATGGTACGGACGGACGTAAGGCACCACCGCATATCCGGCGGCATCCGTCGTCACGTTTGTCTGACCGCGCACTGTCACATCGCTGACGCCAGGCGTTTCGACCAGCGCAGAACTCTCGCCCAGAAAGCGTGATAGCGTGAGTCCCCCCGCATGGGCGACCATGCCGCCGCGCAGTGAATAGTTGTAGTGATTGCTGTAGCGGTCGTAGCCATAGCCGCCGGCCACATCCCCTTTCGATCCCTGGTAGTTGACGCTGAGGTTACCGGAGGTGCTTTTATCCTGGGTGTTGTACCCTTCCATCAAGCTCCAGTTCAGGGAACGATCCTCGAACGCTGAGCCGTTGAGCCCCACGCTGTGCGTGGTGTCGTTATGGCGGCCATGGTTCATGCTGTAATTCGCCGAGAGCGTCTCGCCGAGCGGGATGCTTACCGTCAGGGAGATTATCGTATCGCTGGCAGGCCGGTTATTATCGCTGTCATCGGTACTTTGCACATTACGGTTATAGGAATAGTTAATAAAGTAGGAGGCCCTGCCAATCGACCCGCTATAGCCCACGCCCACCGACTCCATGCGCGAACTGTCCCAGTAGGTTTCATTGACCAGCGAAAGCGAGAGCGAACCATAGCCGAACAGCGTCTGCGACACCGAGGCGTCAAAACGGCCTTTCGTTCTGCCGCTCTGCGTACAGCAACCATATTGTGTGGAAGAGTTATCGACAAAGTCCTGGAACGAATAGTATCCCGCCGTGGAGTAACGATAGCCGGCCACGGAAAAGTTGGTCCCTGTCTGGAGAAAACTTTTGCTGAAACGGACGCGATAAGATTGCCCCTGTTCTTTATTTGTCGAGGAGGCCGTTTCGCTCGCTTTGACATCAGCCCACGACTGAGAACCATCAAACGAGAGCGCGCCGATGGTTCCGAGGTTAAAACCGGCGCCTAACAGCAAATTGGTGTACTTATCTTCCGCCTGCTGAAAGCCGGTATAGAGAGTAACGTTGCTGGTTGCCCCATAGGCCAGAGATGACTGAATAAAATTATATTCTTTATCGTTGGAGCTACCCGATCGCGTCCTGCCGCTGCTCACTGCGTAGTCCAGCTGGCCCTCGCGCTGGAGGATCGCCAGCGACGCGAAAGGCACCACAAAGTTTTGCTCGCTGCCGTCAGACTCCTTAATGTTAACGTACAGGTCGCCGGCGCTGCCGGTGGCGTACAGATCGTTAATTTCAAAGGCGCCGGGAGCCACAGTGGTTTTATAGATGCTGTAACCATTCTGATAAACCGAGACTTCGGCAGTCGTGCGCGCGATACCTCTGATCGTAGGAGCAAAGCCATGCAGACTATCCGGCAGCATCTCTTTATCCGAACTGAGCTGTAAACCGGTAAAGCTTAAACTATCGAAGATGCTGGAAGAGGTATAGGTATTACCAACCACCAGCTGGCTGCGCAGGGTATGAATATCGCGGGCAAGATAGGAGTAAACCGACTCCCAGCGGGAGTTGTTGTCGCTGTGGCTATAGGTGCTGTAGTTACGCAGGCGCCATGGTCCCAGATTCACCCCAGGCTGCAGGCTGACAAACTGACTGTCGATAGTGGTGCCGTTATGTCGCGGTGCATTGCGCTGCCCGGTGACGCTATAGTTGAGAAGACCGGCGTTGATCCCCTGCTGCCACTGGCTCTCCGGTACAAAATCCCGCGGACGGTTTAGCATGGCAGCCTGCGGCACGGTGAAATCTATCCGCTGCTGGGCAAGCGCCACCGTAAACACCATGCCCGGAATCGCCGACAATCGCGCGCAGGTTTCTCCTGCCTCGAACAGTTTCGGATAAGCCGTGGTATTAATGAGCCATGAATTAAGCAGCTCCCCGGAAAGGCAGGGAGAAACGACCGCGCTGGCGTCCTTTTCATTTTTCTGAAACGTCAGCGATTCTGAGCCGACATATTTATCATTGATGTACACATCAAGATGATAGGTTCCAGGCGGTACGCCATCTTGCGAAAAATAGGACAGATCAACCGAAGTCGCAGTATCCTCAGCGACTTCGAGTAAATTCGGGTTGAAATATTCGCCGGCCTCAGCGTGGGGAGGTAGGGTACTCAGGCACAGAACAACAACGACGCAGATACTTTTGGCTGAAAAAAGCAGCTCAACGCTACTGAATGATAGCGGTATATTTCTTCCCTGACATACCATAATCATTAATCACGCTCCATGTGATTTCTTTTTTTCCTGTCGTGGACAGGTTACTCTGCACGGGTATTTTTAAAGTGGAAAATGGGGCCGCGAACCATGCGCCAGAAATATTTTTACCGTTAAGGCTAACCTGTGAGAAATTCATATACAGCGGTGAGCTGTTTTTTACAGTCACGGAGGTTCCGTCTTTTCCCCACTGTAATTTGTCGGCATAGGCATCCGGTGTATTACCTTTTAACGCAGCGGGCCGATAAATCAATTTTATCTTCGAGTTAATTGCAAACTGTACGACATTTTTATCAGGTACATATTCCGTGGCCGGGATCCCTTTAATATTGAGCCAAAACATGGACTCGCGATCGTCGGGTAATGTCTTTCCTGATCGAACCACGCGGACAAATCCTTTCTCCCCGGCTTTGAGACGAAACAGCGGCGGCGTAATAATAAATGCGTCTTTTGCTGGCGAGGCGGCATCGACCACCGACAGCCAGGACTGAACGATATTGCTGTTATGATCTTTATTTTCAACCGTTATTACCGCGTTATTTTTCGTACCATCAAACACCAGACGCGTACCGCCAACGACCACGCTGGCCTGCGCGAGGGAAGAAGACAGCAATAAACCAACCACAAAGAAAGGATATCTCATATGTTTAATTAAAGGGGAATAGCAGGCGATTCCCCTTTCTCCATTCAACAAAAAGCCGAATTAATGATAGGTCACGTTATAAGTTACGGTTGTCTGAACGGTACCTTTCGTCGGATCGGCATCACCCGATTTCACCATTTTAACGGTGAACGGAATGGTTGCGGCACCCGAAGAGATATCAACATCCGAACCCTCTTCGTTATTCTTCATCACGTTGCCCGCTTCGTCGAAAAGGGCCACAGCGACGCCGGTTGCCGGCTCATCAGTCGCCTGGTTTTTAAAATAATCGCTGTTCGCGGTATCAGAAACACCGCCAAAAGTGACGCGTGCGATACTGTTGCCACCTTCTTCCGCGGTCGGGCAATCGGCTAAGCTAAAGGAGAAGTTCTTAGCAGCGCCGAAGGTATACGCTTTCAGATCCGCCACTGAGGTGGTGCCCATATCAATAGCCGTTACGCCGCCATCAATGGTCGCCGTACAGGTCGTATCGGAAACAACACCATTAAAGGTAATGGTGTTATCAGCCTGAGCAACGGTAGACAGCACGCTGCAGGCAGAGAAAATCAGGGCACCCGCCAGAAATTTTTTACTCATCTTCATATTTATTCCCATATCCATTATAAACGACAATCAGTCCGTCAATTGCTTTATGCAGCGATATTAGAGAATGAAATTCAAGCAGCGCGGCGTCATGCATGTATTTACATGACATATGGTTTATGACAATTAATATTATTCATAAATAAACGACCAGCATTTGAATCCATTCAATAATACAAGCTCGCGTAAAAATAATAACTAGCATGCGGTAAGAACTCAATTATTAATGTAAAAATTGATTTTTTACGAGATAGCATCGCAACGTACGGGTGGTTATATGAAACCCCATAAAAATCAAACGGATAAAAAGTTATAAAATTCGCAAAGATAATTGGATATTTATATAATATTTATCCCGTAATTAAATTCATCGCCACACGGAAACATTTAGTTACAAAATCAATGCAGATATAAGAATTGGCTTAATCCTTTATGATGAACCGTTAAATGCATCAATAACAAAAAAAGGGAATAGCCGATAGCTATTCCCCTCCTCAATATTTCTTAACATTCACTCTGGCGATAATGTTAAAACAGCAGCCAGCGCACTAACGGCGCGGCCAGCACCACCACTACACCTGACAGCATCATGACCAGGCTGGCCACCACGCCCTCTTGCTGGCCAAGCTCATAGGAGCGCGCCGTCCCCGCGCCATGGGAAGCCGCACCGAAACCAGCACCTTTCGCCATCCCTTCCCGGATCGCAAGGCGTAAAAACAGCATATCCCCCACCGCCATGCCAAACACGCCGGTGATCACCACAAACAGCGCCACCAGATCGGGCTGGCCTCCCAGCGGTTTCGCCGCCGCCAGCGCAAAAGGCGTGGTCACCGAGCGCACCGCCAGGCTACGCTGAATTTCATCGGACAACATCAATCCGCGCGCCAGCCACACAGAACTGGTGACGGCCACCACCACCGCCGTCACCACCCCGGCGCTGAGCGACATCCAGTGGCGTTTTATCACCGCGACATTCTCATAAACCGGCACAGCAAAGGCGATGGTCGCCGGGCCCAACAGCCACAGCAGCCAATGGTTCTCTCCCATATAGCTCTGATAGGAAATATGGCCAATCACCAGGATCGCCACCAGCAGGATCGGTGTGAACACCAGCGGCATCAGCGGCAGTTTATGAAAACGGCGATACAACTTTTTATTTGCGTAATAGAGGCCCAGCGTCGCCACCAGACACAGGATACTCAGCAGGGCATCGCTCATTTTTTAATCCTGCTCACTTCGTAACGATAGACCTTGTCAACGACCCAGGCCGTGGTGCCGAGCACCATCAACGTGCTTAAGGCAATCACCAGAAAAATACGCCAGCCGTCAACCATCAACAACTGAGCATAATTGACCACCGCCACCACCGCCGGGACGAAGAACAGCAACATCTCCGCCAGCAGCCAGCGGGCACCGGCCCGCACCCAGTTCAGGGGGATCACCCGACACACGATCAGCAGCAAGAGCATCACCATGCCCACCAGGTTAGCCGGTAGCGGCACCTGCCACCTGTTGACCAGATATTGCGCGAAGATGAATAGCCCGACGTAAAGCAGCACCTGCAGCGGGATCTGAAGACGTTGCGCCACGGCGGGGGCAACGCGAGCTGGCGCGAAGGCCATGAGCGATAATCCTGAAAAAAGAAGTCAGGCGTGCAGTATAGAGAGCCGCCGAAGCGGACAGAAATGAATTAAAATCATCGCAGGTATAGTCTCAGGGAATAATTATGGATATCCGAACGCTGCGCTATTTTGTTGAAGTGGTTCGTCAGCAGAGTTTTACTCGCGCGGCGGAAAAGCTGTTTGTCACGCAGCCCACCATCAGCAAAATGCTCAAAAATCTCGAAGATGAGCTGAACTGCACGCTGCTGATCCGCGATGGCCGTAAACTGCTGCTCACCGATACTGGACGCGTGGTCTTTGAACGTGGCCAGGCGATCCTGGATGAGTTCAGTCAACTGGAGTCAGAGCTGAGCGATATCAACCATCTGCATAAAGGGGTGCTGCGGCTTGGCATTCCGCCGATGGTCGGGACGCTGATGGCCGAGCCAATCAGCCGCTTCCGCCAGCGCTACCCCGGCGTCGAGCTGAAGATCGCCGAGTTTGGCGGCCTGACGGTCCAGCAGGCGGTCAGCAATGGCGAGCTGGATATGGCAATGACCGCCCTGCCCATCGAAGAGGGTAGCCACCTCACCACACTGCCGTTATTCAACCACCCACTGTGCGTCCTGACGCCAAGGACCGCGTCATGGGAAGGAATAACCTCGCTTTCACCGGCTGCGCTGGCGGCGCATCCGCTGGTTATCTATAACGAAGAGTTTGCTCTTAGCCAGCAGTTGATGCGCCTGTTTGCCGAGCATGACGTGAAGCCACGTATCGCCGTGCGCAGCGGCCAGTGGGATTTTCTCGCCGCGATGGTGCAGGCCGGTATTGGCGTGGCAATCCTGCCGGAACCGATTTGCCAGCGTCTCGACCCGCAGAATTTTTGCTGGATCCCGTTGCAAAGCGAGCTGCGCTGGGAGCTGGGGATGATTTGGCGGGAAGGCGTGTATATGTCGCGCAGCGCTGAGGCCTGGCTGGCATGCAGCAAAGCGTTCTGGCTGGAATAATTCCCTGGTGACAACGCGTTCCGCAGAGGAATGGGTAGCCCGGGTCAGGCGCTTGCGCCGCTGCCCGGGTTTTCCCCGGTCGCGCTAACGCTTACCGGGGCTACACATTTACTGCGGTCTCGCCAGTAGTCCGAATAAGCGTCGCGCTATCCGGATTACAGGTTATTGATCTTCGATTAACAGCGCTTCCAGCAGGTCGAGGTCGTGCAGCAGCTTCTGCAGCGTCTCGTTGCTGATCTGCCGGGTGGCGCGCAGATGATACAGCTCGCCGCGCTCAGAGCGCAGGGCCGCCAGACGGAAGCGGCGCTCCAGGCTCTCTTCGAGCATAGAGGTCTCCACGTCGTTACGGCCATCGGCGCGCCGGCGCAGGTTACCAATCACCCGCGAACTGACTTCGGTCAGCAGCTGATTATCGATATTCTCTTTGGTATCCGCCGCCAGGCGCTCTTCCATCTTCTGGATCGCCACAATCGCCACGTCTGCCGTTGCCGCGCGCGCCAGCCGCTCCTCTTTCCGCTGCTGCACATTGTCGCTCGACTCAATGTGACGCAGCAGGATCGGCAGCGCTATCACCCCGACGAACAGCGAGAAGAGGATCACGCCGGCGGCGAGGAAAATCAGCTCATAGCGTGCCGGGAAGACATTTCCGTCCGGCAGCAGCAGCGGAATTGAGAGCACACCGGCGAGGGTAATCGCCCCGCGCACCCCGGCAACAGAGGAGATCAACAGCTCACGGGTAGTCCAGGAGCCAAACTCCATCGGCTTCTTCTTCAGGAAGCGCTGGCTGAGCTTACGCATCGACCACAGCCAGCCAAAACGCACCAGCATCAGCGCGGCATAGATCAGGATAATGTCGGTAAACAGCATCCAGGTCTCGACGTTGGGGTCGGCTTCCGCCGCCACCAGCGAGCTGGAGAGGATATCCGGCAGCTGCAGGCCCAACAGCAGGAAGACCATGCCGTTAAAGACAAATTCCAGCATCGCCCAGGTGCTGTTGGCGCGCAGACGCATGGCCAGCGGCGCGGTACGCATCACGCCGGAACGGGTGATGGTCATCCCCGCCGCCACCGCCGCCAGGATACCGGAGACACCGATATGTTCGGCAATCAGATAGGAGGCAAACGGCAGCAGGAACAGCAGGACAATCTGCGTGGCGGGTTCATCCCCACCCCAGCGGCTGAGGAAACGCATCGAGCGGCCATACGACCAGCTCACCACAAACCCGGCCAGCACGCCGCCGATCGCCACCTTCAGAAACTCTACGGTCGCGCCGCCAACGGTGAAGACCATGGTGCCCATCGCCACCGCGACGGCAAACTTGAGTGAGACCAGGCCAGAGGCATCGTTCATTAACGCCTCGCCCTGCAGAATACCCATGATTTTTTTCGGTATCCGCCCTTCCCCGACGATGCCGGAGAGCGCCACGGCATCGGTCGGCGAGAGTACGGCCGCCAGCGCGAACGCCGGGATCAGCGGAATGCCAGGCACAATCCAGTAGATCAGAAAGCCGATGCCGACCACCGTCACGACCACCAGCGCCAGCGCCAGACCAAGGATCTCCCGCCCGTGTTCAATAAATTCACGGGTCGGCGTTTTCCAGCCGTCGGCGAACAGCAGCGGCGGGATAAACAGGACCAGAAACAGCTCTGGATCAAATTCAACGTGCAAACCGAAGGTCGGCCATGCCAGAAGCGCGCCAATGGCGATTTGCATCAGTGGGAGTGGAACCTGAAAGGGCAGTACACGTGTCACTACCCCGGACAGTGAGACCACGAGGGTCATGATGAGGATGGTAAAGAATATTTCCATGTGTTCCCTGTTTGCTGCGTTTTCTTTTATACCTGTGAGGCGTCGTGCCTGTGAATCATACGCTACCCAGATTAACGCAAATGGAAACAGGATGTGGCTTAAAAATAAAACGGGCGGCCTGAGCCGCCCGTGAGGAGCACGAAGGGTTTAAATCGCCCAACCGCCCGCGTAAAACGCCACCAGCGCCACGGCGATAATTACCGTACCGAGGTTCAGCTTGCGCCACTCGCCGGAGACCAGACGGCCAATCACCAGGGTAGCGAAACCGATCATGATGCCGGTCACGATGTTACAGGTCAGCACGATAAACACCGCGGTGATCAGGCCAGCCATCGCGTCAACGAAGTCGTTGAAATCGATTTTTGCCACGTTGCTCAACATCAGCAGGCCGACGTACATCAGCGCCGGCGCGGTCGCGTAGGCCGGTACCAGATAAGAGAGCGGGGAGAGGAACAGGATCAGCAGGAACAGGACACCGACCGTCACCGCGGTCAGACCGGTTTTACCGCCGGCCGCGGTACCCGCCGCCGATTCGATATACACCGCCGCTGGCGCCGCGCCAACTAAACCGGAGAAGACGCTGCTCAGGGAGTCGGTGGTCAACGCTTTACCGCCGTTGATGATCTGTCCGTCTTTGTCCAGCAGGTTCGCCTGGCCGGCCACCGCGCGGATGGTACCGGTGGCGTCAAAGACCGCCGTCATCACCAGCGCCAGCACGCTGGGCAGCACAACCGGATTCAGCGCGCCGACGATATCGAGGCTGCCAATCAGCGAGTTGCCTTTATCATCGCTCAGGGATGGCATGGCGAAAATACCGGAGAAATGGACGTTGGGATCGAAAATCAGGCCGACAATCGACACGCCGATAATGGTCAGCAGAATACCGCCTGGTACTTTCATTTTTTCCAGACCGATGATCACCGCGAGGCCAATCAGCGTCATCACCACCGGGAAGCTGGCAAATTTGCCCAGCGCCACCGGCAGACCGTCCAGCGGGTTTTTGATCACCAGGCCAACGCCGTTGGCGGCGATCAGCAGCAGAAACAGGCCAATCCCGATCCCGGTACCGTGGGCCACGCCCTGCGGCAGATTGCGCAAGATCCAGCTGCGGATGCCGGTTGCCGAGATCACCGTAAACAGGACACCCATCAGGAATACCGCGCCGAGGGCCACCGGAATACTGATGTGCTGCCCCAGCACCAGGCTGAAGGCGGTAAAGGCAGTCAACGAGATAGCGCAGCCAATGGCCATCGGCAGATTCGCCCACAGCCCCATCGCCAGCGAGCCAATGCCCGCCACCAGACAGGTGGAAACAAATACCGCGGCCGGCGGAAAGCCCGCTTTACCGAGCATGCCCGGCACCACGATGACGGAATACACCATCGCCAGAAAGGTAGTAAGACCTGCAACAATCTCCTGACGCACGGTGCTGCCGCGCGCAGAAATTTTAAACCAGGCGTCTAATGAACCGCCGGTACGCGCTGAAGGCGTAGACATAGAAAACTTCCCCTGAAAATTTTTATCGTTCGTGGGTATGCGTGGTGGACCCTCCACTGCCAGTTAAACGCGATCTCCTTGTACCGAATCGCAGCGCCAGGGGGGCTGCAAAAAAGCAAACGTTTAACTCCGCGCATACACTACGGTGTGTCAACCTTATCTCCTCCCTCTGGATAGCAGAAAAAAGAGGGAGCAAAACAGAAAGGCAAACGATTATCCGGCCTTTAGATAACCCTTTTCAACCGATGTTTATCGTATTTCGCTAAATTTCGCTTATGACGAACAGAAAATAACCAGCAGATGCGCAAACGTTATCGTCTATGCGCAATCCGCTAACAATTTTTTAGTGAGTTGCTTTCATTTAGCCGGGTCATCGGATCCGCTAATACCTCAGGCACCGGGTAAAGAAAAGGGGCCGCCACGCTCGATGGCCCGTTGCCAGGCAGGTCGCTGTTCCACTCGCTGTCGCCAGGCCTCGATATGCACAAGATCATGCATACCGCCGCGGGCTAACAGCGCCATCACCGGGAAGCTCATCTGAATATCGGCCATACTCAGGCGCTCGCCGGCAAACCATGGCCGCGTGGCAAGATGGTCGTCAATAAACCGCGCATGGGTGGCCAGCTGGGGATCCAGCCACGCTTTCTGAATGCCCTTGCCCAATAGCGAGCCTAGCGAGCGGACGCCAAAGGGCACAGGGGGTTTACCCAGACTGGCGAACACCAGCTTCATTAACAGCAGCGGCATCAGCGAGCCTTCGGCATAGTGCAACCAGAAGCGGTACTGCAGTTTGTCCTCTATCGCCTGCGGCTTGAGCAGCCCACCGCTGTCCCAGGTCTCCTGCAAATACTCGAGTATGGCCCCGGACTCCGCCAGCACATAGCCGTTGTCTTCCAGCACCGGCGATTTCCCCAACGGATGGATTTTCTTCAGCGCCGCCGGCGCCAGCATCGACTTTTCTCGCTGATAGCGGACTATCTGATAAGGCAGCTGCAGCTCTTCCAGTGCCCACAGGACGCGTTGCGATCGTGATTGATTAAGATGATGTACCGTCAGCATGGGCCTCTCCCGTGGTTTGTTCAAATTAACTATAGGAACAAGCGCTCATTGCCGGGAAAATTTCGGCAAAACAGGGAGGAAAAAATGGCAGCAGCTGCCATAGTTAAGGTGTCGACGCAAACCGGAACCTCCATCAACAGATTGCGCAATACTGAGGGACGTCGACGTCGGGGGAAACCCT
The DNA here is from genome assembly GCF_048589245.1 of Klebsiella sp. 10982. NCBI lineage: Bacteria > Pseudomonadati > Pseudomonadota > Gammaproteobacteria > Enterobacterales > Enterobacteriaceae > Klebsiella > Klebsiella sp. 10982. Next base: position 23,832 of record NZ_JBMAXV010000014.1, read on the forward strand.
CTCGTGAACCAGCGAGATAATGCGAAAGACCAAGACCGGAAAACAACTAAAGCGCCCAGTTGTGGCGCTTTAGTTTTATTACTCCTCTTCCAGCAGACGGGCGCCGGTCCCCTCTTCCCCCAGCTTATCGCCCGGGTTGCGCAGCGGGCAGTCGCGCCGTGATAAACAGCCGCAGCCGATGCAACCGTCAAGCTGATCGCGCAGCGCCGTCAGGGTGTGAATCCGCCGGTCCAGCTCCTCACGCCACTGCGATGACAGCATCTTCCACTCTTTTGCGCTGAGATTGTGCCCTTCCGGCAGTACGCCAAACGCGTCGCCGATGGTCGCCAGCGGGATGCCGATGCGTTGCGCAATTTTGATAATCGCCACCGCGCGCAGGACATCGCGCCGGTAGCGCCGCTGATTACCGGCATTGCGCTGACTGTGGATCAGCCCTTTACTCTCATAGAAATGGAGAGCCGAGACCGCCACGCCGGTTCGTTTTGCCACTTCCCCGGGCGTCAGTAGCATTTTGATGCGGGGTGATTTCTTTTCCATAAAGCGCTTTACCTCAAGTTAACTTGAGGAATTATACTCGCCCGCAGACAAAACGACGAATCGAGAATTGAGAGAGGCCGCTTTATGTCCCATCAGGATATTATTCAAACACTGATTGAATGGATTGATGAACATATCGATCAACCACTTAACATTGATATAGTCGCCAGAAAGTCAGGATACTCGAAGTGGTATCTGCAGCGGATGTTCCGCACCGTGATGCATCAGACGCTGGGGGATTACATTCGTCAGCGCCGCCTGCTGCTGGCGGCGGAAGCGCTGCGCACCACCCAGCGGCCGATCTTTGATATCGCGATGGATCTGGGCTATGTCTCGCAGCAAACCTTCTCCCGGGTGTTCCGCCGGGAATTCGACCGTACCCCCAGCGACTACCGTCATCAGATCTCCGCGTGACGCGGCGGCTGAGGCACGCTCATCGGCGTGGGAGCATTGGCTAACCAGTGCATAAACTCCCGCGCCGGCATCGCTTTCGCAAACAGCCAGCCCTGGCAAAACTGCACGCCGCGCCTGGAGAGCCAGCTTACCTGCTCCGGCGTCTCCACCCCCTCCGCGATAGTCTTTAAACGCAGCCCGCGCGCCATCTCGATGATGTGTTCTGCGATCAGATGGCTGGTGTTGTTGGTGGTCAGCGTATCCACGAAGGTTTTATCGATTTTGAGGATATCGACGTTCAGGGCATGCAGATTATGCAGATTGGAGTAGCCGGTGCCGAAATCATCGATCGCAATTTCGTAGCCAGCTTCGCGGAACGCCTGGATCACCGGCGTGGTTTTCGCCACGTCGATAAACCCGCGCTCGGTCACTTCGATTTTGATCTGCCCAATGCACACCGCATAGCTTTGCGCTTTCTCACTAATCTGTGAAATGAGCCGCGCCGAATGGAAATCTGAAGCAGAGAGATTGATCGCCACGTACAGCTGCGGATGGCTGGCCAGAAACTCCCCCATTTCATAAAACAGTTCGTCCACCACATAGTCCGTGATCTGGGCGATCATGCCTTCATTTTCCGCCAGCGGGATAAACTCCGCCGGATTCATCACCGGGCCGTCAAACCCCGGCCAGCGCAGCAGCGCTTCCGCGCCGACGCAGCGGTTATTTTTAATATCGATAATCGGCTGGTAGTGCAGGCGCAACTGGCGACAGCTCAGAGCCCGCTGCAGCATATTGCGCGGCGAATGATACTGCCGACGGGTACGTGTCCACACCAACACCAGCAAAATACTGCAAATGATCCCCAGCGGCAGCGTCAGGCTGACCTGGTTACAGAAGTTGTGGTAGTAGCTGGCCCGCGAGGTAGACATGATGACCGCGATCGGCCGGATAGCGGAGCGGGCAATCGTGTAAACCCGACCATGTTGATGAAAAAAGGTATCGCCTTCGCGAATTAGCCTCTGGAGTTCTGCGGGCTCAACATTATTACTCAGCGAGAAAAAGAGGTTAGTTTTAGTATCGAAAACGCCATAGGCCAAATCGCGATCGCTGGCGATCACTGAGCTATACGAGTAGGGGTTGACCACCACCACATAGGGCCCCTTCTGCATATAGTTCATGGCAAAGCCCGGGTAAAACGGCGTATCCCGATAGTAATAAATCGCCACGTCCGGCTTTTTGGTGTAATTCGCTGCCGGCATCCGCCAGCCGGTCTCTGGGTGAACGGACGTCGAGCAGATAAAGCGCTGGCCATTGGCGTAGATCAGATCTTCCACATACAGCAGACCGCGCACGATATGCAGTAAATAACGCTGGTGATCCGCTGAACACAGTTCACCACGATACTCGCTGGCTTTTGCCCGTGCCTGATCCGCTTCCCGGATGACCATTTCCGTTTTTTGCAGCGCCAGTTGCGAAAATGAGTGTAATTGATCAATGGTTTCGGCTTTCGCCCGGATCTGGGCAAACCACAGTGCCAGCACCACCGGCAATAAAATAACCAACCCCATTCCGACGAGTCTTAGCGCCTTATGCGGCGCACTGTCACCCATTTACGCTTACATCCATGCGATATGCCTTAATTAAGGTAGCCCGAACACGTTAGCAATCGCGACTGCGATAGACATCAGCAGATATCTGCCAGCCCTTCAGGGCGTCAGCTTTCCAGCTGGTGGTGTTGAATAATACTTATTTATCCGCTATTCGAAAGATATTCTCGTCAGATTAAGAATAGACGCGTATCTGACTCGGTTTCTCCGTGTAATAAACAGGAACAGGTAATAAAACCCGCAGAATAATAATCATTAGCAAGAGAAGAAAATAAGGATCCGGACTTTACGGAATGATATCCACACAAATAACAGGCTTATTAAGCGCAGCGAAAGCTCATTTTTTGACTGGTGAATAAAGCGACAAGTGTGATATAGTTCACACAAGTTGATGAAACAGAAATGACGTTTCATCACTCTCTCGTTTGCCAGTTGAGACCAGAGCGCTATGCCATCGTCAGTCGCGCCAGGTCATCTATGGCTCCCCGACTTTCTTTGAGGATAGGTAAATGGCCATTACTACCAGTGTTGTTTTATTGCGCTGGCCCCTGGTGAGCGCAGTACTGATGTTTCTCGCCAGCTCACTGAATATTCAGCTTCGCAAAAGCGATTATGCCGGTCTGGCGGTGATCTGTAGCTGCCTCGGCCTGGCCGCCGCCTGCTGGTTCGCCACCGGTTTGCTGGGCATCACCCTGCTCGATATTGCCAAAATCTGGGGCAATATCAAAGATGTGATGATTGAAGTCATGAGTCAGACGCCGCCAGAATGGCCAATGATGATGACCTGAGCGTAAAAAGCTTCCCACCGGGAAGCTTTTTCGTTTTTTATACGCCCTACTTCCCCAGTTTTGCCATCATCTCCGGACGCATAAATTTATGGATCACCGCCATAAAGAGCAGCGACGGCACCAGCAAAATCAGCGCGGTAATCGACGATACCTGATAGTTACCCGACATGCTGGCGTTATAGAGCAGTAGCGGCAGCGTAGTGATATCCGGCGCGCCGACGAAAAAGGTGCCGGTAAACTCATCCAGCGACTCCAGAAAAACAAAGATGCTGGCGGCAACGATCCCCGGCGCCGCCTGCGGCAGCACAATGTGCCAGAAGGTATACACCGGCCCGGCGCCAAGGTTACGCGATGCCCGCGCCAACAGCGGGTCGATAGACGAAAAGGCTGCTACACAAATCCACACCGAGTACATCAGGCCGTGCACGCTATGCACCAAAACCACCCCCGCGATACTGCCGTTCAATCCCCACTGATAAAACAAACGGGCAATGTTCATGTATACCGTCAGATTGGGAAAGGCCTGCGGGATGAGAAACAACAGCATAAACAGCACCCGTAGCGGCATTTTCCGCCGGGAAAGCGCATAGCCGGCAGGTACGGAAATCAGCAAACAGACCCCCACCGATAGCAGAGCGATCAGCACGCTGGTTAACAGCGAGCTGGAGACATCGCTGTACGGATTGAAGACCTGATACCAGTACTTCAGACCCCACTGGCTGGGCAGAGGATGGGGAAAATACCAGCTTTCCGCTACGGTCCAGATCAACAGGTTCAGCAGCGGACCAAACATCGCCAGCAGCATAAACAACAGCAGCAGGGTCTGCAGCACCGGGCTGGCGCGCACTTTACGGCGTCCTTTCACCCACCATGTCGGTGAGGAGGCGAGGCTCATCGCTTTCATGATTCACCGCCTTTTTGCTGCAGGCTGTGGCGCAGGTAAAACCACGACAGCGCACCGCAGATCGCCAGCGACACCACGCCAAGCGCATTCGCCACCGCGTAATCACCGTAGGAATTAACGCGAAACGCCATATCCACGGTTAGCATCGTCGGGGTGCCTACGCCGATCATCAACGGTACCGATAGCACCGACATCATGGTCACCGTCGACAGCACCAGCGCCACGCCGATGGTCGGCAGAACCTGCGGCAGCATGATATCGAACAGGATCCGCGGCCGGGAGGCGCCAAGATTCCGTGCGGCGAGGATCTGCGACGACTCCAGCGCCGCCATCGCCCCGCAGATCAGCAGCGTGGCAAAGGCCAGTTGTTTCCAGACAAAGGTGATCACTATTCCTTTCCATCCTAACCAGGAGAGCGTCTCCAGCGGCGCGACCAGATCGGCCGCCACCAGCGCATTGTTCATCAGGCCATTTTTGGCGAGAAAAGTGCGCATCATCTGGGCGACAACAATAAAGGGAATAAACAGCGGTAAGCGATACAAAAAACCCAGCAGGCGGACAACCGGCCGGCAAGGCGAGAGCGCAATAACGGCCGACAGGGTAATGGCGATCAGCGCTAACAGCGCCACCGAGATCAGCACGATAATCAGCGAAAAGAGCACATCGCTGGCGTAAAGCGCATAGACCTTGCGGAAGTGATCGAGGGTAAACGGCTGTCCCGGCGCGGTAAATGCTGAGACCAGCGAGAACCCCAGCGGATACAAAAACAGGATCGCGATCATCAGCGCCGCCGGGGCAACCAGCAGCAGATATTTTAATGAACTGGACATAATGTACCTGGCGTCAGCGCAAGAAAGCGCCCGGACCAACAACCCGGGCGCGAGAAGAAGTTAGTTGGCCACCTGGCTTTCGTAACCCTCTTTGATATCGTCAAAATAAGGAGCGATCGGGAAGCTTTTGCCATACTTCGCCAGCGCTTCCGGCGAGATTTCGGCAAACAGCTTTTGCCAGGTCGCCGCATCCAGCTTCGGCTTCACCTGCCCGGCGTCGATGCCCGGATACCAGTTAAACTGCTTGACGATCCCCTGCGCCTGCACCTCCGGACTGGTGGCCAGCGCGATGAAGTCGCGCGCCAGCTGCGGGTTCGCCGCCTTCGCCGGGATGACGTAATACATCGGCTGACCCGGCATGCCCGGCGCCAGTAAAGCAAGCTTGATCGACGGCGGCAGCTTGCCCTGATCTTTCCAGCTATAGAACATATCGACCCACACCGGGCCCATGGCGATTTCGCCCCGGCTCAGCATGTCGAGCGTGCCGGCATTGCCCGGGGTGAAGGTGACGTTTTTATTGAACGCCTTCAGCTTCTCATAGGCCTGCTGCCAGCTCTTTTCGACGCTTTTATCATAAGGCGCGGCCGAGAGACGCTGGGCGTCGGTCCCGTAGGCGTAGATCCAGCCCACCACAAAGCTGACGCCGGACATGCCGTTCTTGATGCCGTTATAGCCAAAAGCCTGCGGGTGTTTCTGCGTCCAGGCCACCAGCTCGTCATACGACGCCGGCGGGGTACTGACCAGATCGCTGTTCCAGGCGATGGCGGTCTGGCTTAAAAACATCGGCATCACGTACCCGTCGACGTTAACCCCCAGCGCCTGGGTGGCGCTCGGCGAACTCACCATGCCGCCGGTCTGAATATCCTGACGGTATTTTTGCAGTAATCCCTTTTCCACCTGCTCCCCGCCCGCCTTCTGGTGTACTACCGCGACGTCGATATCCCACTGCTGAGCACCGCTCTCCTGCTGGGCCGTTAGCTTCTCGCTAATTTTATTCGACCCGGCGTCGCCGGGGCCGGTACCAATCACCCGCACCTTGACGCCGGGATGAGCGGCTTCAAATTTTGGCCCCAGCCAGGTTTTTACATAATCCACCATATTCTGATCGCCCGCGGTGGCGACGTTGAGAATGGTGTCGGCCTGTGCGCCAACGCTCAGGAAGAGGGTCGTTACGATCGCTGCTTTCGTTTTAGTAAACATGGACTGTCCCCAGAATAAACATACTGATGTCACGGTGATGGTGGTAAAGGAAAAATATGCAGAGCCGGCGTTGGCACGTGGAGTCGGACGCGGCTTTTCGTCGGCCAGCACTGCCCGGCATCGGCCAGCAGCAGGCGGTCATGGCAGCGCACGCTGTGGCGATACAGATTGCCCAGAAACGCGCTTTGCTCCACCACGCCCTCCAGAGCGAGTCCTCCCTGCGGCGCGGGCTGCGTTAATTCAACGAGCGCGGCATCGGCGCTGCGAAAATAAATAACTTTTTCACCCTGCTGCACGGCGGATAAACCGGATATTGCGGCAGCGGATAATTCACCGGAGGTTATTTTATTATCGGCCCCCATAAAATCCGCGACGAAAGGCGTCGCGGGGCGCTGATATATTTGTTCCGGGGTGCCAGTTTGCTCAATTCGCCCCTGATTTAATACCGCAATACGATCCGCCATCACTAAGGCTTCCTGCTGATCGTGGGTAACAATTAATGACGTAAAGCCCAGTTTCTTTTGCAGGGATTTAATTTCATGGCGCACATTCAGGCGCACTTTGGCATCCAGATTAGATAACGGCTCATCCAGCACCAGTACCTGGGGCTCTATGGCCAGGGCTCTCGCCAGTGCCACCCGCTGCCGCTGGCCGCCCGACAGTTCGGTGACTTTCACTTCGCCAAGCCCTTCAAGGTTCACTATTCGCAACAGCTCCGCCACTCGCCGCGCGATATCTGCCCCGCGCCATTTGCGCAGCTTCAGGCCATAGCCGATATTGCGCGCTACCGTCAGGTGCGGCCACAGGGCGTAGCTTTGAAACACCATGGTGATATTGCGCTGCTCTGGCGCAAGGTGGGTGATCGTTCGACTGGCAATAGCTATCTCGCCGCTTTGCACTGGAATAAAGCCGCAGAGCGCGTTCAGCAGGGTGGTTTTTCCGCATCCCGACGGGCCCAGCAGGGCAATCATCTCCCCCTGTTCAACCGCCAGATCGATATTATGTAAAACTACATTATCGCCATAACTAATTTTAAGGCCGGAAATCTGTAAATAACTCATATTGGCTACCTGGAAGCGCTGCTGCAGATATTTTTTATCAGGATGAACACGTGTTCATTTAGCGGTAAAAAAAATGCAACGTTAACTCGACATGATGTGAGCCTACTTTGTCGGGTATTTATGACAATTTAATTAAGCGGCAAAAATTTTTGGCGAGGGTCAATGAAAATCGATGTGCTTGGCTGCGGGAGCGCCTTTTCCTGCACACAAAATACCTCCGCGCTGCGGGTGATCGACGCGGACAACAAACAGTGGTTAATCGACTGCGGCCCCACCGTTCCCCGCGCGCTGTGGCAGCGCGGCGGCGGAGTCGATGATATCGATGCAATCTACTTCACCCACGTTCATCCGGATCACTGTACCGGCCTGACGGCGCTGCTGAATTACTGGAAAAGTGGCTCCCGACAGAAGCCGCTAATTATCTACTGCCAGCCCGCGCAGCAGCCGGTGCTCATGCAGCTGGCCGCGCTGGCGAACTGGCCTCAGGCGGACCTCGGATTCACCATCGACTGGCAGGCATGCCGTGACGCCTGGACGTGGCGGGACTGGCAGATCCGCACCGCTGCCACGCAGCACGAGCTGAGCAATCGCGCCATCCGCATCACTATTGCCGGACAGACCCTGTTTTACAGCGGCGACGGGCGGCCGACCGCCGACTCGATGGCGCTGATGGCCGGCGCCGGGCTGGCCTTTCAGGAGTGTGCCTCGGTGACAGTCCTGGACGACGATGCCTCGCATGGCGACTTTCCCTCCTGTCTGATGCTGTTCAGAACGCTGCAGCTCCCGGCACTGGGGCTCTATCACTGTGAGGATGCTTCTCTGGCGGCGCTGAAGCAGGTCTGTCAGCCATGGCAGGGATTATTTGTATCGCAGGATGGGGACCACTTTACGCTGCCGCGTCCCACGCTCACTGACAAGGCGCAGATCCTATGAGCCCACGTAAACCCAGCGTTACCGCTCAGGACGTTGCCCGGCGAGCGGGCGTCTCCCGGGCGGTGGTGTCCAGGGCGCTGAGCAACAACGGCAGCATCTCTTCCCACGCCCGGGAGCGGGTGCTACGCGCCGCCGAGGAGCTGGGCTACCAGGTTAACTTTCTTGCCCAGGGACTTAATCGCCAGCGCAGCCACTTAATCGGCGTGATCGTCTCGCGTATCAGCGATCCTTTTCGCAGCGCTCTGCTTGATGCGCTGCTCAACGAGATCCAGCGCCAGGGCTTTCAGGCGCTGGTGAGCGAGATCCGTAGCGAGCAGGATCTGGCACACACCCTGCGCCGTTTCACGCAGTTTCGCGTCTCCGGGGTTATCGTCACCTCCGGCCAGCCGCCGGAGGCGCTGGTGAACGAGTGCGTCCAGCAGCATATTCCGGTCGTGGGCATTAATCGCCAGCCGACAAGCCGCGGGGTGGACTACGTCTGTTCTGACAACGCCGCCGGCGCCGAACTGGCGGCCGACCAGCTGTTGCACAGCGGCTGCCAGCGGTTTGGCTGGCTCAACCACTCTCCTTCCACCTGGGCCGGGCGCATGCGCGGGGAAGCGTTCAGCCTGGCGCTGCAGGCGCGCGGAGTGAACGTCGAACGCGATCTGGCGATCCTCGCCTGCCCGGAAGAAGGTTACGCGGGCGGGTTGCAGGCCGCGGCGCTCGCCGACGAGGCGCTGGAGGGGATCTTCTGCGCCAACGCCCAGCTTGCCTGCGGCTTTCTCGATGGGATGCGCCAGCGCGGCAGAGAGGCGCCTGAGGATTTCCAGCTGATTGGTTTTGATAACACGCCGCCAACCGCGCAATATAGCTACCAGCTCACCACGCTACATCAGGATGTCGCGGCGATCTCTCGCCAGGCGCTCGCCCGACTGCTGGAGCGCGCCGCCGATCCTTTACAGCCTTCACGCACCACCTGGGTGGAGGTGACGTTAATTCACCGGCGCACGTCGCCCTTTGTTATCTGAGAGCAGGACCATGACGGAAACACAACGAGAGTCATTATGCGCCTTGATTCGCCGGGCTGGCGCCCACGCCCAGGCGTTGCGCGATGCGGGATTGCAGGTCGATAAAAAATCGCGCCAGGACTTTGTGTCGCAAGCGGATCTCGCGGTAGAACAAGAGATTAAGGGCTGGCTGAAAGCGCACTTTCCGCAGGAGGGTTTCCTCGGTGAAGAGAGCGGTTTCGCAGGTGACGACCAGACCGTCTGGGTGCTGGATCCCGTCGATGGCACCACCAACTTTATCCTTGGCATGGATTACTGGTGTATCTCGCTGGCGCGAGTATGCCGGGGCGAACTGACGCTTGGCATCATCTACGCCCCCGATCGCGATGAATTTTTCTTCGCCGCCCGCGGCGAAGGCGCGTATCTCAACGGTCGGCGCCTGACGCTACGCGAGCCGGATCCCGACGCGGTGGTGATCGGCATGGGGCGCTCCAGCCGGGCCCCGGCCAGCGACTACGCCCGGGCCATCGACACCCTGCTCGACGCCGGCCTGGAGTATCGCCGTTTTGGCGCAGGCGCCCTGATGCTGGCGCATGTCGCCGCCGGTCAGCTCCATGCCTATTATGAAGCCCATATGAACAGCTGGGACGCGCTGGCGGGTATGTTGTTGATTGAGGAGGCGGGCGGAACATGCAATGCGTTTCTCGCCGATGAGGGCCTGCGGCAAGGCAACCTTGTGCTGGCTGGCTGCACAAGTGTTCAGCCGCGACTGGCCGCCCTGCTGGCGAAATAACGCCGCGCCGCCGGCGGCTGACCGGCGGCTTTCATCGGCTAACGCCAGGGCTCGCCGCGGGGAATATTATTCGGGCAACGCTTAATCGTGCAAAAGGACTGGTAAAAACAGGAGTCAGATCGCTCGCCGCCGGCATGATACGGACACGACGGCCGCTCGCGTAATTTTTCCCACTGCGCCTCGTCGTACACCGTAATATTGTAGATTTTTAATGAATGATACCGGTCATTAATTAAAACTCTCGAGGAATAGAGTCTTATCGACTCACCGGGCAGGAGGATCACATCTGCCTCGTACCACATGATAAATTTTAAGAAACGCAGACTGGAAATTGCCGAGAAGGCGATACCGGATTGCGGACAGATTAGAGTATTAAGTATCGTCCATTTCATATTCCTTCCTTATAACAGAGGCTACGAATTATTATCGCATATAGTGATAGCATTCATTATCATAAATCGCAAGCCTCCCTGATAATTATGTGATTTAAGACAATTCCCAATAGGATAATCCATTATTGGTAACCTTTTTTCTTACCCGGAAGATTAATGATTAGCACCTATAAAAAAATAAACAAATTAACCCATGAAAAGAAAATATAATAAAAAATAAGATAATATAAACATAATTGACAAAACGTCTTAGTCCCTCTGGATGAGACCTCAGACATTGGTATCAGATGATGTAGCACTGAGCGTGACCCGCGCTTTCGCAGGCAGAGAGGAAGACGGCAGCCAGCTATTTATTGCGCGTTTGCCTCGTCGTACATCAATAGACCGACGAGGCCAGCAGGCCGCGCTGGGGCCCTACCAGGTTTTGCCGATATTAAACTGAAACTGTTCTGCTTTATCACCATCGTACTTTTTAAACGGCTCCGCCCACGAGAAGACCAGGGGACCGAGGGGAGACATCCACTGCACGGCAATCCCCGCGGAGAGACGAATATGACTCGGATCGCCGTAATCAGGGATCCCTGCCGCCAGCGTCTGCGCGGTATTCTGCCAGGATGTGCTCCAGACCGTTCCTGCATCAACAAACAGCGAGGTTCGCAGACTATCGGCATATTTGTCATTCACAAAGGGGGTTGGAATAATAAATTCGCTGTTCAGCACCGCCATGGCATTCCCACCGACCGCATCAGACGAGGCGTCCAGCGGGCAGGCGCTATAGCTGCTTTCGCTACCATTGCAGCGATAATAGGCCGCTTTAGGCCCAATGGTGTTAGAAGAGAAGCCGCGCACCGACGACGAACCGCCGGCGTAAAAGTTATCGTAGAACGGCACACTTTTACCGTCTAACCCGCCGGCATAGCCTGCGCGCAGGCGTTCCATCCAGACCCAGCGCTTGTTCTCGCTCAGCGGCAGATATTGGGCGGTGTCAAAGGAAAGTTTGTAGTAGCTATTATCCGAACCGGGGAGGGTCACTTTGCCGCTCAGGCTGCTCTTGTTTCCCGCGCGCGGGAAGAAGCCGCGATCGAGATCGTTGTAGCCCCATCCAAGACTCACAAAATAATCGTTGGCGCTATATTTTGCGCCGCTGTCGCCATCTTTCGTCACCACGCTGGGCTCGATTCCCCGTGAGCTGAGGTAGCGCCAGGTCGTCAGCTCCGGATCCATATTAGTCAGGCGATTATGAACATAATCCAGTCCCAGGTTCAGGGAGTTATTTTCACTAATGGGAAACCCCAGCGTACTGCCTAAGCCATAGCTCTGCTGGTTGTAGCTCCCGGCATCCGCGTCGGAAGCATCATAACTGTTATAAAAAATCTTTCCGCCCAGGCTGATGCCATCGACGGTAAACCACGGGTTCGTCGCCCCCAGTTCAAGATAAGACTGGTAGCTGTTGCGCGTCCCGTTGAAGCTGACGCTATTGCCCGTTCCCAGCCAGTTATCCTGCGTCACGCCGAGCTGATAGCTCACGCCGCTGTCCGTACCAAATCCCAGGCCCACGTTGAATGAGCCGGTGTTGCGCTCCTTCACCTTGTAGACCACATCGACCTGATCCGCCGTCCCATTGACCGGAACGATCTCCTGTTCAACGTTCTCAAAAAAACCCGTTCGATCAAGACGTACTTTCCCTTGCTCGACTTTTTCGTTGTTAAGCCACGCCCCTTCCATTTGGCGCATTTCGCGACGCAGCACCGCGTCCCGGGAGGTGTCGTTACCGGAAAAGCGGATCTGGCGTACCGAGTAGCGGCGACCGGCGTTGACCTGAATATGCAGCGTCACGCGGTGATGCGCATCATCGATTTCCGGCGTGGTCGTCACCTGCGGCCAGGCATAACCATACTTACCGAAACGTTTTTTGATCTCATTTTCTACGGTGGTGATTTGCGCCCCGCTGTACCATGCCCCCGCCAGCGGCCGGGAAAGGGCCTCGATCTCCGGCCCATGCTGCGCCAGGTCGCCTGTCACCTGAGTTCGGTCAACCCGATAACGTTCGCCTTCATTGAGGGTAATGGTGATGTACAGGGATTTTTTATCGGGCGTCATACTGACCTGCGTGGACTGAATAGCAAAGCGCGCATAACCGCGATCGAGATAAAAACTGCGCAGCGTTTCCAGATCGGCTTCCAGCTTCTGTTTCTGGTATTTTTTATCCGCTACCACGTTCCACCACGGCACATTATCACGTAGCTGTAGCTGGTCCACGAGCGTCTCTTCCCGAAACGCCTGGTTGCCGATAATATTAATTTGTGCGATTTTCGCCGATACGCCTTCCTGAAAGACGAACGTTAAGTCAACACGATTACGCGGTAACGGCGTCACTACTGCGTGAACCTGCGCACTGTATTTCCCCGCGCTGTAATAGAAATCCTGCAAACCCTTTTCTATTTCGCTAAGCGAATTTCTGTCCAGTGCGCTACCGACAGAAATACCGGTCGCGGCGAGATTTTCCTTTAGCGCATCATCCTTCACCGACTTATTTCCGGAAAAACTGACGCTGGCGATAGTGGGCCTCTCCTTAACCTGCACCACCAGCGTTTTACCATCGCGCAGGATCTGCACGTTCTCGAAATTGCCGCTCGCATACAGCGCGCGCACTGCCTCGCTGACGTCCTCTGGCGTCACCGCATCTCCCGCGTGCAACGGCATACTTAATAGCGCCGCCCCGACGGTCACGCGCTGCAGCCCTTCAAAGCGGATATCATCAACTTGATAAGATGTTGCGGCGTACAACGTTAAGGGGGCAATCAATAATCCGTTGATGATATGGGTCTTTTTTAACATGAATGTGTCGTCTACGAGAGAATGAGCAATAGCAGTGTTCTGCTGGCGTTGAGCTTATTTGTTCAGGGTGCATATCTAAAATATGCGACAGAAAATAACCTGAGCGAGGCGCAGAATTACATGCAATTATGGCGACAAAATGGAGAAAAAATGGATGTTAAAGCATCTTTAAAAATATATTTAATGATGGAACTTTTTCTGAAACCCATGGTTCTAATGGCCAACACCAGGACTATATTTAGATTTACCTGAACGTTTTTATTAATAAAAAGCCCCCTTTCTTATTAATGGAAAGGGGGAAGGATCTCGTTAGGAATGATGCTCTCTGGGATCACCAGGAACAGGGAGAAAAATAACCTGCAACCCAGCAGATTTAATGAAGAGAAATTGAATAAATTATGCAATCGACATCACAACATTTTATTAGGCATTCATCGCCAGACGCCGTTAACGACCATCTCCATATTTTCCTCAAAATAGCAGAATACAGTAGGGTCGCCTTATCAAGGCATCAAGGAAAGTCTATCGTTATCTACAATAGCCAAGCAGTGGCGCCTCGCCAGGGAAGGTGAGGCATAGGCTTCGCCATCCTGCCGCCTCCCATCATCAGCCACAGGGAACTGCGTATGACACGCTTACTCAAGACAATCTTACCCGTCATCCTCTGCGCCCTCTTCGGGTTATCGTTCGCCTCTCCAGCGCAGGCTGCCGCCAGTCTGCCGATTGTTCTCCCCGCGCTGACATGCGATGCGCTAAGCGCTACCGACTTCAGCGCCGCCGTTGGCGCAAAGGTCACTATCAACCACACTGAAATGCAGACCTCCGCGCAGGGAAGCTGGTGCAAGGTGAGCGCCACTATCGCCCCCCAGATTGGCGTGCAGATTGCTCTGCCGACCCAGCGCTGGAGTCAACGTTTCTTGCAGGTCGGCTGCGGCGGACTGTGCGGGAGTATTAACCTGAGTCTGTCGAATGCCAGCGGCTGCCTGCCGGCAATGAACGGCGAGTTCGTGGTGGCAGCAACCGATATGGGGCACCATGGCAGTATGATGGATGCGTCATGGGCCGAAGATCCGCAAAAGCGCATCGATTTTGCCTGGCGCGCCAACCACCTGACCGCAGTGCTGGCCAAAGCGGTGATGCAGACGCTTTACCGCCAGCCGCCAAAGTACGCGTACTTTATGGGCTGCTCAGACGGCGGTCGCGAAGCATTGATGGAAGCGCAGCGCTTTCCGCAAGATTTTGACGGTATCAGCGCTGGCGCGCCAGCGGCCTTTTTCCAGTTTCAGAACTCCTTCTTTCACGGCTGGAATGTGGCCGCCAATCAGCGTCCGGACGGTACCGCTATCCTGCTGAAAGATCGCCTGCCGCTGATTCACCAGGCCGTGCTGGCCCACTGCCCGACGCTTTCCGGCGTGCAGGATGGCATCCTGCAAAATCCCTATGCATGTCAGTTCTCTGAGACATGGCTCCCCCGCTGTCCTGCCGATGCTCAGAACCGTTCTGCCTGCCTGACGCAGGAAGAGATCGAGGTGGTGAAAAAGCTCTATCGCGGCGCTTACGACAGCCACGGCGCCCAGTTTGTCGCTGGCGGTCTGCCGCTGGGCTCCGAGCTACGCTGGCCGGTGCCCGAGACGCCGACCGGCCACTCGATGTCGGAAATGATGGTACTGCCGGCTCTGCAATCCGTGCTCCTGCCGGGAGGAAAACAGAAGATCCAATCGATGCGGGATTTCCCGCTTAATCAGCAGAATTTTGACGCCGTCGCCCAACTGGCACCGCTCTATAACGCGGCAAATACCAATCTTCATGCCTATCAACAGCGCGGCGGCAAGCTTATCCTGTGGCACGGCCTGGCCGATGACTCCGTTAGTCCGGCCTTTTCAATCGCCTATTTCCGGGGCGTAGAGGCAGAGATGGGCCATACCGCAACGGATACCTTCCTGCGGCTGTTTCTGCTGCCAGGGGTGGCCCATTGCGGTAATGGCGAAGGTTACGATCAAATTGATCTCCTGACTCCGCTGATGCGCTGGACCGAGGAAGGCATCGCGCCGCAGGAAATTATGGCCGGCAAACGGGCAACAGCCGCTGCCGACCTGCCGCCGATGACAGAAAAAACCGATGCGCAGACGCAGTTTCACGGCGTGCAGAAAGTCAGTCAGCCTTACGCTGACGCCGCTCCGGCCGTTATCGCGACTCGCCCGGTGTACCCCTTCCCGGCCATTGCCCGGTATAACGGGCGCGGCGACGTGAATGACGGCGAAAATTACCATGCAGAGCAATCAACCACGTTTGGTCATCTGCAGCTGGCAAAACCCGCCAGCGACTATATTGGCCCTGATAATCAAAAAAATTATCAGGTTCGCCACGGCGAACTCACTGTTCAATAAACCCCAGGGCTCCTCGCTGAGGAGCCATTCATTATGGGATTAGCCGCAATCATGCGTAGCAAAACGCTCCAGCAATCGGTATTAAACGACCTGCTCCTGTGGATCGATAATAATCTGGATAAGAAACTGACCGTCGACGATCTGAGCGATATCTCGGGTTATTCCCCCTGGCATTTGTTTCGGCTCTTCCGTCATTATTTTGATCGTTCGCCGATGGAATATATCCGTCAGCAGCGCATGTCGCTGTGTTGCCGTTTATTGCTGACGACGCCCGGTTACCGGATTGTCGATATTTGTATGATGGTCGGTTATGACGATCTCAGTGCGTTTAACCGTACCTTCAAAAAATATCATGCGCTCACGCCCACTCAGTATCGCTATCAGGTCACGCGGCAAAAATAAGGAAGGTCCCCCTCCTCCGCATTGCTGCGGTTGGGAATGGAAGGGGGACAGGGGATATTACAGAAGGGAAATAGCAGGACGCTATTATCGAACCCGGTCGGGATCAACGACCTTGCGCGACGGAAATCAGTATAAAAGGATATGTTGAGCTAATAATGTAGAGGGCGTGAAGATTTTGTCACCATTTATAACCGCCTCCTCCGCTTTCATCTGAAATAAAAAAACCGGGTCGCGCTGCACCCGGTTTACTCCTCATCAGCCCCATCAGAAGTGAGTATTAACGCTCACAAAGAAGGTCCGCCCCGATTCGTTATAGGTCTCCGCACCCGCGCCATACAGATAAGCTCCCGTCGTCGCGTTGCCGGTCGTTTGCGCATTCCCTGCCCGGTAGTGGCGGATATCAAACAGGTTATCTATCCCGCTGGTGAAACTTAGATTTTTGTTCACGTCCCAGGTCGCACTGAAACCGACAATGCTGTATGGGCTGACTTCGTTTAGTTCACTGCCGCTAACCGCCTCGCCTTTGTAATTAAAGCGTTTTGGTTTCTGTCGGCCATACCAGGTAAAGGTGCTCTGCAGGGAGAGATCTTCACGAACCTGCCAGCTCAGCGTCGAGTTCAGGGTAAATTGCGGGATCACTGACAGTCGGTCGCCGGTCGTCTTATTCTTGCTCTGCAGCATCCATGTCAGGTTATTGCTCCAGTTAACCGTCTCCCCCACCGGAAGATTCAGCGTTCCTTCCAGGCCTTCCACTAATGCCTTTGGTACGTTTTCCCACTGATAGATATTGGTGGTACCGTTGCTGGCAGTACCCACCGCCGCATACCCTGACTCAATCTTGTTGTGATAGTCGTTACGGAACCAGGTGATCCCCGCCTGATAGCCATCATGCTTGTATTCAAGACCAATCTCTTTATTAACGCTGGTCTCCGCTTTCAGGTCGCTATTCCCCATCAGATAGCAGGCGGAACTACTGGCGTAACAACCCTGACCGTTGCTATAGAGAATATAGTTCGGGTTCAACTGGTAGAGGTTGGGTGCCTTGTAAGCGCGGGCAATGCCCAGCTTCAGCGTCCAGTCGTCCGTCAGTTCCTGGGACAGGTTCAGTGACGGGCTCCAGTTATTGCCGACGATGCTGTGATGATCGAAGCGCAGCGCGGGGGTCAGCATGGTACTGTCCGTTAGCGCCATGTTATCTTCGGTAAACAGCGAGAAGATCTCGGCGCTGGAGTACGGGCTACGACCAGTAGCCGACACACCGTCGATAGTCCCGTAAGAGAGCGCCTGGGTTGTCGATACGCCATCTTTCATCCGCTGCTGATTCCATTCGGTGCCCAGCGTCAGATTCTGATCGACCCCCAGCGTAAACGGAATATTCACTTCGCTATGTAGCAGGACATCGGCCAGATCGATATCTGAAAACTCGCTACTGGAGAAGATCCCTTCCGTACCGCCCGCCAGCCCTTCATCCATTCGCGAGTTACGGGTGTGTTCGTACTGGGCATAGCTGTTGCTGGTCACGCCATTATCCCAGCCGCCGGTCCATGTTACGCCGTAAGTTTGCCGGTAGAGACGGTTGGTCTCTTTCCCGTACATACTCTTCACCAGCGTACTGGTATTGGTGTTTTGCGTGTCGCCGGCATAGAGATTACCCTGGCGGCTGTAACCGGCCTCAAACTCCAGGGCCTGCATCGGGGCGAACGCCCAGCGCAGCTTACTGTGAATATCTTTGTTCACCACCCCTTCACGTCCGGCGGGATAAGAACCGGCGTAGGAACCGGTACGTTCCGCTTCATGCCCGGCGTTAATATCCTGAGCATCGGCCTGGGTTTTACTCAGATTCCCCCAAAGATTGAAGCTGACACTGTCCGACAGCGGACCATTGAGGCTAAAGTTGGTACGTTTCGTCGCCCCTTCTTTCCGGTGCTGCGGCGCATTCATATAGGTATTCCACGAACCGTGCCATTCAGGCGTGGTCGGCCTGGTCACGATGTTGACAACCCCGCCCATCGCGCCATTACCATAGCGCGCCGCCGCCGGGCCGCGGATCACATCGATATGATCGATCATCTCCGCTGGCACCCAACTGGTATCGCCACGGGAGTCACGATCGCCGCGCCAGCCATACCGCACCGAGTTACGGCTGGTGACCGGTTTACCATCGACCAGCACCAGCGTATTCTCGGGCCCCATGCCACGGATATCAATTTGCCGGTTATTGCCGCGCTGACCGCTGGTGGAGTTGCCGGTCAGGTTTACCCCTGGCTGTGTGCGAATTAACTCCGACACATCGCGGGCGGGGGGATGTTTGCGGATCTCCTCTGCGGTAATGGTCGACACGCCCGGTGCCTGCAGGTTCTGCCTGGCGGCGGTTATGACCATCGTCTCCTCGTGGTTTTCGGCAGTGCCTGCGCTTTCGTCAGGGGTCGATTGTTCGGTCACGTTCTCCGCCGCCTGCAGCGGCACGCTACAGGCGAGCAAAGTAATGACGATCCCCAGCGGGAAGTGAGATGTGTATTTCATAGAATATGCCCTGTTTTCTGATGCTGTCGGGCATAACGCCTTCCCCAATCGAAAAAACAATGGGATAAAACACTCGCCTCAGCGCCGCGCCAGATTTTGGCGCAGGTCAGCCCCTTCCCGGCATTAATGGGAATAAGAAAACAGCGTGAGGCAGAATAAAATTAAGTGCCCTGTTTCATCATTAGAGAAAAAGCGCTGCGCGCTATTCTTTGATAGCGTAATCCAGACAGCGAATAATAAGAGTTATGTGCCGTGTTACGGTAATAAAAATGAGATTCATTATCAAGATGATAATAAGCAATATCGCAGAAAAATAAAACACACCTTAACAATCATAAAGTTACCAAAAAGAAAATAGAGAAGAAGAAAGTAAAAATATCATCATTCATTTCTACTTATCATAAAAAAACCACATTTCCGCCATATTATCTCCATAGTTAAATTAAAGATAAAAGCACATTAATAGTAAGCGCTAATATTGGAGAAAACTATTTGTCGGTATCGTTATGTTTTTTCATCCCTTGTCGTGCCCGGCTAACGGCGGCCGTTCTGCTAAAATAATCACATCCCCCTGCGGAGTGTTCCTCCATGAACGCAAACTTGCTATCACGCCGGTTTATCGCCAGGCTTATCTGCCTCGCGACGCTGTTATTCGCCCCTTTCCTGCTTGCGGCGGAGGCGGAAAAAGCGCCGCCGTTAGCAAGCGAAGACAATACGCTGTCGATCCACATCGACGATATGCTGCAGCCATGGAAAGGCGATCTGCCCGGCATGACCGAGCGGCGTACCATTCGGGTATTAACCACCTACAGCAAAACCTTCTTTTTTATTGATAAAGGCACTCAGCGCGGAGCAACGCACGACATCTTTATCGCGCTGGAAAACGATCTGAATAAACAGCTGGCGAAGGATAAAAAGCTCAAACAGCGCCACCTGAAGCTGCATATCGTTTTCGTGCCGGTCAGTCGGGATAATCTCTTCACCGCGCTCAATGAAGGTAAAGGCGATATTGCCGCCGCCAACCTGACCATCACGCCCTCGCGGGAAGCCCAGGTCGATTTCGCCCAGCCGCTCTACAGCAACGTCAAAGAATTACTGATCTCCGGCCCGGCATCGCCGAAGGTCGACAGCCTGGAGCAGCTTTCCGGTCAAACCGTCTTTGTTCGCCGCTCCTCCAGCTATTATGACAGCCTGCAGGCGCTGAACGCCCGATTTGCCCGTGAGTCGCGCCCACCGGTGATACTGGAGGCGGCGCCGGAAGCGCTGGAGGATGAAGATCTGCTGGAAATGCTCAACGCCGGACTGGTGCCATTGATCGTCGTCGATCAGCATAAAGCGATGTTCTGGAAACAGGTGTTTCCAAAAATTCAGATCCATGACAACGTGGTGCTGCGCGACGGCGGTAACATTGCGTGGGCGGTACGCAAAGACAGCCCGCAGCTGCTGGCGGTGCTGAACAACTTCGTCAAAAAGAATCGTCAGGGCACCACGCTGGGCAATACCCTCCTGCTGCGTTACCTGAAAAATGCCAGCTATGTCAAAAATGCCGCGGCGAGTAAGGAGCGGCGCAAGTTCCTCGCCATGGTGGAAGTCTTCCGCAAATATGGCGATCGCTACGATGTCGACTGGCTGCTGATGGCGGCCCAGGGATACCAGGAGTCGCGGCTGAACCAGTCGGTGCGAAGCCACGTCGGGGCCGTCGGGGTGATGCAGGTGATGCCCAGCACCGGAAAAGAGCTGAAAGTGGGCGATATTAAACAGCTGGATCCCAACATCCATGCTGGCGTGAAATACATGCGCTGGATGATAGATCGCTACTATGCCGATGAGCCCATGACCCGGCTCGATAAGGCGCTGTTTGCCTTTGCCTCCTATAACGCGGGTCCGGCACGTATCGCCCGCCTGCGCACCATGACTAAACAGCGAGGATTTGACCCGAACGTCTGGTTCGGTAATGTCGAAAATCTGGCGGCAGAAAAAATTGGCGCCGAGACGGTCACCTACGTCAGTAATATCTATAAGTATTACATCGCCTATCGGCTGATCGTCGATGATATGGCCCGCAAACAGCAAGCGACGGCCGTACCGCGGCAGGAGCCGGTGGCGCAGCCAGCCAAACCACAGCCCGGCGTGGCGACGCCGGAGACCGCTCAGGCGCCCTCTGCCTGAAACACTCGTCGCCGCAGGTTAAAAACCGGTTCTGAGGCGGTGGCGCAGAAATAATGCTGAAAGGATGATGCTGACAGGATAAAGAAAAAGCCCCGGCGAAACCGGGGCTTTCTGTTTTTAGCTGCGCAGACAATGCGCTTAAGGCAAGCCTTAGAACGGAATGTCGTCGTCGAAGTCCATCGGCGGTTCGTTAGAAGGCGCTGCCGGCGCCTGCTGCTGCGGACGAGACTGTGCGCCGCCGCTGAACTGGCTGCCGCCCTGCGGCTGCTGAGGCTGACCCCAACCGCCCTGCTGCTGGCCGCCGCCTGCCGGTGCGCCGCCACCCTGACGGCCGCCCAGCATCTGCATGGTGCCGCCCACGTTCACCACGACTTCGGTGGTGTATTTGTCCTGACCGGATTGATCGGTCCACTTGCGGGTACGCAGCTGGCCTTCAATGTACACCTGAGAGCCTTTACGCAGATATTCACCAGCGACTTCTGCCAGTTTGCCGAACAGCACAACGCGGTGCCACTCGGTCTGCTCTTTCATTTCGCCGGTCTGCTTGTCACGCCAGGATTCGGAAGTTGCCAGCGTGAAGTTGGCGACAGCGCCGCCACTTGGCATGTAGCGTACTTCCGGGTCCTGCCCCAGATTACCGACGAGAATCACCTTGTTTACGCCTCTGCTGGCCATGTTCGTGTCTCCTGAATACGTTTCTTAATAGTGTAAACGCGCGAGTGTACCATTTCCACGTAGCATTTTGATAGCTGCGAGGCTGATTCCAGAGATAGCACCCGATAAGACATTGTTGCACACTCCCCCTGAATTTGCATTCCGATACTGTATATTCATTCAGGTTAAATTGTGTCATAATTAGCCGTTTCTGCCGTTTGTCCTTCAAGCAAACCAGGCAATCCGTGTATCTACCTACCGGGAAAGGTGAATGGATAAGATCGAAGTTCGGGGCGCCCGCACCCATAATCTCAAAAACATCAACCTCGTCATCCCGCGCGACAAACTCATTGTCGTCACCGGGCTGTCCGGGTCTGGCAAATCTTCACTCGCTTTCGACACCCTGTATGCCGAAGGCCAGCGTCGCTACGTCGAATCGCTCTCCGCCTATGCGCGACAGTTCCTGTCGCTGATGGAGAAGCCGGACGTCGACCATATCGAAGGGCTGTCGCCGGCGATTTCCATCGAACAGAAATCAACCTCTCACAACCCCCGCTCGACGGTGGGTACCATTACCGAAATTCACGACTACCTGCGTCTGCTGTACGCCCGCGTCGGCGAGCCGCGCTGTCCGGATCACGATGTGCCGCTGGCGGCGCAAACCGTCAGCCAGATGGTCGATAACGTCCTCGCGCAGCCGGAAGGCCTGCGCCTGATGCTGCTGGCGCCTATTATTAAAGAGCGCAAGGGCGAGCACACCAAAACCCTGGAAAACCTCGCCAGTCAGGGCTACATCCGCGCGCGGATCGACGGCGAAGTCTGCGATCTTTCGGATCCGCCGAAGCTGGAGTTGCAGAAGAAGCACACCATTGAGGTGGTGATTGACCGCTTTAAGGTGCGCGACGATCTGGCGCAGCGCCTGGCGGAGTCGTTTGAAACCGCGC
Source organism: Klebsiella sp. 10982 (assembly GCF_048589245.1). Taxonomy (NCBI): domain Bacteria; kingdom Pseudomonadati; phylum Pseudomonadota; class Gammaproteobacteria; order Enterobacterales; family Enterobacteriaceae; genus Klebsiella; species Klebsiella sp. 10982. The sequence continues at coordinate 46,176 of NZ_JBMAXV010000014.1, forward strand.
TGGAACTCTCCGGCGGGACCGCCGTCGTGGCCAATATGGATGATGAAAAAGCGGAAGAACTGCTGTTTTCCGCTAACTTCGCCTGCCCGATCTGCGGCTACAGCATGCGCGAGCTGGAGCCGCGTCTCTTCTCCTTCAACAACCCGGCGGGCGCCTGCCCGACCTGCGACGGTCTCGGCGTTCAGCAATATTTCGATCCCGACCGCGTGGTGCAGAATCCGGAGCTGTCGCTGGCGGGCGGCGCCATCCGCGGCTGGGATCGGCGTAACTTCTATTACTTCCAGATGCTGAAGTCGCTGGCGGAGCACTATAAATTCGACGTCGAAGCGCCGTGGGGCACCCTCAGCGCCAGCGTGCAGAAAGTGGTGCTGTACGGTTCCGGTAAAGAGAATATTGAATTCAAATACATGAACGACCGCGGCGACACCTCGGTACGCCGCCATCCGTTCGAAGGCGTGCTGCATAACATGGAACGCCGTTACAAAGAGACAGAATCCAGCGCGGTGCGCGAAGAGCTGGCGAAGTTCATCAGCAACCGTCCGTGCGCCAGCTGCGACGGCACGCGTCTGCGTCGCGAAGCGCGCCACGTGTTTGTGGAAAACACGCCGCTGCCGACCATTTCCGATATGAGCATCGGCCACGCGATGGATTTCTTCAACAATCTGAAGCTCTCCGGCCAGCGGGCGAAAATCGCCGAAAAAGTGCTGAAAGAGATTGGCGATCGCCTGAAGTTCCTCGTTAACGTCGGCCTCAACTACCTGACGCTCTCCCGTTCAGCGGAAACGCTTTCCGGCGGCGAAGCCCAGCGTATCCGTCTGGCGAGCCAGATTGGCGCCGGGCTGGTTGGCGTGATGTACGTCCTGGATGAGCCCTCCATCGGCCTGCACCAGCGCGATAACGAACGCCTGCTGGGTACCCTTATCCATCTGCGTAATTTAGGCAACACCGTGATCGTCGTTGAGCATGACGAAGACGCGATTCGCGCCGCCGACCATGTGATCGATATCGGCCCTGGCGCCGGGGTCCACGGCGGCCAGGTGGTAGCGGAAGGGCCGCTGGAGGCCATTATGGCGGTCCCGGAATCCCTGACCGGCCAGTTCATGAGCGGTAAACGCAAAATTGAAGTACCGAAGCAGCGCGTGCCCGCCAACCCGGAGAAAGTCCTCAAGCTGACCGGCGCGCGTGGCAACAACCTGAAAGACGTGACGCTGACCCTGCCTGTCGGCCTGTTTACCTGCATCACCGGCGTCTCCGGCTCGGGTAAATCGACGCTGATCAACGACACCCTGTTCCCGATTGCCCAGCGCCAGCTCAACGGCGCAACCATCGCCGAACCGGCGCCGTATCGCGACATCCAGGGGCTGGAACACTTCGATAAAGTGATTGATATCGACCAGAGCCCGATCGGCCGCACGCCGCGCTCCAACCCGGCAACCTATACCGGGGTGTTTACCCCCGTGCGCGAGCTGTTCGCCGGCGTGCCGGAGTCCCGCTCCCGCGGTTATACGCCGGGGCGCTTTAGCTTTAACGTCCGCGGCGGACGCTGCGAAGCCTGCCAGGGCGACGGAGTGATCAAGGTTGAAATGCACTTCCTGCCGGATATCTACGTGCCGTGCGACCAGTGCAAAGGCAAACGCTATAACCGCGAAACGCTGGAGATTAAGTACAAGGGTAAGACCATCCACGAAGTGCTGGATATGACCATTGAAGAGGCGCGTGAATTCTTTGATGCCGTACCGGCGCTGGCGCGTAAGCTGCAAACCCTGATGGACGTCGGCCTGACCTATATTCGTCTCGGCCAGTCGGCAACCACGCTCTCCGGCGGTGAAGCCCAGCGCGTGAAGCTGGCGCGCGAACTCTCCAAACGCGGAACCGGCCAGACGCTGTATATCCTCGATGAGCCGACCACCGGTCTGCACTTCGCCGATATCCAGCAGTTGCTGGAGGTGCTGCACCAGCTGCGCGATCAGGGCAATACCATCGTGGTGATTGAGCACAACCTTGATGTGATTAAAACCGCGGACTGGATTGTCGATCTCGGCCCGGAAGGCGGCAGCGGCGGCGGCGAAATACTGGTCTCCGGTACACCGGAAACCGTCGCCGAGTGCGAAGCCTCGCACACCGCGCGCTTCCTGAAGCCCATGCTGAAATAATTAGCGGGTAAGCTGCTGCCGGACCGGCTCCGGCAGCATTTTCACCGCCTGCTGGTAAGACGCATCGACCAGGTAATAGATTTGCGAATCCGGCAACGAGCCATCCAGATAGACCGTGCTCCAGTGCGCTTTATTAAGATGCTGGCTGGGCCGGACATCGCGGTGCTGCTGTCGCAGCAGCTCCGCCAGATCCGGGCTCGCCTTCAGCGCGACCGCCGGCCGCTGGTCCTCAACCTCCTTCACCATGGCAAACAGCACGTCTGAGACCTTAATCTGCGTGGCTTTCCAGTCGCTGTGGACGCTCTGCTCTGCTCCCGGTTTCGCCATGCAGTACTGCAATAACTCCGAAATTGTCATCTTTTATTCCCCCATGAGCGTCGCAACGATGCGCCGCGACCCGCCGTGTATCCGATGCTCCCCCAGCCAGATGCCCTGCCAGGTCCCCAGTTTGACGCGCCCGTCCTCGACCGGCAGCATCAGCGACGCGCCAAGCATCGATGATTTGATGTGCGAAGGCATATCATCAGGGCCTTCATAATCATGTTCGTACGGCGCGTTATCCGGCACGGCGTTGAGAAAATACTGCTCCATGTCATACCGAACGGTGGGATCGCAGTTTTCGTTGAGCGTCAGAGAAGCAGAAGTATGCTGGAGCAGGAGGTGCAGCAGGCCGACCTTCACCCCGGCCAACCCGCGGATCTGGCCGAGGATTTCGTCGGTGACCAGATGAAAACCACGGGATTTGGGCCCAAGCGTCAGGGTTTGCTGATACCACATCATCGACTCCTTTTGCGAATGAATCTCTCTAAGTGTGCAGCAATACGTGAAAAGGTAAAACCTTCCCCCCCTGATTTTGCATAAAAAAACGGCAGCGCTGCCGCTGCCGTTTATCCCGTTCAGGCGATCGTCAGTATTCAGAATTGACGATCACTTCTTCACCCAGCGCCCCGGCCATCGGCAGCGGCTTATAAGAGGAGTTGGCGGCCCGCAGCACGCGGATCCCGCGGGCGCCGGCCTCACGGGCGGCGGTGATGTCGTTATCCGAATCGCCGTAGAAAACCTTTATCTGCTTCGCCTGCAGCCACTGGGTCTTGGTGTTCTGGCCCGGCTTATCGCCGGCGAAAATCACCGGATTCATGCTGGCGGCCGGAATGAGGAAATCATCCTGCAGAGTCTTAGAAACGGTTTCTGTTGGGGTCTGGCTGCGGCCGGTGACGAACCAAATGCTATCGCCACGTTTTACATGCATTGCAATCAGCTGGCGCGCGACCTCTTTCGGCATGCTGAATTCATCCCAGCCGTTGTTCATTTTTTCCCAGAACTGCGGGTTTTTCAGGTAATCCTCACTGCCGGGGGAGAAGGTTTTTTGCCCGCGCCAGAAGCCCGGACTGGAGAAGAGGACGGTGTCATCGATATCAAAGCCGACGGCCATCGGCGGCCGCCCCAGCAGGCTGTTCTCGATTTGCGCCACCGAAACCCAGTGGATCGGCGCCTGCTCGGCCAGCTGGGCCACGTTGGTGCCCACCCACAGTGGCTGAGGCGTGGAGGCGCGCGCCACAACGGCGCTGTTCAGCGTGAACAGGAGAGAAGCCGCCGCAAGGGCGAGAGTAAGTTTGCGCATATTTATCCCTAAATCTATCAATCATTATTATTTTTAATAATGTGCATGCTTAGCAACGCCGGGACCTTACCCGCAGGTGGCATGGATGAAAAGCCTTTTTCGCGCAGATGTCATAGAAAAAGAGGATGATCACAATCAGAGAGGAGGTTGCCGCTGCCAGTTGACCGGCAGCGACAATCCACTGGAGAGCGGCTTACATCACCGCGGCAAAGGCTTTCGCCACTTGCTGAACATTACGTGAGTTTAACCCCGCCACGCACATGCGACCGCTGGCGATCAGGTAGACACCAAACTCGTCGCGCAGACGATCCACCTGCGCCGCACTGAAGCCGGTATAGCTGAACATCCCGCGCTGCTTAAGCAGATAATCGACTTTGCTGCCGGGAGCTACCTGCAGCAGTGCGTCGACCAGCGCCTGACGCATAGTCAGAATATGCGCGCGCATGGCGTCCACTTCCGCCTGCCAGGTGGCTTTCAGATCTGCATCGTTCAGCACCGTCGCCACCACCTGCGCGCCAAAGCTCGGCGGGCTGGAGTAGTTACGGCGCACGGTAGCCTTCAGCTGCCCCAGCACGCGGCCTGCGGTTTCGCTGTCTTCACAAACCACTGACAGGCCGCCGACGCGCTCCCCGTACAAGGAGAAAATTTTGGAGAACGAGTTGCTGACCAGCATCGGCATCCCGGCGCTGGCGATGGCGCGAATGGCGTACGCATCCTCTTCCAGCCCGGCGCCAAAGCCCTGGTAGGCGATATCGAGGAACGGGATCAGTTGACGCGCTTGCAGGATCTCCACCACCTGGTCCCATTGCTCCGGCGTCAGGTCGGCGCCGGTCGGGTTGTGGCAGCAGGGGTGCAGCAGCACGATGTCGCGTGCCGGCAGCGTTTGCAGTCTCGCCAGCAGGTCCGCAAAGCGCACGCCGTTGGTCGCTTCATCAAACCAGGTGTAAGTACTTACTTCGAAGCCAGCCCCTTCAAAGATGGCGATGTGGTTTTCCCAGGTCGGATCGCTGACCCAGACATGAGACTCCGGAAAGTAGCGTTTGAGGAAGTCGGCCCCGACCTTCAGCGCGCCCGAACCGCCGACCGTCTGAATGGAGGCAATGCGATTTTGCTTAAGCGCGGAATGCTCTGCGCCAAACAGCAGCGGCGCAATCGCCTGACGGTAGCCGCTCAACCCTTCCATCGGCAGATACAGCGAGGCGCCATGCGGTCCGGCGTTCAGGCGTGCTTCCGCTTCCGCCACCGCCTGCAGCTGCGGGATAATGCCGTCATCGTTGTAGTACAGCCCGATACTCAGGTTGACTTTGTCGCTTCGCGGATCTTCTTTGAAGCGTTCCATCAGAGAAAGAATAGGGTCGCCGGCGTAGGCGTCAACTTTTTGAAACACGCGATGTATCTCCAGGTTTACATAGGGCAGGTTCTTACACAATAAACCGGATATGACGGCAGGTCGAGAGGATGTTGAGGGGAAAATGACCGCAAGGTGGCATAACCCGCTTTTTCGCTCGCGGCTGTGCCGATGGCGTCCCGGATAACCATCAGGGTTATCCGGGACGGCTGGTGCTTAGTCGAGGTATTTCATGGCGACGCGGGAAGTCAGTCGCGTAATAAGTTCGTAAGCACTCACTTTCGTTATCTCGGCGATGCGCTCTACCGGAAGTTCCTCTCCCCACAGCACCACAGCGTCGCCGGCTTTATCCTGGGCCTGCGGTCCGAGGTCAACGCAGATCATATCCATCGCCACCCGACCGACAATCGGCACTTCGCGGCCATTGACTAGCACCGGCGTGCCCGACGGCGCGGCGCGCGGATAACCGTCGCCATAGCCCATCGCCACCACGCCGAGACGGGTGTCGCGTTCGCTGATCCAGGTGCCGCCGTAGCCGACCGGTTCCCCTGCTTTATGCTCGCGTACCGCAATCAGGCTGGACGTCAGGGTCATCACCGGCTGGCAGCCAAAATCTTTCCCGGTGGAACGATCGTCCAGCGGCGACACGCCGTACAGGATAATCCCCGGACGCACCCAGTCGTAATGCGACTGCGGCCACAGCAGAATGCCGCCCGAGGCGGCGATAGAGCGCAGCCCCGGCTTGCCTTCGGTAAAGGTGGTGAAGATATCCAGCTGGCGTTCGGTGGCGCCGCAGGTCGGCTCATCGGCGCGGGCGAAATGGCTCACCACGTTCACCGGCTGGCGGACGTTTTTACACTGGCTCAGACGCTGATAAAACGCCTCGGCTTCCTCCGGGCGCACCCCTAAGCGATGCATGCCGGTATCCAGCTTCATCCACACGGTCACCGGCTCGGGGAGGTCGGCTTGTTCCAGCGCCGCCAGCTGCTCGGGGCTATGCACCGCCGTATGCAGGCGCTGGGCAGCGATCACTGCCAGGTCTTCCGCCGCAAAAAAGCCTTCCAGCAGAAGAATAGGCTGGGCGATGCCGCCCGCTCGCAGGCGCAGCGCCTCTTCCAGGCGAGCGACGCCAAAGGCGTCGGCGTCGGTCAGCGTTCGCGCGGTCTCAAGAAGACCGTGTCCGTAGGCGTTCGCTTTCACCACCGCAACCAGTTTGCTGGCAGGCGCCAGTTCACGCAGACGTTGCAGGTTGTGTCGCAGAGCGCGGCGGTTGATAACTACAGTTGCCGCTTGCATTTGAATTCCTTAAAAAAAGACTGACAGAGGTTTACTCATCGTCATACTGAGGGCCGGCATAATTATCGAAACGCGACCACTGGCCGTTAAAGGTCAGTCGCACGGTGCCGATCGGGCCGTTACGTTGTTTACCAATGATAATTTCCGCGATGCCTTTTAAATCGCTGTTCTCGTGATAAACCTCATCACGGTAAATGAACATGATCAAGTCGGCATCCTGTTCGATAGAGCCGGACTCACGCAGGTCGGAGTTGACCGGGCGCTTATCGGCACGCTGCTCAAGGGAGCGGTTCAGCTGCGAAAGCGCCACCACCGGCACCTGCAGCTCTTTCGCCAGCGCCTTCAGCGAGCGGGAGATTTCGGCGATCTCAAGGGTACGGTTGTCGGAGAGCGACGGCACGCGCATCAGCTGCAGGTAGTCGATCATAATCAGCCCGATACCGCCGTGTTCGCGGGCGATACGCCGGGCCCGAGAGCGCACCTCTGTCGGCGTCAGGCCGGAGGAGTCATCGATATAGATATTGCGTTTTTCCAGCAGGATCCCCATGGTGCCGGAGATCCGCGCCCAGTCTTCGTCATCCAGCTGGCCGGTACGAATGCGGGTCTGATCGACGCGCGACAGCGAGGCCAGAGAACGCATCATGATCTGTTCCGAGGGCATCTCGAGACTGAAGATTAATACCGGCTTATCCTGCAGCATCGCCGCGTTTTCCACGAGGTTCATCGCGAAGGTCGTTTTACCCATCGACGGACGGGCGGCGACGATGATCAGATCCGACGGCTGCAGGCCAGCGGTCTTTTTATTGAGGTCGTCATAGCCGGTATTCACCCCGGTGACGCCGTCATGCGGCTGCTGGAACAGCTGTTCGATACGGGCGACGGTGGCGTCGAGCACATCGGCGATGTTTTTCGGCCCTTCGTCTTTATTGGCCCGGCTTTCAGCGATTTTGAAAACCCGGGACTCGGCGAGGTCGAGCAGATCTTCGCTGGTTCGCCCCTGCGGGTCGAAACCGGCTTCGGCGATCTCGTTGGCCACCGAAATCATCTCGCGCACCACCGCGCGTTCGCGCACGATGTCGGCATAGGCGCTGATATTCGCCGCGCTGGGGGTGTTTTTGGAGAGTTCGGCCAGGTAGGCGAAGCCGCCGACGCTATCCAGTTGCCCCTGACGCTCCAGCGACTCGGCGAGCGTAATCAGGTCAATCGGGCTGCCGGACTCCTGCAGGCGCGCCATCTCGGTAAAAATATGACGGTGCGGACGGGTATAAAAGTCGTCGGCAACGACGCGTTCGGCGACATCGTCCCAGCGCTCGTTATCCAGCATTAAACCGCCCAACACCGACTGCTCCGCTTCAATCGAGTGCGGCGGGACTTTCAGCCCGGCGAGCTGCGGATCGCGTTCGCGGGTTTCTGTCTGTGGTTTGTTGAAGGGTTTATTTCCTGCCATAGCCTAACATTTCACCGATACGGAAAAGAGCGTGACAGTATAGCGAGAAACCCATTGCCGCTAAAGAACCGGACCGGGCAATACGTTCAATCTCGCCTCATCCACCGATGACGGCCAACGCCAGGAACATAAGCATTATCATGCAGATAAATATAAAAAATTTTCTGCCTGACCCTGCTTTCAACGAAAAAAATAACAGACAAATCAGGCCTGCCAGTGCCAGGCCTACCGCAATGGCCAGAATGACCAGGCCATCATACTGAAAATTCGTCATCCACTCTCCCTGTCCGCCCGACGGCGGCCCTCTCCTTTTTCCTTTCTATACGATCTGGCCCTGAGGCAGGTAAGAAAATCCGTCACCGCCGGCGCAGGCTGTTAAGCTTACTGGATAATCTCAGAACAACACAGGAGCGAACATGGCAACACGCATCGAATTTTCGAAACACGGGGGGCCTGAGGTGCTTCAGGCGGTCGAGTTTACCCCTCGCGATCCTGCGGAACATGAAATTCAGGTCGAAAACAAAGCCATCGGCATCAACTATATCGACACCTATGTTCGCAGCGGCCTCTATCCGCCGCCGTCGCTACCGAGCGGTCTGGGCACCGAGGCGGCCGGCATTGTCAGTAAAATTGGCCACGGGGTGACGCACATTAAAGTTGGCGATCGGGTGGTGTACGCCCAGTCGGCGCTCGGCGCCTACAGCACGGTGCACAATGTGCTGGCCGACAAAGCCGCAGTCCTGCCGGATGCTATCTCTTTCGAACAGGCCGCGGCATCGTTTCTTAAAGGGCTAACGGTCTGGTATCTGCTGCGCAAAACCTATGAAATTAAGCCTAATGAGGTGTTCCTGTTTCACGCAGCCGCTGGCGGCGTAGGGCTGATTGCCTGTCAGTGGGCGAAAGCGCTGGGCGCTAAACTTATCGGCACCGTCGGCAGCGCGCAGAAAGCGCAGCGTGCCAAGGAAGCTGGCGCCTGGCAGGTGATTAACTATCGCGAGGAGTCTATCGTGGAGCGGCTCAAGGCGCTCACCGACGGTAACAAAGTGGCCGTGGTTTACGATTCGGTGGGGAAAGATACCTGGGAGGCCTCGCTCGATTGTCTTCAGCGGCGTGGGCTGATGGTCAGCTTCGGCAATTCATCGGGCCCGGTGACCGGCGTCAATCTGGGGATCCTGAATCAAAAAGGCTCCCTGTACGTCACCCGCCCATCGCTACAGGGCTATATCACCAACCGGGAAGAGCTGGCGGAAGCCTGCAGTGAACTGTTTTCGCTGATCGCCAGCGGGGTGATTAAAGTGGACGTCCCCGAGAATCAGACCTACCCGTTGAGCGAGGCCCGTCGGGCGCATGAAGTTCTGGAAAGCCGGGTGACTCAGGGGTCCAGTCTGCTGCTGCCGTAAGAGGACAAAGGGACAAAAGTTTAGGGCTTCCACCTGGGAAGCCCTTACTTTTTTTTAGTTCGGCTGTATGTAGGGTACAGCGCGATGAATTCGTTAACGCGCTAATAGTGACAGATTTGCTCAGTAATGCCTACGCGGTTGTCAGCAAAATTGTTCAGGTTGTGACACACCCCTCAATACCTTAGTAACGCCAGCGGTTATTGTCGCGAAAAGCGTTTCCGTTCGGGGATTTCAGCGCCCGAATAATCCATACCACCACCACGGCGAGCAGCAGCCACGGCAGTAATTTGATCATCAAGGCGAACAACCCGCCGACGAACATCAGCGCCGTCGCCACTACGATAGCCGCGATAATCCCCAGCAGCGATACGCCGGTGACCAACAGCATGACAAAAAATCCAATAACAAATAATAGTTCCAGCATGGTTCTCTCCCCACAGTCATAAATCTTTCTCTACTGCAGGTATTACAAAAAACATGCCAACTCTAACAGCCTGAATACAAAAGAAAACGCCCCTCGACGGTGCGCGGGGCGTGGTCAATTTCACCAGGTTTTCGTCAGAAATTAACGTTTATCGGCTACCAGCTTAAGCGCATGCTCCAGCACCGCAATATCGGCGCCAGCTTTATGCGCATTCTCGCTCAGGTAACGACGCCACTGGCGGGCGCCGGGGATCCCCTGAAACAGCCCCAGCATATGGCGGGTGATATGACCCAGATAGGTGCCCTTGCTGAGCTCGCGCTCAATATAAGGATACATGGCCCGCACCACCGCCACCGGATCGGCATCCGCACCGGCGACGCCGAAAATTTCTCGGTCGACCGAAGCCAGAATGCCCGGGTTCTGATAGGCCTCGCGCCCGACCATCACCCCATCCATATGCTCAAGCTGCAGTCTGGCTTCGTCCAGCGATTTGATCCCGCCGTTAATCGCCATCGTCAGGTGGGGAAAGTCGCGCTTCAGCTGCCAGACGCGGGGGTAATCCAGCGGCGGGATCTCGCGGTTCTCTTTCGGGCTCAGCCCGGAGAGCCAGGCTTTGCGGGCGTGAATAATAAACATCTCACACTCGCCCTTGCCGGAGACCGTCTCAATGAAATCGCACAGAAACTCATAGCTATCCTGGTCGTCGATACCGATACGGGTTTTTACCGTGACCGGAATCGACACCACATCGCGCATCGCCTTGATACAGTCGGCCACCAGCTGCGCATTGCCCATCAGGCAAGCACCAAACATACCGTTCTGCACGCGGTCGGAGGGGCAGCCAACGTTGAGATTGATCTCATCATAGCCGCGCGCTTCGGCCAGCTTCGCGCACTGCGCCAGGGCCTGCGGATCGCTGCCGCCGAGCTGCAAAGCAACCGGGTGCTCTTCTTCGCTATAGGCCAGATAATCGCCTTTACCGTGAATAATCGCCCCAGTGGTCACCATTTCGGTATACAGCAGCGTATGCCGCGACAGCAGCCGCAGGAAGTAGCGGCAGTGTCTGTCGGTCCAGTCGAGCATCGGCGCGATGGAGAAACGGTGAGCCGGGAAAACGGAAGAGGTTGATTCAGGCATCATGGTGAATAAATAAGCATCCGGGTAAAAAGGGGCGCTACTATAGCATAAAGATACACCACAGGCGCATACTGCGCCGCGCTTCGCCCCTCACCTGCAACGACTACTTTTTCCGCGGCTTGCCGTCGTGTGGTCCGAAGAACTGCGGCGGATGGTCAACCCAACGATCCTGGCGCGTCGCGGCATAGCCGGGATTGAGCGGGTAATAAATGCGGTTGTACTTCTTGTTGGCTTCGCCCACCACCAGCAGGCGAACTTCCTGCTCGGTGTTATTGAGAAAGGTGTGGCAGATGCCGGTGCCGGCAGGAAACCCAACGCTGTCGCCCGGCTCCAGCTTCCAGAGATAGCCGTTTATCCACACTTCCGGATAACCCTCCAGCACATAGATGAACTCTTCTTCATCGCTCTCCGCATGCGGATAAGAGGTGCGCCGCCCCGGCGGCAGCCGCTCGTGGTGGATCCCCAGCCGGTTGAGCCGTAAACCGCGCCCCAGCGGCGCGCCTATGGAAAAACGCTCCGGGCTGTCGGGATAAGTGGCATCGTCGGGCCCTTCCAGTTCGCGCCAGTGGCGAATGCAATCAGGTCGTTTCATCGTTTTCTCCCGAAAATGAGACACTTCAGATATAGCATACCCCGGGCTATACGTGTTGCGTTTAAGTTCGGCATGGCGGTTTTAGGCAGCCTGCTAAAGCGCGTACTGAGCGGGTGTAAGCGGCCAGCGCCCGTGCCTGGCGCACGTTCCGACAATCTGAAGTATGACCTGTATCACCCGCCGGCTCTCGGTGTTTTACGCGGAACGTGATAAAGTAACAGATTCAAATTCACGCAACCTGAGGATGCTCATGGATAAGACCCCTTCGCAAGAGATGTTAGCGCATGCTGAAAAGCTTTGTGCGCAGCGCGGCGTACGCCTGACTCCACAGCGTCTGGAAGTGTTGCGCCTGATGAGCCTGCAGCAAGGGGCGATAAGCGCCTACGATCTGCTGGACCTGCTACGTGAGAAAGAGCCACAGGCTAAGCCGCCAACGGTCTACCGTGCGCTGGAGTTTTTACTTGAACAGGGCTTTGTTCACAAGGTGGAATCGACCAACAGCTATGTGCTGTGCCATCTGTTTGACCAGCCGACTCACAGCTCGGCCATGTTTATCTGCGACCGCTGTGGCGTGGTAAAAGAGGAAGCGGCGGAAGGGGTGGAAGATATCATGCATACGCTGGCGGCCCGCATGGGTTTTGCCCTGCGCCACAACGTGATTGAAGCCCACGGTCTCTGTGCGGGTTGTGTGGAAGTGGAAGCCTGCAGCACACCGGGACACTGCCAGCACGATCATACCATCCAGCTCAAAAAGAAAGCCCGCTGAGCGTGAGCCGCAGCGGGAAAAAGGGTTAACGGCGCGTCCCTGCGCCATTCAGACAGGCACTAACACAAATGCTTCACTCTTCGGGTCAGGGAACGCTACCAGCGGTAGTCGTTCTTATGCTCCCAGTCTGAGACTTCTTTCTCAGCCTGATCCTTCGCATAGCCGTAACGCTCCTGAATTTTGCCGACCAGCTGGTCGCGCTTCCCTTCGATTACGGTCATATCATCATCGGTAAGTTTGCCCCACTGTTCCTTGGCTTTACCTTTCAACTGTTTCCAGTTACCGCCGATTTCGTCTTTATTCATGATAACGTCCTCATCATTCGGTGGGTTTACAGCCCGTTTTGTGCCGGACATGGTATTAACTATAGATGAGAATGCTGGGGTGGATTCGTTATTCGGAATTTTTAACCATCCTACCGATTGATAAGGCTGAGGGGATTTTCCCGGCTTACGCTACCCTGAGCCGGGCCACTGAGCTGCCCCGGTAAGCGGCGCGCAACCGCGGGAATTCACGGCTAGCCGCGATGAACGGAAATGATTAGTTAAACCAGGTGCCGCGCCGCCAGTGGCGACGCCAGATCAGCGCCAGCGACAGGCCGCGCAGGGCGAGGAACACCGCCAGCGCCAGCCACAGACCATGGTTACCGAGCAGTGGGACCGAAAGCAGCGTTACAGCAAACCCCGCCGCGGCTACCGCCATACTGTTACGCATCTCTGCGCCGCGCGTGGCGCCGATAAACATGCCGTCCAGCAGATAGCACCAGACGCCGACCACCGGCAGGATGGCCTGCCAGATCAGATAGCGATCGGCCAGCTGCTGCAGAGAAGGCAGCGAGGTTAGCAGAGCGATGATGTACTCCCCCGCCAGGCTGTAAATCAGGGCAAACGCCAGCGCCACCATGCCAGACTGCCGGCAGGCCGCCCGCCAGACTTCCAGCAGCTGGCTACCGTCGCGGGCGCCGTAGGCCTGGCCGGAGTGGGCCTCCACGGCATAGGCAAAGCCATCCAGCGCATAGGCGGTAAAGGTCAGCATGGTCATCAGTACCGCGTTAACCGCCACAATGTCGCTGCCCAGACGGGCGCCGAACACGGTCAGTGCGCCAAAACAGAGCTGCAGCAGCAGAGAGCGCAGCATGATATCCCGATTCAACGCCAGCAGCCGGCGCAGATCCCCGCGCCAGGCATTTTTTAACATCAGCAGCGACACGCCGCGCAGCGTCAGCACTCGCTTCGCCATCACCAGGCCAATGATCAGGGTTGCGTACTCGGCGGTAACCGTGGCCAGCGCCGCCCCCTGGACGTTCATCCGCAGGCCCATCACCAGCCACAGGTCGAGCACAATATTGAGCAGATTACCCACCACCAGCAGAATCACCGGCGCCCGGGCGTACTGGACGCCCAGCAGCCAGCCGAGCAGCACCAGATTGGCCAGCGAGGCGGGTGCGCTGAGCCAGCGGATTTCGAGAAACCGTCTCGCCTGCTCAAGCACCGCCTCACTGCCGCCGACAATATGCAGGGCAAGGTTAATCAGCGGCAGGCGTAGCGCAATAATCAGCACCCCGGCACCCAGCGCCAGAGCCAGCGGTTGCACCAGCGCCCGCGCCAGGCGCTGCGGATCTTTGGCGCCCCAGGCCTGCGCGGTCAGCCCGGTGGTGCTCATACGCAGAAACAGCAGCAGCATGAAAAGGAAACTGGTGGCCGTCGCCCCGACCGCCACGCCGCCGAGGTATACCGGGCTGTCCAGGTGGCCAATCACGGCCGTATCCACCAACCCCAGCAGCGGAACGGTGATATTGGAGAAAATCATGGGTAGCGCGAGGCGCCACAGTGCTTTATCGGCGGCGTTGAGCAGCATGAAGAGGGACCAGACAGAGGAGAAACATCGCAGCGTCATGCATCATGATGACGCTGCGTTAAGACGGGAGTTACAGCCACTCCCCGTTACGGATCACGCCGACGGCCAGGCCTTCAATGGTGAAGCTCTGCTGGCGCAGATCGACGACGATCGGAGAAAACTCGCTGTTTTCCGGCAGCAGTTCGACGACGTTACCCTGTTTTTTCAGGCGTTTCACCGTCACTTCCTCGTCAATGCGCGCGACGACGACCTGGCCATTACGCACGTCCTGGGTTTTATGGACTGCCAGCAGATCGCCATCCAGAATGCCGATGTCTTTCATCGACATCCCGCTGACGCGCAGCAGGAAATCGGCGTTGGGTTTAAACATCGACGGGTCGACCTGATAGTGGCCTTCAATATGCTGCTGCGCCAGCAGCGGTTCACCGGCGGCAACGCGGCCGATCAGCGGCAGGCCGTGCTCTTCTTCCGTCAACAGACGAATACCGCGAGAGGCACCGGAGACGATCTCGATCGCGCCTTTACGCGCCAGCGCTTTCAGGTGTTCTTCCGCCGCGTTTGGGGAACGGAACCCCAAGCGCTGAGCAATTTCCGCACGCGTCGGCGGCATGCCCGTCTGGCTGATATGATCCCGAATGAGATCAAACACCTCTTGCTGCCTGGTCGTTAACGCTTTCATTCCGCCCCCTGGGTGTATATACAGTTATGCTGTGAGTATATACAGCTAACGGTGATTTTGGAACCACATGGCACACAAAAATCGGCAGAGTGTTTAGATTTTGCGAGGGTTAGCGAAGAACGTTAGTGATAATGGCTCCACAGCAGCGTCCCCCAGGTGATCAGCGCGATGATAATCGCCAGCAGAACCGCCGCCGACCCCATATCTTTGGCGCGCCCTGAAAGCTCGTGAAAATCCGAGCCGATACGATCCACAACCGCCTCAATCGCGCTGTTGAGAATTTCGACTATCATCACTAGCAGGACCGAGCCAATCAGCAATACGCGGGTGATGGCGTCGACGTCCAGCCAGCAGGCGATCGCGACGGCCACGATGGCGGCGACGCCCTCCTGACGAAACGCGGCCTCGTTGACCCACGCCGCGCGAAATCCTTTCCAGGAGTAACCTGCCGCTTTAATGATTCGGGTTAACCCGGTGGTATTATTGGCCATCACAAAACCTTTTTTATGTAAATGACGTCGATGAGTGTACGCGTTTGCCGCGCGGTAACGGAAATTTTGCCCGCTTTCTGTTATTCTTGCCGCGCATTTGCATGATTAACCAGAGGCTTCACATCGTTTATGTCCGGCTGGCAACGAATTTACTATAAATTACTGAATTTACCATTACGGGTGCTGGTAAAAAGCAAGTCTATTCCGGCAGAACCCGCCCAGGAATTAGGACTCGATACCTCGCGTCCGATCATGTACGTCCTGCCCTATAACTCGAAGGCGGACCTGCTGACGCTGCGCGCCCAATGCCTGGCGCATGATTTACCTGACCCGTTTGAACCGCTGGAGATCGACGGCACGCTGCTGCCGCGTTACGTATTCATCCACGGCGGGCCACGCGTGTTTACCTATTACACGCCAAAAGAAGAGTCCATCAAGCTGTTCCACGACTACCTCGATCTGCACCGCAACCATCCGGATCTCGATGTGCAAATGGTGCCGGTCTCGGTGATGTTTGGCCGCTCGCCGGGTCGCGAGAAAGGGGAAGTTAATCCGCCGCTGCGGATGCTCAACGGTATCCAGAAATTTTTCGCCGTCTCCTGGCTCGGCCGCGACAGCTTCGTGCGTTTCTCGCCTTCCGTGTCGCTGCGCCGCATGGCCGATGAGCATGGTACCGATAAGATCATCGCTCAGAAGCTGGCTCGCGTCGCCCGCATGCACTTTGCCCGCCAGCGCCTGGCCGCCGTCGGCCCGCGTCTGCCAGCCCGCCAGGATCTGTTTAATAAACTGCTGGCCTCGAAAGCGATCGCCCGCGCGGTAGAAGACGAAGCGCGCAGCAAGAAAATTTCTCACGAGAAGGCCCAGCAGAACGCTATCGCGCTGATGGAAGAGATTGCGGCGAACTTCTCATACGAGATGATCCGCCTGACCGACCGCATTCTCGGCTTCACCTGGAACCGTCTGTACCAGGGTATCAACGTGCATAACGCCGAGCGCGTTCGCCAGCTGGCGCACGACGGCCATGAAATTGTCTATGTCCCCTGCCACCGCAGCCACATGGACTATCTGCTGCTCTCCTATGTCCTGTACCATCAGGGACTGGTCCCCCCACATATCGCGGCGGGCATCAACCTCAACTTCTGGCCAGCCGGGCCGATCTTCCGTCGCCTCGGCGCCTTCTTTATTCGCCGTACCTTTAAGGGCAACAAGCTCTATTCCACCGTGTTCCGCGAATACCTTGGCGAACTGTTCAGCCGTGGTTATTCGGTGGAGTACTTTGTGGAAGGCGGCCGCTCCCGTACTGGCCGGCTGCTCGATCCGAAGACCGGTACGCTGTCGATGACCATCCAGGCGATGCTGCGCGGCGGCACCCGACCGATCACTCTGGTACCGATTTACATCGGCTATGAGCACGTGATGGAGGTCGGAACCTATGCCAAGGAGCTGCGCGGCGCCACCAAAGAGAAAGAGAGTCTGCCGCAGATGGTGCGTGGCTTAAGTAAGCTGCGCAATCTTGGCCAGGGTTACGTTAACTTCGGCGAACCGCTGCCGCTGATGACCTACCTGAACCACCATGTGCCGGAGTGGCGGGAAGCAATCGACCCGATCGAAGCGGTCCGCCCTTCCTGGCTGACGCCGACGGTAAATAACATTGCCGCTGACCTGATGGTGCGCATCAACAACGCTGGCGCGGCCAACGCCATGAACCTGTGCTGTACGGCGCTGCTGGCCTCGCGTCAGCGTTCGCTGACCCGGGAGCAACTGACCCAACAGCTGGAGTGCTACCTCGCGCTGCTGCGCAATGTGCCCTATGCGCCAGATGCCACCGCGCCGTCCGCTTCGGCCAGTGAGCTCATCGACCACGCGCTGCAGATGAACAAGTTCGAGGTCGAGAAGGACACCATCGGCGATATCATCATTCTGCCGCGCGAGCAGGCGGTACTGATGACCTACTATCGCAACAACATCGCCCATATGCTGGTGATGCCGTCGCTGTTAGCCGCCCTGGTAACTCAGCATCGCCACCTCAGCCGCGCCGAAGTGCTGCGCCATGTCGAAACGCTCTATCCGTTCCTCAAAGCCGAGCTGTTCCTGCGCTGGGAAAAAGCGGAGCTGGCCGGAGTGGTGGATGCGCTGATTGCCGAGATGCTGCGTCAGGAGCTGATCGTCGTCGATGGCGATGTGATGAGCCTCAACCCGTCTCATTCGCGCTCCCTGCAGCTGCTGGCCGCCGGCGCGCGCGAGACGCTGCAGCGCTATGCCATCACCTTCTGGCTGCTGAGCGCCAACCCGTCGATCAACCGCAGTTCGCTGGAAAAAGAGAGTCGTACCGTGGCCCAGCGTCTGTCGGTACTGCACGGCATCAATGCGCCGGAGTTCTTCGACAAAGCGGTGTTCAGCACCCTGGTGTTGACCCTGCGTGATGAAGGCTATATCAGCGACACTGGCGACGCCGAGCCGGAAGAGACCCTGAAGGTCTACCGGATGCTGGCGGATTTGATTACATCGGATGTGCGTCTGACCATTGAAAGCGTCACGCAGGACGACGCGTAACGCGGCGGTTGCTGCCCTCACTTCCCCCCGCGATGCCGGGGGGAAGTAGACAGGGAGTTACAGGTAGCTCATCGCCAGGCCCAGGAACAGCACCAGCCCGACGTAGTTATTGTTCATAAACGCTTTAAAGCAGTTATCGCGGTCGCGATTGAAGATAAGCTTCTGCTGCCAGCCAAACAGGCCCGCCGCCACGAACAGCGACCAGTAATATTCCCAGCCCAGCCCATTCAGCCAACCCACCGCGCCCATCAGCGCCAGCACGGCTACCTGCAGAATACCGATAATCAGTCGATCGTTTTCGCCGAACAGGATCGCCGTCGATTTAATGCCGATCTTGAGGTCGTCATCGCGATCCACCATCGCATACTGGGTATCGTAGGCTACCGCCCACAGAATGTTGGCGAGGAACATCAGCCAGCAGCTCAGCGGCAGTGATTCACTGACGGCCGAGAAGGCCATCGGGATCGACCAGCCAAAGGCGGCCCCCAGCACCACCTGCGGCAGATGGGTGTAGCGCTTCATAAACGGGTAGACCCATGCCAGCGCCAGCGCCGCCACTGACAGCAGAATGGTCATGGTGTTGAGGGTGAGTACCAGCAGAAAGGAGAGCAGCACCAGCACGATAAACAGCGTTCGCGCCTCTTTCTCGGTGACATCGCCGCTCGGCAGCGGACGACGGGCGGTACGCTTCACGTGACCATCAAATTTTCGATCGGCATAGTCATTCACCACGCAGCCGGCAGCGCGCATCAGCCAGACGCCAGCGATAAATACCGCCAGGATCCACAGCGGCGGGACGCCCGGCGAGGCCACCCACAGCGCCCACAGCGTCGGCCACAGCAGCAGCAAGGCGCCGATCGGTTTGTCAGTGCGCATCAGGCGATGAAACGCCAACAGCTTATTCTGCGACAGACTCCACTCCATTTTTTTCTTCCTCTCAGTACAACGGCGACGCAGGCAAAAACAGCTCGGTCAGCAACAGGGGTTTGCCGCTCAGCCGCAGGCGGGAACGACGTCCCCACAGCGCTGCATCGCGACCAATTTCAATAAAATCGCGGGTTAACGTCGACGACGTGAACAGGTATCGGCCCAGCGGGGTCTGCCCGAGCTGCTGTAGCGCCAGCTCCGGACCACACAGCGTCGACTCCGGCACCACCGTGCGCCCGGCCAGCCAGGGCTCACCATCGGCATTGAGTATAATCTCCCGCAGCCAGTAGCGCGGCTCGGCGGGCAGCAGCGCCGCTTCATCAGCCAGCGCCTCACGTCCGATATACCCTTCGTTAACCAGGGTCACGGTGACCTGCTTTCCTTGTTGTTCAAAGCGCTGGGTCATTGAGTCCTCCAGCAGCAGCCAGTCACTCAGCGGCGGCGCCAGGGGGGGCATAACGGCAAAATAGCGCAGCGCACGCAGTCGCGTAAGCGCAGGATGGGACATGCCTGATTCTCCGGTACATAACGTGAAAGCATTGTATCGCAGAATAGGCGGTTGGTGGCGGGCAAACGTCAATATACGATCATTCACGCAACAGCCATGCAACAGGCTGCCGCGCGTGCAAAAAAAGGTGCATCCCGCGGGATGCACCTAAAGGCTGTGCCTAAACATCAGCATTGTGGGGAGACGATTACCCCTTGCCTTTTACACTGCTGATAAAGGTGGAACGAGCGGATTTCGAGCCGAGGCGCTCAGCTTCGTTCATCAATTTCAGGGCTTTGTCGATGTCACCTTGTTTCACCGCCTGCTTAATACCATTGTTGAAGTAGGTTTCGGTGTCGCTGAGCATCGGTTCGCTTTTGGCTGCCGGCGCCGCAGCGGCGGCTGCAGCGGCTGGCGCGGCTACCGGCGCCGCGGTGTTGCCGACGGTCACCGGCCCCGGGCCGGAGGAACCAAACAGCGGGCCCACCAGCACGCTGGAGGTACTGTTGGTTTTCACTTTCAGCTTCAGCACACCATCGGTGGTATGTTTGGCGATCGGGTCCGGGATATCCGGCGCCGCATTGCCTGCGCCTTTGGCATAGGCTTTCGCCGGATCCAGCAAGGTCGTGGTCTGCTGGAGATCTTTTTCAGTGGTAAATACCAGCACGTAGAGCTTCTGCTGGCCCAGCGCCGGGGTCAGGCGCATCACGCCGCCCAGGCGATCGGCGGTCATCACGCCCGGCTGCTGATAGGTAAAGTAGTTGCTGGGGAAGAACGCCGCGGGCGTCATGTTCTGATCGAGAATCAGCACGTTCGGCGCAAAAATCTGCTTGTGTTTGTTCAGTTCGCTGTCGAGGGTCAGAGTCAGCTCACCGATATTGGCCGGCACGCTCCAGGCGGCGACCGGCCCGACGATCCCCGGGACATCCAGGCGTTGACCGCCAGTGGTTAAATCAACGCTCTGCGTCTTTGATTGATCGGCAGGCGTCCAGATCAGCTGCTGCAGCGCACTGGCTGGAATAGACGGCGCAGCGCTGGTGTTCTGCGGTACAAAGTTAACATCGGCAAGGCTCATCCCCGGCACGCATGCCAACATCCCTGCGGATAAACACAGAGCGACGAGAGTTTTCTTCATTTTCATTCTTCTCACCTTGGATAGCATCGGTTTAGCGGTAGCCAGGCAATAG
Source organism: Klebsiella sp. 10982 (assembly GCF_048589245.1). Taxonomy (NCBI): domain Bacteria; kingdom Pseudomonadati; phylum Pseudomonadota; class Gammaproteobacteria; order Enterobacterales; family Enterobacteriaceae; genus Klebsiella; species Klebsiella sp. 10982. The sequence goes on from NZ_JBMAXV010000014.1 coordinate 66,541, forward strand.
CGCGCTAACCCTGAATAATCAGGAGGGGCTGACGCCCCTCCCAGGTTACACTCGTCCTGCGGACGGTATTACCACCACACTTCCATCTGGGCACCGAAGGTAACTTCGCTGTCGTCACCACGGCTGGAGGTGAAAGCGCCGCTTCCGCTGCTGTCTTTTGTCTGCAGACCGGAGGTGTTGCTGTAACCCCAGTTTTCATCCCACTTCGCGTAGGTTGCGAAGATACGGATAGCCGGACGGGACCAGACGCTGTTACCTGCCTGCCATTGCTGAGCCAGGGTAATTTTGTACTGGTTGTTGTTTTCGCTGGTACGCTGGGATTTGACGTTATCGTAACCGATTTCCAGCTGGGTGCTCATGATCGGCGTCCATTTGTACATCGGACGGACACCCACGGTGTACCAGGTAGAACCGTTCTTGCTGTCCAGATCCACGTCCTGGTACATCGCCACGTACATCAGGCCCCAGTCATCGTTGAAGTCCATCGCGCCGTGATCCAGAACGCGGATCATGCTGCCGTTGTTATCAATGCTGGTCCCCTGAGAGTGACCGCTGTTCCAGGAGGTCATAGCGTCAGTGGCGTACTGAACGACAAATTTGTTGAAGCCGCCCCAGATAGACTGAGTATGTTCACCAGTCCACATCCAGCCGTCTTTCGACGCGCCGTCTTCCAGACGGTAATCATCCTGCGGGTTCGCACGGCCGTAATCGACACCTAACTCCAGCACGCCGCCCGGGTTGGTTTCCAGGCCCGCCAGACGGATGTCAAAGACGTCGTTGGCAGTTTTCGCGGCATATTTTTTGGTGTCATCACTGGAGAAGGTATAAGAACCGCCGCTTTCTGAGTTACGGGTAGCGGCCAGAGAGAGCTTACCGAAGCCAAGGTCAACGTTTTCCAGACCAGCACCCGGGCCGGAGATATCCCAGTAGTAGAAGTCGATCATGTGAACGTCATGACGCTGATAGAAGCGTTTACCCGCCCACAGCGTAGAGCCCGGCAGCCAGTCGATCAGGTTTTTACCCTGGATGTTGGCTTCACGGAACGCCGGAGAGGTGCTTTCCCAGTCATCTTCCTGATTCACGGAATAGGCAACGTTAGTATCGAAATAAAAACTCTTATCCCCTTCCTTCCACAGCTCCTGGCCCAGCTTCAGTTCCGCATAGGTTTCACATTCGTTACCAAGACGGTATTTACTTTGAGCACCGGTCGCTTTGAAGCACTGTTGCTCGCCGCCGCTACCGGTCCAGCCAATGCCGGAACGTGCGTAGCCATGGAAATCGACAGCCAGCGCCTGAGCAGACATCACGCCTGCTGCGACGGCGACCGCCAGAGGAAGTTTGCGCAGAGTAATCATCATTCTATCTCCTGAGATCATTGCTTTTCTTTGCACGCTTCGCCGGTGTACCGCCAGCCGGGTTCGCGCCTTTTTTTAATGGGAAGCCTTACACGCCCGGCTCTTTATGCAGCCGACGACAAGCGGTGCCATCCTCACGGAATAAGTGGCAACGTTCTGGCGGCAAACCGATGGCGAATGTGGCTCCCTCTTCTACCAACACCACGTCGTTCTGGCGGTAAACCAGGTTTTGACGGATGGCGGGGATCTGGATATGAATTTGCGTTTCGTGACCGAGCTGTTCGACGACCTGGACCTCACCTTCGAGGGTCACATCGGCGATGTCGCTGGGCAGTAAATGCTCCGGGCGGATACCTAAGGACATGTTGGCGCCCACCTGCACGTTGGCGCTGTCCACCGGCAGCCAGATTTGCTGACGGTTCGGCAGTTCAACCTGCACCTGATCGATAGCCGTTGCGGTAACTTTGACCGGCAGGAAATTCATCTTCGGTGAGCCAATGAAGCCAGCAACGAAGCGGTCAGCCGGATAGTGATAGAGCTCCAACGGTTTCCCAACCTGCGCCACCCGGCCGGCGTCGAGAACCACGATCTTGTCGGCGAGGGTCATCGCCTCCACCTGATCGTGGGTGACATAAATCATGGTGCGGCCCAGTCGCTTATGCAGACGCGAGATCTCAATACGCATCTGGACGCGCAGCGCGGCGTCGAGGTTGGAGAGCGGCTCATCCAGCAGGAAGACGCTTGGCTCTGCCACCAGCGTACGGCCAATCGCTACACGCTGGCGCTGACCGCCGGAGAGGGCTTTCGGTTTACGCTCCAGCAGATGGGCCAGCTGCAGCACTTCCGCAACCTGGGTCACCCGCTGGTTAATCAGATCTTTTTTCGCACCGGCCAGCTTCAGGCCAAACGACATATTTTCCGCAACGGAAAGGTGGGGATAGAGTGCATAAGACTGGAATACCATCCCAACGCCGCGTTCTGCCGGTGGGATTTCATTCATGCGGGTGTCACCGATAAACAGGTCCCCGCTGGTAATAGTTTCTAACCCGGCAATCATACGCAGCAGGGTAGATTTGCCGCAGCCCGATGGCCCGACAAACACGACGAATTCCCCTTCGTGGATATCGAGATTGATATCTTTCGATACCACCACGTCACCCCAGGCTTTCGTTACATTTCGCAGCTGTACGCTCGCCATGCCCTTCTCCCTTCGTTACAACCTGTCACTAACAGTCACATTCAAGATGGGTCGACTATGCGGCATTCATTGACCAGGCAAATCCTCCACCCCCCGGCTTTTTTATGGGGGAGGAGATGGGAGGATGAGAGATTGGCTCTCGCCGCGGGGGATGGCGGCTGGCGGGTGATTTCGTGATGGAGGCAACAAAATTGGGCACTTTTTTCTGTGCTCCAGGACGCAATACGGCCGTTTTTGCAATGGAGATCACACAACCAGCGGGTGGGGCGTAGACCCGGGGAGGATGGAAAGGGGTTGTTAAAAAAGGAAACTCATCATCGTTAAGCCACCGAAGTGTATCCACGAGTACATCACCAAAAAGGACGGGTATATGAAAATCAAAACTGGCGCTCGCATCCTCGCGCTGTCGGCACTGACCACGATGATGTTTTCCGCCTCTGCCCTCGCGAAAATTGAAGAAGGTAAGCTGGTTATCTGGATTAACGGCGATAAAGGCTACAACGGCCTCGCTGAAGTGGGTAAAAAGTTTGAAAAAGACACCGGCATTAAAGTTTCCGTAGAACACCCGGACAAGCTGGAAGAAAAATTCCCGCAGGTTGCGGCAACCGGCGACGGCCCGGACATCATCTTCTGGGCACATGACCGTTTTGGCGGCTACGCGCAGTCCGGCCTGCTGGCGGAAATCACCCCGGACAAAGCGTTCCAGGACAAACTCTACCCGTTCACCTGGGATGCGGTTCGCTATAACGGCAAACTGATCGCCTACCCGATCGCGGTCGAAGCCCTGTCCCTGATTTACAACAAAGACCTGGTGCCGAACCCACCGAAGACCTGGGAAGAGATCCCGGCTCTGGATAAAGAACTGAAAGCGAAAGGTAAGAGCGCGCTGATGTTCAACCTGCAGGAACCGTACTTCACCTGGCCGCTGATCGCTGCCGACGGTGGATACGCGTTCAAGTTTGAAAACGGCAAGTACGATGTGAAAGACGTCGGCGTGGACAGCGCAGGCGCGAAAGCGGGTCTGACCTTCCTGGTTGACCTGATCAAGAACAAGCACATGAATGCCGATACCGACTACTCCATCGCCGAAGCGGCCTTCAACAAAGGCGAAACCGCGATGACCATCAACGGTCCATGGGCATGGTCTAACATCGATAAGAGCAAGGTTAACTACGGTGTAACCCTGCTGCCAACCTTTAAAGGCAAACCATCTAAACCGTTCGTTGGCGTGCTGAGCGCGGGGATCAACGCCGCCAGCCCGAACAAAGAGCTGGCGAAAGAGTTCCTCGAAAACTACCTGATGACCGATCAGGGTCTGGAAGCCGTTAACAACGACAAACCGTTGGGTGCGGTAGCGCTGAAATCCTTCCAGGAAAAACTGGAAAAAGATCCGCGCATCGCTGCCACCATGGCGAACGCCCAGAAAGGCGAGATTATGCCTAACATCCCGCAGATGTCTGCCTTCTGGTATGCCGTTCGTACCGCGGTTATCAACGCCGCCAGCGGTCGTCAGACTGTCGATGCTGCACTGAAAGATGCACAGAGCCGTATCACTAAGTAAGAAAACGGCGGGTGGCGCTTGCGCTTACCCGCCCTACCACTACGGCTCGGACCGTAGGTCAGGTAAGCAAAACGCCACCTGACAAATAAGTTTTCACCGCTGTAGAGGATGATCCCCATGGATGCCGTTAAAAAGAGACACTGGTGGCAAAGTCCGCAACTCACATGGTCTGTGATTGGCTTACTGTGCCTGCTGGTGGGTTACCTTGTTGTTTTGATGTACGCCCAGGGGGAGTACCTGTTCGCCATCATGACGCTGATTTTAAGCTCAGTTGGCCTGTATATTTTCGCTAATCGCAAGGCGTATGCCTGGCGCTATGTCTATCCCGGCCTCGCCGGTATGGGCCTGTTTGTCCTGTTTCCGCTGATTTGTACTATCGCTATCGCGTTTACCAACTACAGCAGCACCAACCAGCTGACCTTTGAGCGTGCGCAGCAGGTGCTGATGGATCGCTCCTTCCTGGCTGGCAAAGCCTATAATTTCACGCTGATCCCGGCGGGTGACGACTGGAAACTGGCGCTGATCGACGGCGAAAGCGGTAAAAATTACCTTTCTGACGCCTTTAAATTCGGCGGTGAGCAGAAGCTGACGTTAAAAGAAACCGACGCCCTGCCGGAAGGCGAGCGCGCCAACCTGCGCGTGATTACCCAGAATCGCACCGCGCTGAACCAGCTGACCGCGGTGTTGCCTGATGACAGCAAAGTCATCATGAGTTCGCTGCGCCAGTTCTCCGGTACCCAGCCGCTGTATACGCTGGGCGAAGATGGGGTACTGACCAACAATCAGACCCACGTCAAATACCGTCCGAACAACGATGTCGGCTTCTACCAGTCAATTAACGCCGACGGTAGCTGGGGCAATGAGAAGCTGAGTCCGGGCTACACTGTGACTATCGGCTGGGACAACTTTACCCGCGTCTTCCACGATGAAGGCATTCAGAAACCGTTCTTCGCGATTTTCGTCTGGACGGTGGTGTTCTCGGTCCTGACCGTAGTGCTGACCGTGGCAGTGGGGATGATCCTCGCCTGCCTGGTACAATGGGAAGCGCTGAAAGGCAAAGCGATTTATCGCGTCCTGCTGATTCTGCCGTACGCCGTACCGTCGTTTATTTCGATTCTGATTTTCAAAGGGCTGTTCAACCAGAGCTTTGGTGAAATCAACATGATGCTCAGCACCCTGTTCGGCATTAAGCCGGCCTGGTTTAGCGACCCGACCACCGCGCGCACCATGATCATCATCGTCAACACCTGGCTGGGCTACCCGTACATGATGATCCTGTGCATGGGGCTGCTGAAGGCGATTCCGGACGATCTGTACGAAGCGTCGGCAATGGATGGCGCCGGCCCGTTCCAGAACTTCTTTAAAATTACCTTCCCGCTGCTGATTAAGCCGCTGACGCCGCTGATGATCGCCAGCTTTGCCTTTAACTTTAACAACTTCGTCCTGATTCAGTTGTTGACCAACGGTGGTCCGGACCGTCTCGGCACCACCACCCCGGCCGGTTATACCGACCTGCTGGTGAGCTACACCTATCGCATCGCCTTTGAAGGCGGCGGCGGTCAGGACTTCGGCCTGGCGGCGGCTATCGCAACGCTTATCTTCCTGCTGGTTGGCGCGTTAGCGATTGTGAATCTGAAAGCCACGCGCATGAAGTTTGATTAATTGGAATTACCAGGCGTTATTGGCGCGGACAGTTTGGACTCGGCCAGCGCGGAAGAACCGGAGCGTACACGTAGTACGTGAGGATTCTGAGCACTGCCCGAGTTCAAAATGGCAAGCAAAATAGCCTGGAGCGAAGTCAAGGGGAGTAAAATTACAATGGCTATGGTCCAACCCAAATCTCAAAAGCTGCGTCTCTTTACCACGCATCTTCTGTTACTGATTTTCATCGCCGCGATTATGTTTCCGCTGCTGATGGTTATCGCTATCTCGCTGCGCGAAGGCAACTTCGCCACCGGCAGCCTGATCCCGGAGACCATCTCCTGGGAACACTGGCGCCTGGCGTTAGGCTTCAGCGTGGAGCATGCGGATGGCCGCGTCACGCCGCCGCCGTTCCCGGTGCTACTGTGGCTGTGGAACTCGATTAAGGTCGCCGGGATCACCGCGATCGGTATCGTCGCCCTCTCCACCACCTGCGCTTACGCTTTCGCCCGTATGCGCTTCCCGGGGAAAGCGACCCTGCTGAAAGGGATGCTGATTTTCCAGATGTTCCCGGCAGTGCTGTCGCTGGTAGCCCTGTACGCGTTGTTTGACCGCCTGGGCCAGTACATCCCGTTTGTCGGCCTTAACACCCACGGCGGCGTGATCTTCGCTTATATGGGCGGTATCGCGCTGCACGTCTGGACGATTAAAGGCTACTTCGAAACCATCGATGGTTCGCTGGAAGAAGCGGCGGCGCTGGATGGCGCGACCCCATGGCAGGCCTTCCGCCTCGTGCTGCTGCCGCTGTCGGTGCCGATTCTGGCGGTGGTGTTTATTCTGTCGTTCATCGCAGCCATCACCGAAGTGCCCGTCGCCTCGCTGCTGCTGCGCGATGTGAACAGCTATACCCTGGCGGTAGGTATGCAACAGTATCTCAACCCGCAGAACTATCTGTGGGGCGACTTCGCCGCCGCGGCGGTGCTCTCCGCCATCCCGATCACGGTGGTCTTCCTGCTGGCGCAGCGCTGGCTGGTTAACGGCCTGACGGCGGGCGGGGTGAAAGGTTAAGTTTTTTTGTAACACCGGCCCCAAATTTCAGAGGAGGGCCGACGGTCTAGCCGCAATACACGACCCCAACCGGGTATTGTTGCCGTCGCCCTCAGCTGAAAAAGTAAGGTCAATGCCACTGCTATCCTCAACTGGACCCTACATAAATTCTATTTGTGACTGTTGGTCAGCGGCCCTGGAGGCCGCTTTTTTTTATTCGCGTTTCAGGCGATTGGAGTTACACAGCCAGAGCGTAATCACCAGGATCAGGATCGCCGCGGAGTAAATGAGCACCGCCAGCGGCGATTCATGATCGATGATGATCAGACGCACAATCGCGGTGATACCGATATAGACGAAATAGCGCAGCGGAAAGTGGAACCCCGACTGAAAATACTTGACGATCAGCGCGATAAACTCGAAGTAGAGGAAGTAAACCACCAGACCTTCCACCAGCCGGTATTTACTGGTTGGCTCCGGGGTAAAGAGGACATCGGCCAGATGCAGCGTCTCTTTACCGAGGAAGACGATCAAAATAATCCCCAGACACAACAGCCCAAGATTTAAAACCGTTTGCATCGCAGTGGCGATAAAATTCACCAGAGGGCGATAAACCGACGACATACATTCACCTCATCATTATGATTCTTTGAGACCTGTATAACGCAAAAATGTGATCCAGATCGATATTATTCGCTAACTTTTTGCCACCCTCGGCCAGGATGTAACAATCACAGGCCAGACGGACGGGGTAAAAAGGAAACAACCATGCTAAAAATTCGTACCGCACTGGCAGAGGATGCGGCTTTGCTCAACGAAATGGGTAATGCCAGCTATCGCCATCACTTTGCTCACCACTGGCATAACGCCGATGAGCTGGCGCATTACCTGCAACAAGAGTATTCCCTGGCCTCTTTGCAACGTAGCCTGACCGATTCGCAGTGCTGTTGGTTGATTGCTGAAGCCCCCCACCCTGTCGGCTTTGCTAAGTACACCTGTTGTCAGGCGTTGAGTGCCGAAGGTCCGTCCGGCACGCTGCTGCACAAGCTCTATCTGCTGCCGGGTGAGACCGGCCACCGCTACGGCGAGCAGATATTTCACGCCGTCGAGACGCGAGCAAAAGCGGCCGGTGAAAGCTGGCTGTGGCTGGAGGTACTCGCTGATAATCCCGCCGCGCGCCGTTTTTACGAACGCCAGGGGATGCAGTACGTGAAAGATGTCACCTTTCATTCCGCCAGCCAGCAAAGCACCTTACATATTCTGGCCAAACCAATCTGAGAGGCAGTATGCATACTCTTCGGGAAACGGCGATCCGCAACGTCACCAGCGGCGAAAACGTGGTGATCTACCAGCCCGCCAACCTCTACGACTGTATCCTTGGCGATAACGTGTTCGTCGGGCCATTCGTTGAGATCCAGGGCAATACCCGCATCGGCGCAAACAGTAAAATTCAATCCCACACCTTTATCTGCGAGTACGTCACCATCGGCCAGCGCTGCTTTATCGGTCACGGCGTGATGTTTGCCAACGACCTTTTCCGCGATGGCAAACCAAACGCCGACCGCGCCAGCTGGGGGCGGATCGAGATTGGCGATGACGTGTCGATCGGCAGCGGCGCCACGATTCTGGCCGTCAGCATCTGCGATGGGGTGGTGATCGGCGCGGGCAGCGTGGTCACAAAGTCCATTACCGAGAAAGGGGTGTGGGCAGGGAATCCGGCGAGGCTGTTGCGGCGGCTATAAATAAGAATGCCGACCAAAGGGTCGGCATTCCGTCTTAGCTGCGCATACGTTATGCGCGCCAGGCTTTATAACGGTTAATCAGACCGTTAGTAGAGCTGTCGTGGCTGCTAACTTCGCTGCCGTCTTTCAGCTCCGGCAGGATGCGGTTAGCCAGCTGTTTGCCGAGCTCAACGCCCCACTGGTCAAAGGTGAAGATGTTGAGGATCGCGCCCTGGGTGAAGATTTTGTGCTCGTACAGGGCAATCAGCGCCCCGAGGCTGAACGGGGTGATCTCACGCAGCAGGATGGAGTTGGTCGGGCGGTTGCCTTCGAACACTTTGAACGGCACCACGTGCTCCAGAGTCGCCGGATCTTTACCCTGATCGCGATATTCCTGCTCGACCACTTCACGGGATTTACCGAAGGCCAGGGCCTCAGTCTGGGCGAAGAAGTTGGACAGCAGCTTCGGATGATGGTCGGACAGCGGGTTGTGGGTGATAGCCGGAGCGATGAAATCGCACGGTACCATTTTGGTCCCCTGGTGGATCAGCTGATAGAACGCGTGCTGACCGTTGGTGCCCGGCTCGCCCCAGATGATCGGGCCAGTCTGGTAGTCCACCGCGTGGCCGTTACGATCAACATACTTACCGTTGGACTCCATGTTGCCCTGCTGGAAGTAAGCGGCAAAGCGGTGCATGTACTGGTCGTACGGCAGAATCGCTTCGGTTTCTGCACCGAAGAAGTTGTTGTACCAGATACCGATCAGCGCCAGCAGCACCGGCAGGTTTTTCTCCGCCGGGGTGGTGGAGAAGTGCTTATCCATTGCATGCGCGCCGGACAGCAGCTCAACGAAGTTGTCGAAGCCCACGGAGAGAATAATGGACAGGCCAATCGCTGACCACAGGGAGTAACGGCCGCCCACCCAGTCCCAGAATTCGAACATGTTGGCGGTGTCGATACCGAATTCGCCAACCGCTTTCGCGTTGGTGGAGAGCGCGGCGAAGTGTTTTGCCACGTGCTTGTCGTCGCCCGCGGTCGCCAGGAACCAGTCGCGCGCGCTGTGGGCGTTGGTCATGGTCTCCTGAGTGGTGAAAGTCTTGGACGCCACCAGGAACAGGGTGGTTTCCGGGTTGACGTTCTTCAGCACTTCGGCGATGTGGGTGCCATCGACGTTAGAGACAAAGTGCATGTTGAGGTGGTTTTTGTACGGACGCAGCGCTTCGGTCACCATAAACGGACCAAGATCGGAGCCGCCGATACCGATATTCACCACGTCGGTGATCGGTTTGCCGGTATAGCCTTTCCAGCTACCGGAGATAATCGCTTCGGAGAAGGTTTTCATCTTCTCCAGCACGGCGTTCACTTCCGGCATCACATCTTTACCATCAACCACAATCGGCGTATTGCTGCGGTTGCGCAGCGCGACGTGCAGTACCGCACGGTCTTCCGTACGGTTGATCTTCTCGCCAGAGAACATCGATTTAATGGCGCCTGCCAGGTCAGTCTCTTTCGCCAGGTCCTGCAGTTTAGCCAGCGTCTCTTCGGTGATGCGGTTTTTGGAGAAATCCACCAGCATCAGATCGTCGAACGTCGCGGAAAACTTGGAAAAACGGTCGCTATCTTTAGCGAACAGCTCGCTGATAGTGACATCTTTCATTTCGTCGAAGTGTTTCTGTAATGCCTGCCAGGCAGAGGTCTGCGTTGGGTTGATGTTTTTCATTAGCAATACTCTTCTGATTTGAGATTGTGACTTCGGTCGATTGTAGCGCCGGTGACGGAAAATTGTGATGATTTTTGTGACTTGTCCCTGACGCGGGTCAGGAATCGGGTCAAAACGGAGTAAAAAGCCCCATTAGTATAGCTATCATAAGGCTTTTTTCTGTTAGCCGCAGGGGCATGAAAAATCCGCATAACCGCAGCGTTGACATAGCTGGTGTTAAGCCTTTATATATCCGCAGTGCCTACGTATTAGTAGGTATCTATTGCTCGCGCATTTCACGCTACAGCGAAAGGGTATTCGTGGGGGATATAATGTCCCGGCTCCCCCGGCCAGGTGAAAGACGTCGGTAATTGCCAGAAGAGGTGCGTTGCCCAGGTAACCGTATTGGAGGAACCAGTCCGGGGAAAATACGTGAGGGGGAGCAACGCCGAGGTGAAAGAGCGTCTGGTCGCGCTCCTCACCGGCCACAGGGGCTGAATCCCCTGGGTTGTCACCAGAAACGTTCGCAGTCGGGCGTTTCATACCCGAACACCTCAGCGCCCAGAGCGGTGAGTCGGGTCTACAAGGTGGAGCACTTCTGGGTGACATCGTAGTTGTTTATCACTCTGCGCCACCCTGTTTATCGCTCTTCCCTTGTGCCATGGCTGAATAATTTGGCCTGGCTTATTAAGACATTTTGTTGCGATCCGGCGGCGTCCAGCCCCTGCCAGGATCGGTGGTCAGGAATCGTTTTAATAAGTCAGGCCCCCTGACACGAGGTTGTTATGACAGATCTAGTCGTCGCCAAATTTGGCGGCACCAGCGTTGCTGATTTTGACGCGATGAACCGCAGCATTGATGTGGCGCTGCTCGATGCCAATACCCGTATTGTTGTGCTCTCCGCCTCTGCCGGCGTGACCAACATTCTGGTGGCCTTAGCGGGCGGGCTGGAACCCACCGAACGTTTTTCCCAGCTGGATGCCCTGCGCCAGATCCAGTTCAATATTCTGGAGCGTTTGCGCTATCCCAACGTGATCCGCGAAGAGATTGAGCGCCTGCTGGAAAATATCACCACGCTGGCAGAAGCCGCCGCGCTCGCCTCCTCCACCGCCCTGACCGACGAACTGGTCAGCCATGGCGAACTGATGTCCACCCTGCTGTTTGTGGAAATTCTGCGTGAGCGCGGTATCCAGGCGCAGTGGTTTGACGCCCGTAAGGTGCTGCGTACCAACGATCGTTTTGGCCGCGCCGAACCGGATATCGCCGCCGTCGCCGAACTGACCCAGCAGCAGCTGGCGCCACGCCTGGCGGAAGGCCTGGTGGTAACCCAGGGCTTTATCGGCAGCGAAGCGAAAGGCCGCACCACCACTCTCGGCCGCGGCGGCAGCGATTATACCGCCGCTCTGCTCGGCGAAGCGCTGCATGCCACCCGTGTCGATATCTGGACCGATGTCCCGGGGATCTATACGACCGACCCGCGCGTCGCGCCAGCGGCGAAACGCATCGACGTCATCGCCTTTGAAGAGGCGGCGGAAATGGCCACCTTTGGCGCCAAAGTGCTGCACCCGGCGACCCTGCTGCCTGCCGTGCGCAGCGATATCCCGGTGTTTGTCGGCTCCAGTAAAGAGCCTAAAGCGGGCGGTACGCTGGTATGTAAAACCACCGAGAACCCGCCGCTGTTCCGCGCGCTGGCGCTGCGTCGCCGCCAGACGTTACTGACGCTGCACAGCCTGAATATGCTGCACTCCCGCGGCTTCCTCGCCGAAGTGTTCGGTATTCTGGCGCGCCATAACATCTCCGTCGATTTGATCACCACCTCCGAAGTGAGCGTGGCCCTGACCATGGACACCACCGGCTCAACCTCTGCGGGCGATACCCTGCTGACCCAGGCGCTGCTGACCGAGCTCTCCTCGCTATGTCGCGTGGAAGTGGAGGAAGACCTGGCGCTGGTGGCCCTGATTGGCAATGCGCTGTCGAAAGCCTGCGGCGTAGGCAAAGAGGTCTTTGGCGTCCTCGAGCCGTTTAACATCCGCATGATTTGCTATGGCGCCTCCAGCCACAACCTCTGCTTCCTGGTGCCTGGCGCCGATGCGGAGAAAGTTGTGCAGAAGCTGCATCATAATTTGTTTGAATAAAATTCATTAGCACGATAAACAATACCTATAGCCGGGCTCGAACCCGGCTTTTTTATAACAACATCAACACAACCAGCTGACCTGCTCGCCGCCCCATCGGGATGGCGCGGCCCGGTTCGCGTATCGCAAGGAACACAACATGCTCGCAACTTTGACGCGGCTGTTCCCGTTATGGGCACTGCTGCTCTCCGTTCTGGCCTATTACACCCCCACCACCTTCACCCCGATTGGCCCATGGGTCACCACCCTGCTGATGCTGATCATGTTCGGTATGGGCGTCCATCTGAAGCTGGAAGATTTCAAACGCGTCCTGTCGCGCCCGGCGCCGGTCGCTGCGGGGATCTTTCTCCATTATCTGGTGATGCCGCTCACCGCCTGGCTGCTGGCGCTGCTGTTTCATATGCCGCCGGAGCTTTCCGCCGGGATGGTGCTGGTCGGCAGCGTCGCCAGCGGGACCGCCTCCAACGTGATGATCTTTCTTGCCAAAGGGGATGTGGCGCTGTCGGTGACCATCTCCTCGGTCTCCACCCTCGTCGGCGTCGTGGCGACACCGCTGCTCACCCGTCTGTACGTCGACGCGCATATTCAGGTCGACGTCATGGGCATGTTGCTCAGCATTCTGCAGATTGTGGTCATCCCCATCGCGCTGGGACTGATTGTCCATCATCTGCTGCCGAAGGTGGTGAAAGCGGTAGAGCCGTTCCTGCCCGCTTTCTCGATGGTATGCATACTGGCGATCATCAGCGCGGTGGTGGCGGGTTCCGCCGCCCATATCGCCTCCGTCGGCCTGGTGGTGATTATCGCGGTGATCCTGCATAACACCATTGGCCTGCTTGGCGGCTACTGGGGCGGACGTCTGTTTGGTTTTGATGAATCCACCTGCCGTACGCTGGCGATCGAGGTGGGGATGCAGAACTCTGGCCTGGCGGCCGCGCTGGGTAAAATTTACTTCGGCCCGCTGGCGGCGCTGCCAGGCGCGCTGTTCTCCGTCTGGCATAACCTGTCCGGTTCGCTGCTGGCCGGGTACTGGTCAGGAAAGCCTATCGCCAAAAAAGCCGACAAGCGCTGAGCGTGATACGTCCGGGCGCAGGCCCGGGCGTGTGCGTTATCCAATCTGCAAACGTACTGGTTTACCTAACTTCATTAACATCATGACTAACGCATCCAGGGTAAACTTACTGGTTTTCTGATTGACCACATCTGAAATACGCGGGCGCGAAATGCTCAACTTCGCGGCAGCATCGGCCTGCTTCAATTGATGTTCATCTATCCACTCAGCGATTTCCTGCATTAACTGTCGTTTAAGCGCCATCAACTGCTCAACTTCTTTTTCCGCTTGTCCCCGAAGCTGCTCTGCGTCAGCATCATCAAAGCCCAGTTCACTGAATATATTGCTCTCTTCAGAGGTCACATGACGAATACCATCCACCCTCTTACGATTCATTTATGACTCCTGTGTTCCTGCTGTATTACCTGCAAACGGTTTCTGACAATCTGTTTTTCGTGTTCGGCGGTACGCCGCGTCTTTTTGTTAAAACAGTGCAGGACATATATCGCCTCTGCAAAACGGGCCAGATAAATTACCCGATATGCACCGGAAAAGTGGCGCAGGCGGATTTCTTCAACGCCCCGCCCCAGTTGAGGCATCGCTTTCCAGTCCGCAGCCTCTAAACCCGACTGTAAACGATAAAGCTGGAATCCGGCATCTCTGCGGACGTCCTCAGGAAACTGGCGCAGATCGTCAAAGGAAGAGCCCATCCAGACGATACGCCTTAATCTCTGTTGCTGATTGAGCATATCACATCCTTGTATAAAATTTTATACATCACCCACCCAAAATTTGTCGTCATTGGACGGTAGACGTGCCATTACCCTAAGCCAGACCCGCTCACTGGTCACGAACGAGGGAAATATTCTGCGAGGCGCTTTCCGGATGCGTTCTATTTTGCGCTGATTGCCGTACACTGGGTGCTCTGGTCTGACTGAGGGCACCACCATGGCACTCCCCCGTATTACACAAAAAGAGATGACCGAGCGCGAACAGCGCGAATTGAAAACGCTGCTTGACCGCGCGCGCATTGCGCATGGCCGCCCGCTGAGCAATGCGGAAACGAACAGCGTGAAAAAGGAATATATCGATAAGCTGATGGCGCAGCGTGAAGCGGAAGCGAAGAAAGCCCGCCAGGTGAGAAAACAGCAGGCTTACAAAACGGACAAGGAAGCGACCTTTTCCTGGTCGGCGAATACGCCGACCCGCGGCAGGCGTTAACGCCCTTTCTTTTTACGTCCCGGCTGGGTGAAACGTTTCCCGTTACCAGCCGGGCGACCCTTATCGTTGCTATTTTCCATCTTCACCACCGGGCGCTTGATCCCGGGAGTCGCCGCTTTGGCCTTCGGCCTGGCTTTCGGCTTCGCTTCGGAAGAGGAATTTTCAATCAGCTTGAACAGGTCGATCAGCTCGTCATCGGTTAGATCACGCCATTCACCCAAGGGGATCCCCGTCAGGCTCACGTTCATGATCCGCGTACGCTCAAGCTTCGTCACTTCATAGCCAAAGTGCTCGCACATACGCCGGATCTGGCGATTCAGCCCCTGCACCAGAGTGATGCGGAAAACGAACGGCGCCTCTTTCTTCACCTTACATTTTTTCGTCACCGTCCCGAGAATCGGCACCCCTGCGCCCATGCCGCGAATAAACTCATCAGTCACCGGCTTATCGACCGTCACCAGATACTCTTTTTCATGGTCGTTGCCGGCGCGCAGGATCTTGTTCACCAGATCGCCGTGGTTGGTGAGGAAGATCAGCCCCTGAGAATCTTTATCCAGACGGCCGATAGGGAAGATACGCTTGCTGTGGTTGACGAAGTCGACAATGTTGTCACGCTCGCCATCTTCGGTGGTGCTCACAATACCGACCGGCTTATTCAGCGCAATCAGCACCAGATCATCCGCTTCACGCGGCTCAATCAACCGTCCGTTCACTTTGACCAGGTCACCAGGCTTCACCTGATCGCCAATAGTGGCGCGCTTGCCATTGATAAAGACGTTGCCTTGTTCAATAAAGCGGTCCGCTTCGCGACGCGAGCAGATGCCGCTTTCACTGATGTATTTATTTAATCGGGTTGATGAGTCGGGCAGCATAGATTCTCCTGTAAAAGCGAAATATACCCTACCTTGTGGGCGAGAAAAAAGATGTGCCTTTGCGCCCTCCGGCGCAAGGTGTGATCGACTACGCCTTTTTTCACAAAAGTGTCCCGCTCAACGTCTGGCAACTTTGCGTAATGAAATATCACAGAATCAGCGGCTTAGCGCGCAATGCACAAAGGTGCCAACAACCCACTATTGATAACGCAAATGTGCAAGATTATTCGCCAGATTAGGGTGATGAAATAAAAGAAAATCCCTTTAAACGGCGGCTCTAATAGGGTTATATCAGATCAACAGCACAAACCCGCGATTTGCACAAATGTGCAGGAGCCAGCAGATGACTATGGAAAATAGCGATGATATCCGGTTGATTGTCAAAATCGCCCAGCTCTATTACGAGCAGGATATGACCCAGGCGCAAATCGCTCGCGAGCTGGGGATCTATCGCACCACCATTAGTCGCCTGCTGAAGCGCGGCCGCGAGCAGGGCATTGTCACCATTGCCATCAACTATGACTACAACGAGAACCTGTGGCTCGAACAACAGCTCAAGCAAAAATTTGGTCTGAAAGAGGCGGTGGTTGCCAGTAGCGATGGGCTGCTGGAAGAAGAACAGCTGAGCGCGATGGGCCAGCATGGCGCCCTGCTTGTCGATCGGTTGCTGGAACCCGGCGATATTATCGGTTTTTCATGGGGCCGCGCCGTGCGTTCGCTGGTGGAGAACCTGCCGCAGGCCAGCCACTCACGCCAGGTGATCTGCGTCCCCATCATCGGCGGGCCTTCCGGTAAACTGGAGAGCCGCTACCATGTGAACACGTTAACCTACGGTGCGGCAGCCAGGCTGAAAGCGGAATCCCACCTTGCCGATTTTCCAGCCCTGCTGGATAACCCGCTGATCCGCAACGGCATCATGCAGTCCCAGCACTTTAAAACCATCTCATCCTACTGGGACAGTCTGGATGTCGCGCTGGTGGGTATTGGTTCACCGGCCATTCGCGACGGCGCAAACTGGCACGCCTTCTACGGCAGCGAAGAGAGCGACGATCTCAACGCCCGCCACGTCGCCGGGGATATCTGCTCGCGTTTCTACGATATTAACGGCGGGTTAGTCGATACCAATATGAGCGAAAAAACGCTGTCGATCGAAATGGCGAAGCTGCGCCAGGCGCGTTATTCCATCGGCATCGCCATGGGGCAAGAGAAATACTCGGGCATTCTTGGCGCATTGCACGGACGCTATATTAATTGTCTGGTGACAAACAGAGAAACAGCTGAATTATTACTGAAATAACACACAGGATATGATTTCACGCAGCACGCGCTGCGGGGGATCCCTTTATCTAAAGAAATGGGAGAGCATAATGAATACCTGGTTAAATTTAAAAGATAACGTCATTATCGTAACCGGTGGCGCCTCAGGAATTGGGCTGGCCATTGTCGATGAATTATTATCCCAAGGCGCTCATGTCCAGATGATTGATATTCACGGCGGCGATCGCCATCACAATGGCGATAATTATCATTTCTGGCCGACGGATATTTCCAGCGCGACAGAGGTACAGCAGACTATCGATGCCATTATTCAGCGCTGGTCGCGTATTGATGGCCTGGTCAATAACGCCGGCGTGAATTTCCCACGTTTATTAGTCGACGAAAAAGCACCGGCCGGCCGCTATGAATTAAACGAAGCCGCTTTTGAAAAAATGGTCAATATCAACCAGAAAGGGGTGTTTTTCATGTCGCAGGCGGTGGCACGTCAAATGGTCAAACAGCGCGCCGGGGTGATTGTCAATGTTTCGTCGGAGAGCGGTCTGGAAGGCTCTGAAGGTCAAAGCTGCTACGCCGCCACCAAGGCCGCGCTCAATAGCTTTACCCGCTCCTGGTCTAAAGAATTGGGTAAATATGGGATCCGTGTGGTCGGCGTTGCGCCGGGGATCCTCGAAAAAACCGGCCTGCGGACGCCGGAATATGAAGAGGCGCTGGCCTGGACGCGCAATATCACCGTCGAGCAACTTCGCGAGGGATATACCAAAAACGCCATTCCCATCGGGCGGGCGGGAAAACTCTCGGAAGTCGCTGATTTTGTTTGCTATCTCTTGTCATCACGCGCCAGCTACATCACCGGAGTCACCACTAACATTGCCGGCGGAAAAACGCGCGGTTAAGGAGGCAGTATGGTTCACGCTATCTTCTGCGCCCACGGCCAGCTGGCCGGGGCCATGCTTGATTCGGTACGCATGGTCTACGGCGAGGTTAACGTCAGCGCCGTCGCGTTTGTCCCCGGCGAAAACGCGGCGGATATCGCCATTAACCTGGAAAAGTTAGTAAGCGCACACATCGATGAGGAGTGGGTCATCGCGGTAGATTTGCAGTGCGGAAGCCCATGGAATGCCGCAGCCGGTCTGGCAATGCGTCACCCGCAGATCCGGGTGATTAGCGGCCTGTCGCTGCCGCTGGCGCTTGAGCTGGTGGATAACCAGCATACCCTGAGCGCCGATGACTTATGTCAGCATCTGCAAACCATTGCCAGCCAGTGCTGTGTGGTCTGGCAGCAGCCAGAAACCGTTGAGGAGGAGTTCTGATGCATATTACGCTCGCCCGTATTGATGACCGACTCATTCATGGGCAGGTCACCACCGTCTGGTCAAAAGTCGCTAACGCCCAGCGGATAATTATCTGCAATGACGAGGTATTTAACGATGAAGTTCGCCGGACCCTGTTGCGCCAGGCGGCACCGCCAGGCATGAAGGTAAATGTTGTCAGTCTGGAAAAGGCGGTAGCGGTCTATCATAACCCGCAATATCAGGATGAGACCGTCTTTTATTTATTTACCAATCCACACGATGTTTTAACGATGGTGCGCCAGGGTGTGCAGATCGCCACGTTAAATATTGGTGGCATGGCCTGGCGCCCCGGAAAAAAACAGCTAACCAAAGCCGTTTCTTTGGATCCGCAGGATATTCAGGCATTCCGTGAACTCGATAAACTGGGCGTAAAACTCGATTTACGCGTGGTCGCATCAGATCCGTCAGTCAATATTCTCGACAAAATTAACGAAACAGCTTTCTGCGAATAAAAAATAGCGCCTGTTGTGATATGCCGTAGCAGGCAGGATGACTCACACCTTAAAGGTCATAAATTATGGAAATTAGTACCCTACAGATAATAGCCATATTTATTTTTTCCTGTATTGCCGGAATGGGCAGTGTGCTGGATGAATTTCAGACCCATCGGCCCCTTATCGCCTGTACCGTGATTGGCCTCATCCTGGGCGATTTAAAAACCGGGGTTATGCTCGGCGGTACGCTGGAGCTGATCGCCCTCGGCTGGATGAACGTGGGGGCAGCGCAGTCGCCCGATTCGGCGCTGGCCAGCATTATCTCCGCCATTCTGGTGATTGTGGGCCACCAGAGCATTGCCACCGGTATCGCCATTGCTCTGCCGGTGGCCGCCGCCGGGCAGGTGCTGACCGTTTTCGCCCGTACCATTACCGTGGTGTTCCAGCACGCCGCGGACAAAGCGGCCGAGGAGGCGCGCTTTCGCACCATCGACCTGCTGCATGTCTCCGCGCTGGGGGTGCAGGCACTGCGCGTGGCAATCCCGGCGCTGGTGGTCTCGCTGTTCGTTAGCGCGGACATGGTCAGCAGTATGCTCAGCGCAATCCCGGAATTCGTCACCCGCGGCCTGCAGATTGCCGGTGGTTTCATTGTCGTCGTGGGCTACGCGATGGTGCTGCGAATGATGGGCGTGAAGTACCTGATGCCCTTCTTTTTCCTCGGTTTTCTCGCTGGCGGTTATCTCGACCTCAGCCTGCTGGCTTTCGGCGGCGTGGGCGTCATCATCGCGCTGATCTACCTCCAGCTCAATCCGCAGTGGCGTAAGGCTGAACCCGCCGCCTCCACCGCCCCCTCTGCACCCGCCCTTGACCAGCTTGACGACTAACGGAGCCGAAAATGGAACAGAAAAAAATCACGCAAGGCGACCTGGTGAGCATGTTTCTCCGCTCCAACCTCCAGCAGGCCTCCTTTAACTTCGAACGTATTCATGGCCTGGGATTTTGCTACGACATGATCCCGGCGATCAAACGCCTGTATCCGCTCAAAGCCGATCAGGTCGCGGCGCTGAAGCGTCATCTGGTGTTCTTTAATACCACGCCGGCGGTATGCGGCCCGGTGATCGGCGTCACCGCCGCCATGGAGGAGGCTCGGGCCAACGGCGCGGCCATTGACGATGGCGCTATTAACGGCATCAAGGTGGGTCTGATGGGCCCGCTGGCAGGCGTCGGCGACCCGCTGGTCTGGGGCACGCTGCGGCCGATTACCGCGGCCCTCGGCGCCTCGCTGGCCCTCTCCGGCAATATTCTGGGGCCTTTGTTATTTTTCTTTATTTTCAACGCGGTGCGATTGGCAATGAAGTGGTACGGCCTGCAGCTGGGCTTCCGTAAGGGGGTCAATATCGTCAGCGATATGGGCGGTAACCTGCTGCAGAAGCTGACCGAAGGCGCCTCCATTCTCGGCCTGTTTGTCATGGGGGTGCTGGTGACCAAATGGACCACCATCAATGTGCCGCTGGTGGTCTCCCAAACGCCCGGTGCTGACGGCGCCACCGTCACCATGACCGTCCAGAACATCCTCGATCAGCTCTGCCCCGGCCTGCTGGCGCTGGGCCTGACGCTACTGATGGTGCGTCTGCTGAATAAGAAAGTGAATCCAGTCTGGCTGATTTTCGCCCTGTTCGGCTTAGGCATTATCGGCAACGCTCTCGGCTTTCTGTCCTGATTATTCCGCCCCGGCGATGCCGGGGTGACGTCAACAACATAGCCCCGAAAGATGAAGGGGATGAGGTGGTTTATGCAAACAACAACGGCCCTGCGCCTGTATGGCAAACGTGACCTGCGCCTGGAAACCTTTACCCTCCCGGCGATGCAGGACGATGAGATCCTCGCCCGGGTGGTCACTGACAGCCTGTGCCTTTCTTCATGGAAAGAGGCCAATCAGGGTGCCGCTCATAAAAAGGTGCCAGATGATGTGGCCACCAGGCCCATTATTATCGGCCATGAATTCTGCGGCGAAATCCTCGCCGTCGGTAAAAAGTGGCAGCATAAGTTTCAGCCTGGGCAGCGCTACGTGATCCAGGCCAACCTGCAGTTGCCCGACCGGCCCGACTGCCCCGGCTACTCATTCCCATGGATCGGTGGCGAAGCCACCTATGTGGTGATCCCCAATGAGGTGATGGCGCAGGATTGCCTGCTCACCTGGGAGGGGGATACCTGGTTTGAAGGATCGCTGGTCGAGCCGCTCTCCTGCGTCATTGGCGCCTTCAACGCCAACTATCATCTGCAGGAGGGGAGTTACAACCACGTGATGGGGATCCGTCCGCAGGGGCGCACCCTGATCCTGGGCGGGACGGGGCCAATGGGGCTGCTGGCCATCGACTATGCGCTACACGGCCCCATCAATCCTTCACTACTGGTAGTGACCGATACCAATAAGCCGAAGCTCAGCTACGCCCGCCGTCATTACCCCTCTGAGCCGCAGACGCTGATCCACTATCTCGACGGCCATGAGGCCAGTCGCGATACGCTGCTGGCGCTCAGCGGCGGCCATGGCTTCGACGATATCTTCGTGTTTGTGCCAAACGAACAGCTGATCACTCTGGCCTCCTCGTTGCTGGCCCCGGACGGCTGCCTGAATTTCTTTGCTGGCCCCCAGGATAAGCAATTCAGCGCCCCGATCAACTTCTACGACGTGCACTACGCCTTTACCCACTACGTCGGCACCTCCGGCGGCAATACTGACGATATGCGCGCCGCGGTGGCGCTGATGCAGGCGAAAAAGGTCCAGACGGCGAAAGTGGTCACCCATATTCTCGGCCTGAACGCCGCGGGCGAAACCACCCTCGATCTGCCTGCCGTCGGCGGGGGGAAAAAGCTGGTATATACCGGAAAAGCCTTCCCGCTCACGCCGCTTGGCGAGATCGCCGATCCCGAACTGGCAGCGATTGTGGCACGTCACCATGGGATCTGGTCCCAGGAGGCTGAAGCGTATCTGCTGGCCCACGCGGAGGATATTACGCATGATTAACCGCGATACGCTGCTGTGTATCTCTCTGGCGGGTCGCCCCGGCAACTTCGGCACCCGCTTTCATAACTATCTGTATGAAAAGCTGGGGTTGAACTATCTCTACAAAGCCTTTACGACAACGGATATTGAGGCGGCGGTAAAAGGGGTTCGCGCATTGGGTATCCGCGGCTGTGCGGTCTCCATGCCGTTTAAAGAGAGCTGCATACCGTTTCTTGACGCGATCGACCCGTCGGCAAAAGCCATCGACTCCGTCAACACCATCGTCAATGACGACGGGAAGTTAACCGGGCTAAACACCGATTACATCGCGGTTAAAAGCCTGATCGCCAGCCATCGGCTCGATACCAACGCCAGAGTGATGATTCAGGGTAGCGGCGGCATGGGGAAAGCCGTCATTGCCGCCTTCCGTGATGCCGGTTTTCGCGATGTGATCATTGCGGCCCGCAATCGCCAGCGCGGCCTGGCGCTGGCAAAACAGTATGGCTTTCAGTGGCAGCCCCTGCCGGAAGGGATCGCAGCTGAGATTCTGGTCAATGTTACACCGCTGGGCATGGCAGGGGGAGCGGAAAGCAACACGCTGGCGTTCAGCGAGGCCATGGTGGCCCAGGCCAGCGTCGTGTTTGACGTGGTCGCGTTGCCGGCGGAAACTCCGCTGATTCGCCTGGCGCAGCAACGGGGTAAGCAGACCATTAGCGGCGCGGAAGTTATTGCCCTGCAAGCTGTCGAGCAGTTCGCCCTTTATACCGGCGTACGGCCGGATAACGAGCTGGTGGCAGAAGCCTCGGCGTTTGCCAGAAGCTAGTGTCTCCCTCCCGGGAAAGGCGTCAGCCACCTCCCGGGAGGGCTATCGCGCCACAAAAGAAGCGACATAAACGGGGAAAATAATCCGTCTCAGTAGTCATCCCGTTCGTCGTCTTCATCCGGTTGCTCCATCACGCTGTAGGCCACCGAGCAGAACAGGCTGTTCAGGCGCTTCATATCCCCCAGCAGCGCCAGATGCAACGTACTGGTTTCGATACTCTGCACGTTCTGCTGATGCAGACGGTCAACGTGCGCATGCGAGTAGCGGCGGTTAAGTATGCGGAACCGGTGTTTGCTACGCCGCAGTCGGCGGGCGCTGGGTACATCGCTGGAGAAGAAGACCGACATCGCCAGCTGCAGATTGCTGAGCAGCAGATCGTACAGCGCATCCAGCTCCTTTAACCCTTCCACCGAGAAGGCGCGTCGTGCCGCCAGTGATTTATCGGCGATCTCGCTGCCCATCCGCTCGACGATATCGGACGCCTGCTCGAGGTTTAACGACATTTCAATGATTTCCGCCCAGCGCCGGGATTCCTCTTCCGCCAGCTCATCCTTTGGCATTCGCGCCAGATAGAGCTTAATGGCGGTGTAGAGTACGTTGATATCGTCCGCCATGCGGCGCAGCTCTTTCTCCTGACGCGGTTCGCCATGCATCACCTTATGCAGGCTCTCCAGCATCTGCTCCATCGCATCACCAATGCGCAGGGTCTCACGCGCGGCATTGGCCAGCGCCAGCGCCGGGGTGTCCAGCGCCGACGGGTCGAGATGCTTGGGTTTGAGATGGTTATCCAGCTCGGGCTCATCGTGAATCAGACGCTGGCACAGCTTCGCCATCGGCCCGGCGAAGGGCACCATCGCGATGCAGCGCAGCAGGTTGTAAAAGACGTGGAAGTAGATGACCAGTTCAGACTCCGCCAACGGCAGCTTGTGCATCACCGCGGCCAGCGGATGGACAAACGGCAGAATAATCAGGCTCCCCACCAGCTTAAACAGCAGGCTACCCAACGCCACGCGGCGCGCTGCCGCGTTCGCCGCGCTGTTGTTGAGCATCGCCAACAGCCCCGATCCCAGGTTGGCGCCAATCACCAGGCACAGCGCCACCGGGAAAGAGATCGCTCCCGCCGCGGTCAGCGTCGCGGTCAACAGCACTGCCGCCAGACTGGAGTAGCTGATGATCGCGAATACGGCGCCAATCAAGGCATCCAGCATGATATCGCCGGTCAGCGAGGCAAAAATCACCTGCACGCCGTTGGCCTGAGTAATGGGGTGGACGGCCTGAACAATCAGCTCCAGGGCCAGCAGGATCAGCCCCAGGCCGATCCCCACCCGCCCCAGCTGCCCGGCACGGGTTTGCTTGCGGCCAAGGAAGAAGATCACCCCGATAAATATCAGCAGCGGCGACAGCCACGACAGGTCGAAGGTCAGCACCCTCGCCATCAGCGCCGTCCCGACGTCAGCCCCCAGCACCATCACCAGCGCCGGCGTCAGGCCCACTAAATCCTGGGCAACAAACGAGGTCACCAGCATGGTGGTGGCATTGCTGCTTTGCACCAGCGCAGTGACGCCAAGACCCGCGCAGAAGGCGAGCGGCTTTTTCTCTACGCTGCTACTGAGAACGGTACGCAGGCGAGCGCCATAGACGCGCATCACCCCGGTACGCACGATATGCGTGCCCCACACCAGCAGAGCAACCGCGGACAACAGGTGTAGCAGAGTTAACACGGAATCAGCTTCTCCTTATCGTTATAGGTGTTCCGACGTTCTGGAACCTCTCTCAGTATAAGGGGTTAACCTCAATAAAGAGACAAGGCGCTCACAGAGCGCCTTGTTTGTTGTAAGGAAAGGTGACGATTTAGTCGGCATCATAGCCCAGATTAGGCGCTAACCAGCGTTCGACTTCCGCCGGGGTCATCCCTTTACGCAGCGCGTAGTCTTCGACCTGGTCGCGCTGGATCTGCGCCACGGCGAAGTACTTGCTGTCCGGATGGCTGAAATACCAGCCGGAAACCGATGCGCCCGGCCACATGGCGAACGATTCGGTGAGCTTCATGCCGGTATGGGCTTCCACGTCCAGCAGCTGCCAGATGGTGCCTTTTTCAGTGTGCTCCGGACAGGCCGGATACCCCGGCGCAGGGCGGATCCCCTGGTAGTTCTCACGGATAAGCTCCTCATTGCTGAGGTTCTCATTGGCCGCATACCCCCAGTAGACCTTGCGTACTTTCTCATGCAGATACTCGGCAAAGGCCTCCGCCAGACGATCGGCGATGGCCTTGATCATGATCTTGTTATAGTCATCATGCTGCGCTTCATAGGCGTCCGCCAGCGCGTCCTCTTCCAGGCCGCCGGTGACGGCGAAGGCGCCGATATAGTCCGCTTTGCCGCTCAGCTTCGGCGCGACGAAGTCGGCGAGGCAGTAGTTGGCGAAGCCGACCTTCTCCGTCTGCTGGCGCAGATGATGGCTCACCGTCAGCACGTGAGTGCGGGTTTCGTCGCGATAAATTTCAATATCGTCGCCGACGCGATTGGCCGGGAACAACCCGACCACGCCACGCGGGTTCAGGGTTTTCTCTGCGCTGAGTTTATCCAACAGCTCGTTGGCGTCTTTGAACAAGCGCTGTGCCTCTTCACCGACCACTTCATCTTCCAGAATCCGCGGGTATTTGCCCGCCAGCGACCAGGTCATGAAGAACGGCGTCCAGTCGATGTAGTTACGCAGCGTCTCGATGCTCGCTTCCACCTCCTGTATCCCCAGGCGATGGGCCACCGGCGGCGTGTAGCTCTCCCAGTCGAAGGCCAGATCGTTTTCCCGCGCCGCGGCCAGGGTTACCGGCGGGGTGCGCGGTTTTTTACGCCCATGCTGGATACGCACGGTCTCATACTCTTTGCGCGTGCGGGCGACAAAATCATCGCGCTGCGTCTCCGAGAGCAGCGCAGCCACCACCCCGACGGTGCGCGAGGCGTTCTGTACGTAAACGGTCGGTCCGCTGTAGTTCTGCTCGATTTTCACCGCCGTATGCGCTTTCGAGGTAGTCGCGCCACCGATCAGCAGCGGGATGGTAAAGCCCTGGCGCTCCATCTCTTTCGCCACGTTGACCATCTCGTCCAGCGACGGGGTAATCAGCCCGGAGAGACCGATCAGATCCGCGTTCACCTCTTTGGCGGTTTTGAGAATTTTGTCCGCCGGGACCATCACGCCAAGATCGATAATTTCGTAGTTATTGCACTGCAGCACCACGCCGACGATGTTTTTGCCAATGTCGTGAACGTCGCCTTTTACCGTGGCAATCACCATTTTACCGTTACTGGAGCCCTGCTCTTTGCTGGCTTCGATATAAGGTTCGAGGTAGGCCACCGCCTGTTTCATCACGCGGGCGGATTTCACCACCTGCGGCAGGAACATTTTGCCTTCGCCGAACAGATCACCGACCACGTTCATGCCGTCCATCAGCGGCCCTTCAATCACCTCGATAGGACGTTCGGCCTGCTGACGCGCCTCTTCGGTGTCCTGTTCGATAAATTCAGTAATGCCCTTCACCAGCGAATATTCGAGACGCTTTTTCACGTCCCAACTGCGCCATTCCGCCTGCTGAGCATTCGCGCCGTCGTCCGCTTTGCTGCCGCGATATTTTTCCGCCAGCTCAAGTAACCGTTCGGTACTGTCATCGCGGCGGTTAAGGATCACATCTTCGACCGCGTCGCGCAGCTCGCCCGGGAGGTCATCATAGATGGCCAGCTGGCCGGCGTTGACGATCCCCATATCCATGCCGTTACGGATCGCGTAGTAGAGGAACACGGCGTGGATCGCCTCACGTACCGGGTCATTGCCGCGGAACGAGAACGACACGTTGGAGACGCCGCCGGAGATCAGCGCATGCGGCAGCTCGCGTTTGATGTCTTCGCAGGCGCCGATAAAGTCCTGCGCATAGTTGTTATGCTCTTCGATACCGGTCGCTACCGCAAAGATATTGGGATCAAAGATGATATCTTCCGGCGGGAAGCCGACCTCTTCGGTGAGAATTTTGTAGGCGCGACGGCAAATCTCAATTTTGCGTTCGCGGGTGTCGGCCTGACCCACTTCGTCAAAGGCCATCACCACTACCGCGGCGCCATAACGGCGAACCCGTTTCGCATGGTGGATAAAGGGTTCGACGCCCTCTTTCATCGAAATCGAGTTAACAATGCCTTTGCCCTGAATGCATTTCAAACCCTTTTCAATGACTTCCCACTTGGAGGAGTCGATCATGATCGGCACGCGGGCAATGTCCGGCTCGCCGGCAATCAGGTTGAGGAAGCGCACCATCGCCGCTTCCGCGTCGAGCATCCCCTCATCCATGTTGATATCGATAATCTGCGCGCCGCTTTCGACCTGCTGACGGGCAACGTCCAGCGCTTCGCTGTACTTCTCTTCTTTGATCAAGCGCTTAAATTTCGCCGAGCCGGTGACGTTGGTACGTTCGCCGACGTTAACGAACAGGCTGTCGTCGCCGATGTTCAGCGGCTCCAGGCCGGCGAGGCGGCAGGCCACCGGCAGTTCCGGCAACTGGCGCGGCGGTAAACCGGCCACCGCCCGGCTCATAGCGGCAATATGCTCCGGGGTCGTACCGCAGCAGCCGCCAACGATATTAAGGAAACCGGCTTCCGCCCATTCGCGGATCTGCGCCGCCATGGTGTCGGCATCCAGATCGTATTCGCCGAAAGCGTTGGGCAGACCGGCGTTCGGATGCGCGGTGACATAGCATTCGGCGATGCGCGACAGCTCCTGAACATACTGGCGCAGCTCGTCCGGCCCGAGGGCGCAGTTCAGACCAAACGATAAGGCTTCGGCGTGGCGCAGCGAGTTATAGAAAGCTTCGGTGGTCTGCCCGGAAAGCGTGCGGCCGGAGGCGTCGGTAATGGTGCCGGAGATCATTAGCGGCAGGTCAACGCCCAGCGCCTCCAGCTCCTCTTTCACCGCATAGATGGCCGCTTTGGCGTTCAGGGTGTCAAATACCGTTTCAATCAGGATCAGATCCACACCACCTTCCACCAGCGCCCGGGTGGATTCGCGATAGGCGGCCACCAGCTGGTCAAAGGTAATATTACGGAACGCCGGATCGTTCACATCAGGCGAGATAGAGGCGGTACGGTTGGTCGGGCCAAGCACGCCCGCGACGTAGCGCGGTTTTTCCGGCGTGCGGGCCGTCCAGGCGTCGGCGCTGGCGCGGGCCAGCTTCGCCGCGGCAAAGTTGATCTCGGCCGACAGGGATTCCATCTGGTAATCCGCCATCGCGATGGTCGTCGAGTTAAAGGTGTTGGTCTCGATGATATCCGCGCCGGCCTCGAAGTAGGCGTCGTGGATCTCGCGGATCACCTCAGGCTTGCTGAGCACCAGCAGGTCATTGTTGCCTTTCAGGTCGCACGGCCAGTCAGCAAAGCGCTCACCGCGAAAGTCCTGCTCACTCAGACGATAGCCCTGGATCATGGTGCCCATGCCCCCATCCAGGACCAGAATACGTTCTTTTAACTGCTGATGCAGTTGCTCAACTTTGCTGCTCACACTTGCTCCCGACAACGCTCAACTCAGGCCAAATAGCCAACGAACCATACTGGCACAAACCACCGGAGCGGAAAAGACAACAACGGGCAATATGAGACATGTTCAGCTTCACTCCTCCGATGAGTCTGGTTGTGATTGCATTATCGCCAAATAAAACGAAAATTATTTCCACGATACAGAAAAAGGAGACCGCGATGGCCATTACCCCCGTTCCCGCGAAACGCGGCAGAAAACCCGCGGCTGCCACCGCCCAGCAGGCTGGCGGTCAGGTTCAGTCGCTGACCCGCGGCCTGAAATTGCTCGAATGGATTGCCGAGTCCCACAGCAGCGTCGCGCTAACCGAACTGGCGCAGCAGGCGGGTCTGCCCAATTCAACCACCCACCGTCTGCTGACCACCATGCAGCAGCTGGGCTTCGTTCGCCAGGTGGGCGAGCTGGGCCACTGGGCCGTCGGGGCGCATGCTTTCGTGGTCGGCAGCAGCTTTCTACAAAGCCGCAATCTGCTGGCGATTGTCCATCCGATCCTGCGCCAGCTGATGGAAGATTCCGGTGAAACGGTGAATCTGGCGGTGCTCGACCAGAGCGACCATCAGGCGATCATTATCGACCAGGTGCAATGCACCCAGCTGATGCGGATGTCGGCGCCAATCGGCGGTAAACTGCCGATGCACGCTTCCGGCGCCGGGAAGGCGTTTCTCGCGCAACTGAGCGAAGAGCAGGTCACCAGTTTGCTGCATCGTAAAGGGCTTCATGCCTATACGCATGCCACGCTGGTCTCCCCGCTGCATCTGAAGGAAGATTTAGCCCAGACCCGCAAGCGGGGCTACTCTTTCGATGATGAGGAACACGCGCTCGGCCTGCGCTGTGTCGCCGCCTGCATTTACGATGAACATCGCGAACCGTTCGCGGCAATCTCCATCTCAGGCCCCATCTCGCGTATGACCGATGATCGGGTGACTGAGCTGGGCGCGCTGGTCATCAAGGCCGCGAAAGAGGTCACGCTGGCGTATGGCGGGGTTAAATAAAGAAAATGCCCCAGAGGGGCATTTTAAGTAGGCCTGATAAGCGTAGCGCCATCAGGCAGATCGGCGCACCTTGCCGGATGGCGGCGTAAACGCCTTCTCCGGCCTACTGTCGGCGCCATAGCGCACGCTAAACCGCTGCTTGCGCCGGTAGGCGTAGACATCTTCCACATGGCCGTTTTTAATCCGCGTCTGCAGTTCACGCCAGTAGTCGGCGCGCAGCAGGTCGGCATGCATCTCCTCAAACAGCGGTCCAATGCGCGGGTCAGCGCACAGCCAGTGGCGGAACTCCTCCGGGAAAACATCGCCCGGCGAGACGCTATACCACGGCTCGCTGGCCAGCTCATCCTCCGGATAGCGCGGCTGCGGGATATGACGGAAATTCACTTCCGTCATATAGCAGATTTCATCATAGTCGTAGAACACCACCCGGCCATGGCGGGTGACGCCGAAGTTTTTAAACAACATATCGCCAGGAAAGATATTGGCGGCGGCCAGCTGGCGGATAGCATTGCCATACTCTTCTACCGCATCACGTAATGCCTGACCGTTAACCTGCTCCAGCCACAGGTTGAGCGGCACCATTCGCCGTTCAATATACAGATGGCTGATGACGATGCGGTCGCCAAGATCGGTGAGTTTGTTCCCCGCTTCCGCCTGCAGCAGCGCCAGCAGCGCTGGCGCGATTTGCCGTTTATCCAGCACGAAATTTTCAAACTCCTGGGTATCCGCCATCCGCCCGACGCGGTCATGCTCCTTTACCAGCTGATAGCAGGCGCGCACGTGGGCGGCGGTCATCTCTTTCTGCGGCGCGAAGCGGTCTTTGATCACCTTAAACACCCGGTCAAACCCCGGCAGGGTAAACACCAGCATCACCATCCCGCGAATGCCCGGCGCTTCAATAAACTGCTCATCGCAGCGAGTAATGTAATGCAGATATTCGCGATAACTTTCGGTTTTGGCGTGCTTCTGACAGCCAATCGCCATATACAGCTCGGCCGTCGTTTTACCCGGCAGGATCTCGCGCAGCCATTCCACCAGGGCGCCGGGCAGTGGCGCATAAACCATAAAATAGGAACGCGCGAAGCCAAAAACGATGCTCGCTTCGGCATGGGTTGTGAGGCAGGTGTCAACAAACAGCTCACCCTCATCGCTGCGGTGGATCGGCAGCAAAAAAGGCAGCGTCGCCATCGGCATGACCAGTTTGCCCACCAGCCAGGCGGCTTTATTCCGGTAGAACAGCTCATTGGCGACCTGCAGATGACAGCTGGCGAGCAGTTCCTCCCCCAGCGCCTCCTGCAGACTGGCAATGATATAGCCGATGTCCCGCGCTTTATTCTGCCACGGCAGCCGCAGCGGCAGATCGGACAGCACTTTGCCCAGCAGGTGCGACCAGCCGCGTTCCGGAAAGAAATCTTTCGCCAGCGGTCGCGGGAGAGTGCGAAAGGGGCGCTCGGGCTGCGAACTGAAAATAAAGAGCCGCTCGGGGGTCAGCGAGCGGTGGTCAAACAGGCGGCAGTAGACCGAATTGAAAAAGCTCTCGGCAATTTCAAAGCGTGGGTAATCCGGCAAAAGTTGGGTGTACTGCTGTTTCACCCGCAGAAGAAAATCGACGTCGGTACTTTTCCCTTCGGTAATGCAGCGCAGCTGCTCTACTACCAGGCCAACGTGATGATCGTAGAGATGGATGCGCTGCTTCATCGCCTGCTGCACCGCGTGCCAGTCAGCCTGTTCAAAGCGCTGCTGCGCGCCGGAGGTCACCTCGAGGAAACGCCCGTACTGGGCGTCGAATCCCTGTAATATCGTTTGGGCAATCAGTAATTCCAGACCACGCGTCATCGCTCTCCCCCATCCGGCACCACGTCATGCCGGATGGCGCGCTCGCTTATCCGGCCTGCGTCCCTTCACAGGCCCGGTCAGCGTCGCGCCGCCGGGCATGGCTCAAAACTGATCTTCTTCGGTAGAGCCGGTCAGCGCCGTCACCGACGAGGCGCCGCCCTGGATAA
Source organism: Klebsiella sp. 10982 (assembly GCF_048589245.1). Lineage (NCBI taxonomy): Bacteria > Pseudomonadati > Pseudomonadota > Gammaproteobacteria > Enterobacterales > Enterobacteriaceae > Klebsiella > Klebsiella sp. 10982. Next base: position 97,493 of record NZ_JBMAXV010000014.1, read on the forward strand.
TCGTGGTGACTTTATCGAAGTAGCCGGTACCCACCTCCTGCTGATGCGAGACGAAGGTGTAGCCTTCCGGCCCGGCGGCGAATTCCGGCTGCTGCACTTTCTCAACATAGTGGCGCATCCCTTCCCCCTGAGCGTAGGCATGGGCGAGGTCGAACATGTTAAACCACATGCTGTGGATCCCGGCGAGGGTAATAAACTGGTATTTGTATCCCATGTCCGACAGCTGCTGCTGGAAGCTGGCGATGGTTTTATCGTCGAGATTTTTCTTCCAGTTAAACGACGGGGAGCAGTTATAGGCCAGCAGTTTGCCCGGGAAACGTGCATGGATAGCCTCGGCAAAGCGGCGCGCCTGCTCAAGATCCGGTTTCGACGTTTCGCACCACACCAGATCGGCATACGGCGCATAAGCCAGCCCACGGCTGATCGCCTGCTCGATCCCGGCGTGGGTGCGGAAGAACCCTTCGCTGGTGCGATCCCCGGTAATAAACTCACGATCGTACGGATCGCAGTCTGAGGTAATTAAATCGGCCGCATCGGCATCGGTACGGGCGATCACCAGCGTCGGGACCCCCATCACATCGGCCGCCAGACGCGCCGCCACCAGCTTCTGAATCGCCTCCTGGGTCGGGACCAGCACTTTACCGCCCATATGGCCGCACTTCTTCACCGATGCCAGCTGATCTTCGAAGTGAACAGCCGCTGCACCGGCTTCAATCATCGATTTCATCAGCTCAAAGGCATTAAGGACGCCGCCAAAACCGGCCTCCGCATCCGCCACGATCGGCAGGAAGTAGTCGATAAAGCGCGGATCGTTCGGCTCAATTCCCGCTGACCACTGGATCTGATCGGCGCGGCGGAAGGTATTGTTGATCCGATCCACCACCGCCGGTACCGAGTTGGCCGGATACAGCGATTGATCCGGATACATGCTGGACGCCAGGTTAGCATCCGCGGCAACCTGCCAGCCGGAGAGATAAATGGCTTCGATGCCGGCCTTCGCCTGCTGCAAGGCCTGGCCGCCGGTCAGCGCGCCGAGACTGTTGATGTACCCTTTCTTCGCCTCACCGTGCAGCAGACGCCACATTTTCGCCGCGCCAAGCTGCGCCAGCGTGCATTCCGGATTCACCGAGCCGCGTAACTTCACCACCTCTTCCGCGCTGTACGGGCGGGTAATACCTTCCCAGCGCGGGTTCGTCCACTCTTTGTTTAATTCTTCGATTTGTTGGGTACGGGTTTTCATGTGCAGATGCTCCATATAATTTCCTGGCTCCCCAGGCTCATTGGTGAAGGACTAAATGGCGAACCACACCATCTGGCGATCAGGCCAGCAGGCGGTAGCCCGGTAATGTCAGAAAATCAATCAGTTCGTCAGAGGTGGTGATCTGCTCCATCAGCCGCGCCGCATCGTCAAAGCGGCCGTGGCTGAAACGGTGCTCTCCCAGCTCCTCCTGAATCACCATCAGCTCTTCCGCCAGCCACTGGCGGAACAGCGCCTTCGTGACCGGGGTGCCGTCGTTCAGGGTTTTCTGATGATGGATCCATTGCCAGATAGAGGTGCGCGAGATCTCGGCCGTCGCGGCGTCTTCCATCAGGCCATAAATCGGCACACAGCCGTTACCGGAGATCCAGGCTTCGATGTACTGCACCGCCACGCGAATGTTGGCGCGCATCCCGGCTTCCGTGCGCTCGCCCTCGCAGGGAGCCAGCAGCTGTTCAGCGGTAATTGGCGCATCCTCGCTTCGGGTGACCGAGAGCTGATTCGGCTTATCGCCGAGCACGCGGTCAAACACCGCCATGGCGGTATCTGCCAGCCCCGGATGGGCGATCCAGGTGCCATCGTGACCGTTGTTCGCCTCCAGCTCTTTATCGGCGGTGACTTTATTCAGCACCTGACGGTTACGTTCAGCCTCTTTGCTCGGGATAAAGGCCGCCATGCCGCCCATCGCAAAGGCTCCGCGTTTGTGGCAGGTCTTAATCAATAACCGTGAGTAGGCGCTGAGGAACGGTTTATCCATCGTCACCACCTGACGGTCAGGCAGGACGCGATCCGGATGGTTTTTCAGCGTCTTGATATAGCTGAAGATGTAGTCCCAGCGGCCGCAGTTGAGGCCGACGATGTGGTCGCGCAGCGCATGCAGGATTTCGTCCATCTGGAACACCGCCGGCAGCGTCTCAATCAGCAGCGTGGCCTTGATGGTGCCGCGCGGCAGGTCAAAACGATCTTCCGTAAAGCTGAAGACATCGTTCCACCATGCCGCTTCCTGCCAGGCCTGGGTTTTAGGCAGATAGAAGTAGGGACCACTCCCTTTCGCCAGCAACGCCTGATAGTTATGAAAGAAATAGAGCGCAAAATCGAACAGGCTGCCGGGGATAGCCTCATTACGCCAGGTGACATGCTTTTCCGGCAGGTGCAGGCCACGCACTCGGCATACCAGCACGGCGGGATTAGGCTGCAGCTGGTAGATTTTGCCGGCCTCGTTGGTGTAGCTGATGGTCCCGTTCACGGCATCGCGCAGGTTGATTTGGCCATCAATGACTTTGCGCCAGTCAGGCGCCAGCGAATCCTCAAAGTCAGCCATAAAGACTTTGACGTTGGCATTCAGCGCGTTAATGACCATCTTGCGCTCGACGGGGCCGGTGATTTCAACGCGGCGATCCTGCAAATCCGCAGGAATACCGCGGATAGTCCAGTCGCCATTTCTAATGGAAGCAGTTTCCGAAATAAAGTCTGGAAGTACACCTTCATCAATGGCCTGCTGCTGCTGCTGACGCGCGGCCAGCAGCTTATTACGCGCCGGCGCAAAGCGGCTCACCAGTTCGGTCAGAAATTCTACCGCCTCAGGCGTTAAGATCTGTTTCTCCTGCTCGCCATAGGGCTGATTAAAGGCCAGTTCATCGGTGATTGTCGCCTGCTGCGTCATTGTGCTGCTCCTCTTGGTTGATCCGCTGGAAGCGAGCGAAAGATCGTTGTGTAGTTTTCGCTCAGCACAATTAAGACTACTCAATTAATTTCTAAAATCAAAAACAATTTCCATTTTAATTTTAAATTGTCATTAACATATTGATAACAATGAAATTAAAGTTATCATCGTGTGTGAAGTGAATTTCGGAAATAAAAAAGGCACCCGAAGGTGCCAGAGGCAAAATGCTGAAACGCTTTAGGATCGTCTCGCGTAGAGTATTATTCCAGCGTCGGATTCATATGACGCAGATCGTATGGCGTAATCTGGTAGACGTAATAGTTAAGCCAGTTAGCGAACAGCAGGTTGCCGTGGCTGCGCCAGGTGGCGCGCGGTTTGTTCTGCGGATCGTTTTGTGGGAAATAGTTGTGAGGAACCTCAGGGTTCAAACCGGCTTCCACATCGCGGAAATATTCACTTGCCAGGGTATTGGCATCGTACTCCGGGTGGCCGGTGACAAAGGCGATGCGCTTATCTTTACTGGCAAACAAATACGCATCGCCCTCTTCCGTCTCCGCGAGGATCTCAAGATCGGTATAGTCACGGATAAGTCCGGCCGGAAAATCAGCATAGCGTGAGTGTGGGGCGAGGAAAGAGTCGTCGAAACCACGGGTCAGTAAGGCGTGCGGATGAAGAATATGGTGTTCATAGACGCCGGAAATCTTTTCGGCGCGGGTCTGCTTGGGAATGCCGTACAGAATGTTCAGCGCGGCCTGAACCGCCCAACAGACGAACAGCGTCGAAGTGACGTGATCCTTGGCCCACTCCAGCACCTGTTTGATCTGCGGCCAGTAAGCAACATCGTTAAACTCAACCAAACCTAAGGGAGCGCCAGTGACGATCAGGCCGTCAAAGTTCTGATCGCAGATCTCATCGAAATTACAGTAAAAGTTATTCAGATGCTCCGCTGGGGTATTACGTGACTCGCGCGCATCGATACGTAATAACTGGATATCCACCTGCAGCGGAGAGTTCGACAGCAGACGCAGGAACTGATTCTCCGTCTCGATTTTCTTCGGCATCAGGTTGAGGATTAACACCTTCAGGGGGCGAATTTCCTGAGTCGTTGCGCGTGTTGTCGTCATCACAAAGACGTTTTCATTGCGCAAGAAATTGACGGCTGGTAGCTCGTCCTGCACCCGAATTGGCATAACTCTATTACCTCATAGCATACGTATAAACGTTTAGACATCCAGATAGCTGAAGATAACCAGGAATCGGGTGAATGTCGAGTCTGCATGTTCACGGTGAGAAAATTTCACGGCGCGCGTTGAGTTAGAATATAAGAACGAAGAAAAGGAGAAAATATGGTTATTAGCATCCGCCGTTCCCGGCCTGATGAAGGGAACAAACTGATTGCGATCTGGTGTCGGTCGGTCGACGCCACGCATGATTTTCTGTCAAAAGCGTATCGAAAGGAGCTGGAGGAGATGGTACGCGCATTTTTACCGGAGGCTCCACTGTGGGTGGCGGTTAACACCGAGGACCAGCCGATCGCCTTTATGCTGCTGACCGGTGAGCATATGGACGCGCTGTTCGTCGATCCGGATGTCCGCGGCTGCGGCGTAGGGAAATTGCTGATTGAGCATGCGCTGTCGTTAACGCCGAAGCTGACGACCAACGTTAATGAGCAGAATGAACAAGCGGTCGGGTTTTATCAGAAGATGGGTTTCACAGTGACAGGTCGCTCTGAAACAGACGATCTGGGGCAACCGTATCCGTTATTGAATTTGATACATGAGCAGCAGGCTGAAGCAGACTAAGATTGACGTCGGCAACTGCTGACCCATAGACAGGGACCTCCCCGGAGGCGGTGCTGCGCACCTTGTCCGGGCTACGGATCCGTAGCCCCGGTAAGCGCCGCGCCACCGGGGAGATATACCCCACACCGCAAAAAACCCCGCACCTTTCGGGACGGGGTTCTTTTTTAACGCAAAACAAAAAGCCCGGTCTTTCGACCGG
>NZ_JBMAXV010000015.1:0-102273 GCF_048589245.1 Klebsiella sp. 10982
AATGTGAAAAAAGCAATTCAAAACCCAAAATGGTTTGAGGTTGATTGACACCAAAAAAGAATATATTTGCACCTAGACCAACAAGCAATGATGCGGTTGTTTCATGGAGTCCTGACCGAGCGTCAATCAAAATTATATCATAACGATTAATTTGTGAGTAATAGTCCATTAATTTTTGGACATTTGTCATAAGTAATGATTGATTCATCACATCAGATTCACTTAGGTAAGCTCGGGATATTTTACCCAACACATTTTCAGGATGTTGTAAAGATACACTTCCAAGTGCAGGAATAACGTCAACGCGCCCTTTACCATCAGATACCCACGATGATCCTACGAGATCTATCATGAATTTATCATCAACGTTATCTAAACTACTCTCCACAAAATAATCTAGTAAACCAAACTTTGGCATTACATCAGGTTTTATTAGCATTGACCCTAGACCTGGAGCTTCCAGATCCATATCAATGGTAAGTACTCTCTTGCCCTCACGAGAAAAATGTGCGGCAATAATGCAAATAGCTGTAGTACGGCCCACTCCACCTTTTATACTTGAGAACACGATCTTTGCCGGTTTAGAATTAATATTATTAACAGATGACAACCAATCTGAACCAACAATTCGGCGTTCAATTAAATTGATATTGAATGACAATCCAGAATATGAGACTTTTATCTTCCTCCATTTTTCTTTTTGCGTCAAACTATCATCAAATAAATCATCAGGTGTTGCGATGATGTAATCACGATCTAAATATGGTGATAATTTACTTGATGATTCCTTAATGAACCTCTTTATTTTATTGAATTGCAATACTTCATTTTGGTAAACAAAGGTTAATTTTCCTTGTGCATCACGAAGAAAAACATTTCTCTCCAATACATCTTTTCCAAAAACATCATTAACTATACTAACAAAGCATGCCAATGCATCATCGTAATATATTTCATTCATTTTTTACTCCTTATTTCAGCCGCAGCAAAAATTCTCTTCGTTTGTGAAATCCACTTACTAACTTCTTCCGACTGCATTGTCCCATTTGCATAATAACGATAATTAATATCCCATCCTTTTAAAACATCTTCCTTCGAAGAAAGAACGGAAAACAAAGACTTAGACTCTCTTCCTGTTAATCTTTTTTTTGCTGCCGCCAATATATATGGAAAATGCATTTTTGGATTATCATTATTATTTAATTCAATTTTATATTTAATTGCACACTCTGCTGCAAAACCGATCAGATGGCCAGCATTATCCACAGAGTTACTTTCTAAAAGTTTTTCAGAATCATTTAAATGTCTAATTGCTGCTTCTCGATAGTTTTCCATTTGCACCTACAATTTTATCGAATCTAAATGAATGAAGAGTTTTTCACCCTGTACGCATTTTTGTCAAAAGGAAAAAACAGTTTTTGTGAATTACCCATAATACACCATGCTTATAGAAGAACAAGATTTCACGCTTTTTAGAGGCTTGTGATGTGTATTGGTTAGATCTTTAATGAAATTGAGTGCTGATAATCAACACTCAATTGCTCTTACTTCCCGGCTTCCGGATGGGTATCGAACGCCGCCATCACCGCCGCCAGCGCCGCTTCACTAAAGCCATGTTTAGGATCGTCCACGCCCAGCCCGAAGCGGGTCTGCAGCGCTTCATACAGCGCGGAGACATCGGCAAAATCGATCTTCTCCACCACGTGGTTATTCTCCCAGTGGGTAAAGTGGAAATTGGTGAGGGTCATTTTGCCGCCGTCCGGCAGATGACGGCACATCAGCAGATGGTGACGGAAGTGAGACTGTGGCCAGTGCGCCGACCAGAAGTTGCCCATCACATAATCAGACGCATACTGGCGGCCTAAATCGAAATGGTACATCGACTGCCAGTGTTCGTGATGGTTGAACTGCAGCGTCCACTCATCGCCCTCATGCACCAGACGATAGCTGCCATGCGGCGTTTGCTGGGGGATATCGGCCAGCAGTTTGATCGGCGCGGTCAGCGTCTGGCCGCCGAAGCCGACGTCGGCGATCCAGCGCTCGCCCGCCACTTCCACCAGCAATAAACGGTGAGTACGCGGCGGCATCTGCGGCGGATTGGCCAGCACCACGCGGCCCAGCAGGCTGCGGACGTTAAAGCCTATCTCGCGCAGCGCGCGCTCCAGCAGACCATTCTGTTCAAAACAATACCCCCCGCGGCGGGCGGCGATCAGCTTCTCTTCCAGAGCCCGATCGTCAAGGTGGATCTCACGCGGCAGCAGGACGTCGAGGTTTTCAAAGGGGATGGCGCTGTTATGCTGCAGATGCAATTCCCGCAGGGTATCAATGGATACATCAGGCTCACCCGTCCAGCCCAGACGGGAAAAATAGGCGCGTAAAAAGGGACTCATCAAGGCCTCCAGCTGTAGGTGTCCGACATTTATAGCCTATTTTTCCGCGCCGACCGTCTTTTTTGTGCGCTTGTCGTTAACCGCGCGTGCTGCGCTGCATCAGCGCCAGCGCCGTCAGCATCAGGACCAGACCGGTCAACAGCGTCAGGCTGGCCATCGCCATGCCCTGACCGACGGAGCCCTGTTCGAACTGGCGCCAGATAAACACCGCCACGGTTTGCGTACCGGCCGGAGAGAGCAGCAGCGAGGTCACCAGCTCCCGGGAGGCCACCGCGAACACCATCAACATCGCCGCCAGCAGCGCCGGAAAGACCAGCGGCAGAACAATCAACCGCAGCGCCTGCAGTGGCGACGCCCCGTGCACCCGGGCGGCGGGCTCAAGATTGGGGCCCAGCTGGCGCAGCGCGCTGCCGACATAGCGCACCGGCCAGGGCAACAGCAGGCAGCAATAGGAGAGCAGCAACATCCACAGCGTGTTATAGGGCGAGCGCGGCCAGAAAGGCTGATTCCACAGCAGGATCAAACCGACTCCCACCACCACGCCCGGCAGCGCCGCCGGCATCAGCGACAGCGCGTCCACCATCCCGCGCCCTTTAATCTTCTGCACCATCACCAGCCAGGCGGCCAGCAGGCCCAGCACGCCGACGATCAGCACCGAGCCCAGGGCCAGCGACAGGCTGGTGCCGAGGGCCGACAGGGCATCCCCCTGCTGGTCAAACAGCGCCGCGAAGTGACGTAGCGTGACATTCTCAACACTCACGCCCCCTGAGAGCGTGCCCATCACGCTGGTGAGCATCATCGAGGCGGCGGGGACGCCGACCGCCAGGCCGCCGACGGCCGCCATCACCAGCACGGCGGGCAGCGTCATCCAGCCCAGCGATGCCCCGTGGTTCTCCCCCGGCTTACCGGTGATGCTGGTGACCTCTTTCTCCCCCACCAGCCGCCTTTGCAGCCACCAGGCGAACAACGCCACCGCCATCAGCAGCAGCGACAATAGCGCGGCGCCAGGGAGATCCACCGGCCAGTCGGCCAGCTTTTTCTCAATACCGACCGTCAGCATCACCACTCCCGCCCGGCTGCCCAGCGCCGCCGGTACGCCAAACTCCTCGATGGCGAGGGTAAACGCCAGCAGCATCCCCGCCGCCAGCGCCGGAGAGAGCATCGGTAGCGTCACGTGCCAGAAGGCGCGCCAGGCGCTGGCGCCATGGACGCGGGCGACCACCGCCAGCCGGGTCCCGCTCGCCAGCAGGCTGCGGGAGACGGCAAAGTAGACCACCGGAAATATATTAAAGGTCATCACCAGCACGATCCCGCTGCGGCTGAACAGCAGATCGTTCAGCTGCCAGCCGGTCAGCTGCTGCAGATAGCCCTGGCTTTGCAGGGCCAGCATCCAGGAGAGCGCCGAGATATAGGGCGGCGTCAGAAAGGGGATCAAAAACAGGAGATCCCACAGCCGGGGCAGCGGCAGCGAAAACATACCGCGCAGGATGCCGAGCGGCAGGCCAATCATTACGCTGACCAGCGCCACGCCGGCGGCGATCCACAGCGTACCGCCGAGCATCGCCGGCAGCTGAGGATCGGCCAGCAGCGCCGGGATGCCGCCAAAGGCGTCCCCGAGCGAACCGGCGCTAAAATGGGGAAAAATCGCCTGCAGCACAATAAACACTAACGGTAACGCGACCAGCATCACCAGGGCGGCAAGGGTCGCGCCGGAAAGGAATGTTTGTTTCACAACCGGTTCCTGAAGCTGAGGGTCCTCCGGCGGCCAGCGCCGGAGAAACGGGATCAATTACTGCGCGTACAGCTGACTGAAGCGGGCGAGCACGGTGCCCCGCTCGCTGCTGCCCTCGCTGGTGGTGGGCAGCACCTTCAGCGCGTCCAGTAGCGGACGTTTAGCCGCCACGTCGCGGCGGGCGGGCATCAGCCAGGCGTCGGCGACCTTCGCCTGACCTTCCGGCGACAGCACGTAATCGATAAAGGCTTTAGCCTCGCCGGGATGCTGGCTGGTTTTGAGGATCATCATCGGGCGCGGGGCAATCACCGTTCCGCTGGCCGGGAAGATCACCTTCAGCGACTCGCCCTGCTGAATATTGCCGTAGGAGACATAATCCACCGCGCCAAACACCGCCGCTTTCGCCCCCTGCATCACCGGCGTCACCGCCTGGGCGTTGGGTCCGCTGACTACCATGCCGTTCTTTTTCAGATCGTCAAACAGTTGCCAGGCCTGGTCGCCCATGCTGTTTTGCAGCCCGATCAGCAAATCCAGCGACGCGCCGGAGAGCGCCGGGTCGGGGGTTGTCACCTTGTCTTTAAACGCCGGCTGGGTGAGATCCCGCCACTCTTTCGGTTCCGGGGTGCCGCTTTTACTGTTCCAGACAATACCCAGGGCGGAGACGCCCTGGGCGATATAGTCCGCCGATTTCAGGTTCGCCGGTACCTGGTCGGCGTTGGCGCTCGCAAAAGGCAACAACCAGCCCCGCTGGTGCAGATCTTCGGCGGTATCCCACGAGGCGGAGATCAGCACATCCGCCTGCGGGTTGGCCTGCTCGGCCTCCAGTCGGGCCATCACTTTGCCGGTGGTGGCCTGAAAAACGGTCACCTTCACCCCGGTCTGTTGTTCAAAACCGCTGGCCAGGCTTTTCGCCAGCGAGCCGGGTCCGGCGGTGTAAACGGTCAGCGCATGGGCGCTGGAGAGCATCATGGCGGAGAGAGCCATCGCGAGTACCACTCCTTTCTTAACGGTCATAACGGTGTTCATGCAACTTCCCCTGAGGTTGGCGTAACGGCGCGGACAGCGGCCACGCGGCCCGCGGATAAATAGACAATCTGGTCGGCTAACAGCTCGGCTTCACGTCGGTCATGGGTGACATACAGGGCGGTGATGCCGAGCTGTCGCAGCAGGCGGCTCATTTCGCCACACAGCGATTCGCGTAGTTCGCTGTCCAGGTTGGAGAGCGGTTCATCAAACAGCAGCACCCGCGGCGCGGCGACGATCGCCCGCGCCAGCGCCACCCGCTGCTGCTGACCGCCGGAGAGGCCTGAAGGCTTACGTTCGGCAAAGCCGTTGAGGCCTACCCGCGCCAGTGCCTCGCTGACCCGGCGCTCGCGTTCGCTGCGGGAGACGCCGCGCATGCGCAGCGGAAAGGCGACGTTCTGCGCCACGCTCATATGCGGCCAGAGGGCGTAATCCTGAAAAACCATGCCGATATCGCGCTGCTCCGGGGGCAATCCCCATCCTGCGCGGGCGACCAGCCTGTCGCCAAAGCGGATTTCGCCGCTGGCCGGCACGCTCAGCCCGGCCAGCAGACGCAGCAGTGTGCTTTTGCCGCAGCCGGAAGGGCCCAGTAACGCCACGATGCGGCCGGGTTCGATATGCAACGTGAAGCGGTCAAGAATAGGGGTCTCTGCGAAGGCGAAAGAGACCTCCTGCAGGGTGATAGGGGTCAGCGTGCGCATCATCGCCCTCCCTTTCGGGACAGCGAGACCAGCCCGGCGGTCGACATCCGACGGGGCACGCTCACCTGGGATAGCATCAGGGGAGCCAACATATTGTGATCCTCTTTGGGACTTAGTGCTGGCGACTATAGTCAGACGAGATGACGTATTGATTACATTTTCATTGCGGCATAACGTGTTATCTGCCAACCGACCCATTATTCAAGGAACACCTATGAGCCGCTTTCGCCACGTTGAACTGCAGTATGCCAGCCGCCTGCTCAACCACGGCCCGACCATTTTGATCACCAGCTACGACGCCCCGTCCGACCGGCGCAACGTTATGGCCGCCGCCTGGTCAATGCCGGTGGAGTTCGCCCCGCCGCGGGTGGCTATCGTGGTGGATAAAAGCACCTGGACGCGGGAGATCATCGAGCGCAACGGCACCTTCGGCATTGTGGTTCCCGGCGTCGCCGCCGCCAGCTGGACCTACGCCGTCGGCAGCGTCAGCGGCCGCGATGAGGACAAATTCAATGCCTGGGGGATTCCGGTGGTGACCGGTCCGGAGCTGGGGCTGCCGCTGATCGAAGAGAAGTGTCTGGCGTGGATGGAGTGCCGCCTGCTGCCGGCGACGGCGGCCCAGACCCAGTACGACACCCTGTTCGGGGAGGTGGTGTCTGCCGCCGCCGATGAGCGCGCGTTCGTCACCGGACGCTGGCAGTTCGACGACGATAAGCTTAATACCCTGCATCATCTTGGCACCGGCAATTTTGTCGCCAGCGGCCGTCATGTGCGGGCAAACTCCCTCGACGAATAAGCGTCACTTGCCGCGGGCGGCAGGTTTTCCCCCTGCCCGGCCTGCGGCCCCCTTTTTAACCCAGCGGGCGGCGGCGATCGGCGCTGGGCGTGAGGCCAAACACTTTTATACAGGGTGGTAAAGTGATTACTGTTGGCAAAGCCGCACAGATAAGCCACTTCGGTAATAGTCATCTCCGTTTCGCGTAATTTGACCCGCGCGGAGACCAGCCGCAGACGTTTCAGATAATTATCCGGCGTCAGGCCGGTAGCCTCTTTAATATGGCGAAACGCCGTGCGGGTGGTGAGATGAAATTGCTCCGCCAGCTGCTGCCAGTTATGATCTTCAAAACAGTGTTCCTGCAGCCAGGTCAGTAATTTATGCAGCTTATAGCGGGTGCTGCTGTATTCCGCTTCCGACTCGGCAGTAAGAATGGTGGTCACCAGCTGAAAAAAGAGAGACTCCCGTAGCGGGGTATTATCCGCCGCCCTCAGCGCCGGGGAAAATATCTTTTCCACCAGTTCCCGACAATAGCTGCGGGTCTCCGGGGCCAGCCAGCCATAGCAGGCGGCGCGCTGCGCCGATAATTGCCGCAGCAATCCCTCCATTTGCTGTAAATAGTGAAAGCTCACCCCCGGGTTAATTAACACATTAATCAGCTTGAGCGTCCCCAGCTCATCATAATAATGGACATCGCCAGGCTGGACGTAAAAAACATCGCCCTGCTGAATATACAGCGGGCGGCCATTAATAACGTGTAGTCCATGCCCCTCCTCGACGATCACCAGTTCGGCAAACTCATGGCCATGCTCCTGGCTATTATCCTCCGGATCGCTGGCGTACATGCCGAGCTTATCCTGGGGATGGGTGAAATAATACTCAACGGTCAGTGTCATCATTACAGCAAATCCTGAACAACCTTATGGCGCAGGGGCACGATAATCTATTCCGGCCCTCGCCACGCGCCCGATGTGCGGATTTGTGATCGCCAGCGCCCCCACCTCATTATTCCTGCCATTTTCACTGACGGTTTGGCATTGCCAGAGTGGTGCCGTCGCCGGACGACGGCCTATGCTGCGCCTAACCTAATTGAGAGGACGCAGTATGTCACAGGCAATTCAATACAACTCCAGCGTGGCGATGATCCGCCATCCGCGCTTTTTACAGCGTGCGGCCGACCTGACGCCCGCGCTACATCACCAGCGCCAGATGCCGCAGGCCATCGTCGAGGCCGTCGCCGATCCGGCGGCGCTGAACGGCTGGCGGGGACACACCGTCTGCACGCCGGAGCAGTTTTATCAGCAGCCGCTTCGCGTCGGCGACAGCTTCATTATTGATTTTGGCAGCCATTTTGTTGGCTACCTGCAGTTCAGCTGCCGCAGCGTCGGCAGCCCGCCGGATGCCCCGGCCCATCTGCACTTCACCTTCGGCGAGACGCTGAGCGAAGTCTATGAGCCGTTCAGTGAGTACCAGGGATGGCTGAGCAGCAGCTGGTTGCAGCAGCAGGATCTGTGGCTCGATGTCCTGCCCGCCCGGGTCGCTCTCCCGCGTCGCTACTGCCTGCGCTACCTGAAGGTGGAGGTCAAAGCGCTGTCGCGCAAGTTTCGTCTGCAGTTCGATGAGATCGCCCTGGACACCGTGACCTCTGCCGGCAGTCCGCAGCTGGCGGAAATCGCCGATCCGCAGCTGAAAGCCATTGATGACGTTGCCGTTCGCACCCTGAAAAACTGCATGCAGGAGGTGTTTGAGGATGGGCCGAAACGCGACCGGCGGCTGTGGCTGGGCGACCTGCGCCTGCAGGCACAGGTGAACGACGTCACCTTCGGCCACCACGATCTGGTCCGCCGCTGCCTGTACCTGTTTGCCGGCCATACCCGGGAAGATGGCATGGTTTCCGCCAATGTCTTTGTTCAGCCGGAGGTGCGCGCCGATGACACCTTTCTGTTTGATTATTCATTGTTTTTTGTCGACGTGCTCTATAACCACCTGCAAAGCACTGGCGACACGGACACCGCCCGTGAACTGTGGCCCACGGCGCGACGGCAAATCGAGCTGGCGCTGACCCGCTGCGATCCCCAGGGTCTGGTGCGCGACAGCGATGACTGGTGGGTATTTATCGACTGGCAGGCAGAGCTGAATAAACAGGCGTCGGCGCAGGGGGTGCTTATCTACTGCCTGCAGCGTGCCCTCTGGCTGGCGCAGCGTTTTGAACCGCAGCGGGTAGCCGACTACACCGCTACGCTCGCGCAGCTGAAAGAGGCCGCCCTCCGCCACCTGTGGGATAGCGAGCGGCAGGTGTTTATCAGCGGCGCCGCGCGCCAGGTCTCGTGGGCGTCGCAGATCTGGCTGGTGCTGGCGGAGGTTGGCACCGCCGGGCAGCGTCAGGCGCTGATGCGCCGCCTGCAGCAACAGCCGCCGGCCATTGCCATGAACACCCCGTACCTGCGCCATCATCACATTGTCGCCCTGCTGCAGTGCGATCTGCGCGAGGAGGCGGTGGCAGAGATCAAAGCCTACTGGGGAGCGATGGTTGACTACGGCGCCGACACCTTTTGGGAAATTTTCGACCCACAGCATCCTGACTTTTCCCCGTATGGCAGTAAGCTCATTAACAGTTACTGCCATGCGTGGAGCTGTACCCCGGCCTGGTTTATTCGCCAGTACGGACTTTAACAACAACGATAAGCGAGTGATTTATGGCAGAAACAACGTTTACCCTGTGGCGGCAGCGCCTTGGCTATGGCATTGCCGATCTCTCCTGCAACCTTGTGTGGCAGATGATCTCTCTGTATCTGATGTTCTTTTACACCGACGTGATGGGCCTCCCGGCCTATTACGTCGGCCTGATGTTCCTGGTTACCCGGCTGGTGGACGGCGTGGCCGACGTGCTGATGGGGCTGGTAATCGACAATACCGCCACCCGCTGGGGGCGCTGCCGTCCCTGGCTGCTGATCGGCGCCCTGCCTTTTGGCCTGCTGTGTATTCTGGCCTTTTATGTGCCGGATTTCGGCACCACCGGCAAACTGCTGTACGCCTTTGTCACCTATCTGTGTCTGTCCTTCCTCTACACCCTGGTGAACATTCCGTTCTGCGCCATGCTGCCGTTTTTAACCAGTGATTCCGCAGAACGCACAACGCTGTCGGCGGTGCGCATTTTGCTGGGCTCCCTTGGCGCCACCATTGTCGCCGTGGCTACGCTGCCGCTGGTCGGTGCGCTGGGCAAGGGCAACCAGCAGCAGGGATTCCTCTATACCGCGGTGATTTTTGGCGTACTGGCGACCTTTTTCCTGCTGGTGAGCTTTCGCAACGTTGAAGAAAAGATCACGCTCAGCGGAGAGCGCATGACCCTGAAACGCGCCTGGGTGAGTCTGCGCGCTAATCGTCCGTGGTGGGTCTTCGCCAGCAATATCTTTCTGATGTGGGGCGCCTTTTTCTTTCAGACCGGGGCACTGGTGTACTTCTTCCATTATTACGTCGGGAATACCGAGCTGACGGCGGTTATCGCCGGGATCTCCACCTTCGTTCCCCTGCTCGGCACCCTCACCGTCCCGCTGCTGGCCCGGCGTATGAAAAAACGTCATGTCTATCTGGTGGCCAGCGCGGTCAATCTGCTGGGGATGGGGATTATGATGCTGTCTGGCGCTCACGCCCTGGGACTGATCGTCGGAGCGGTGATCCTCTCCCTTGGCGCCGGTCAGCGCACGGCTATCTATTTCTCGATGCAGGCCGACCCGGTGGATTACGGCGTGTGGAAAACCGGGATTAATACCGCGGGTATCCTGACCTCGATAAACGGTTTTCTCGGCAAGGTGGCGATGGCCGGCGCCGGCGCCATCACCGGCGTGCTGCTCTCCTCCGGCGGCTATATCGCCAACCAGATGCAGAGCGACAGCGCCCTGCTGGCCATCAAGGCCTGCTATTTGTACATTCCGGCGCTGTTGATCCTCGCCTCGATGCTGTGGATGGGCCGCTTCTACCGTCTCGACGATCAGTATGAGCAGATCCGTGCCGACCTTGATGCCGGACGCGGCGCCACGCCAGCCCCGGCCCCGACCACCGGAGAATCCCCCGCCATGTAAGGCGCCCCGCTGATTTAACCTCTGGATAAATTAAGGACTTTTATGCGTATCTCTGTGATTAGCGCAGCGGTTTGCTGCGCCCTTTTTCCGCTCATCAGCGTCAGCGCCGCCGGGTTGAGCGTGGAACAACGGCTGGCGCAGCTGGAAGCGCGCCTCAATCTCGCTGAACAGCAGGCCAGCGAGGCCAGCCGCCGCGCGCAGCGGGCAGAACAGCAAACCGCCGCCGCCGAACAGCGCGCCGCGGCGGCGGAGCAGCAGGTGCAGGCGCTCAGCCAGCAGACCACGGCCCGCGAACAAAAACAGCAGGCCACCAATCAGCAGCTGAGCGAACAGCTGGCGAAGCGCGCCCCGGACGACGGCTTTACCTTTAACGCCTATGCCCGTTCCGGCATGCTGGTGAACAGCCATGGCAAAGGCGCCCGCGGCGGGCCAGGCGTCTCCCCGGCCAGCTCCCTCAATGGCGATGCCCACGTCGGCCGTCTCGGTAACGAAAAAGATAATTACGCTGAGCTGAGCTTTGGCAAAAAGCTCACCTTCAACGATGGCTCATGGGCGCGCTTTAAGACCATGCTCGCCGACGGGGCCACCAACCCGGATCCGTGGGTTCAGGATAACGACAGTCACCATTTGAACATTCGTCAGCTGTACGTCGAGATGGGCGACTTCGCCGAGTTCACCGGGCCGTTAAAACGCGCCTCGATCTGGGCCGGCAAGCGCTTCGATCGGGATAACTTCGATATCCACTTTACCGATAGCGACATTATGTTCCTCGGCGGTACCGGCGGCGGGATCAATGATGTCGACTGGGGAAGCGGCCTGCGCGGCGACTATTCGGTGTATGCACGTAACTTCGGCGACCTTGGCAGCGATAATTACGCGGATAATGACATCCAGAATCTGCTGTTCACCGCCAACCATTTTTACGGCAACTGGCAGCTGATGACCACGGTGATGACCGCCCAGGGCAACGATGACCTGAAAGATAATACCTCGACCACCGGAAGCTACGCGCTGCGCAGCGATAATACCGCCAAAAACGGCTACTACGCGATGCTGGCCCTGCACGACAAACAGCAGTTCTACGGCCTCGCGCCGGGGGTATCGGAAAGTGCGCTGCAATACGGCGTCGGGCTGGGCGCCGAAGCGCGTCAGCCGGGGAGCGATGGCGATCTGACCGAGAATGCCGCCTCCCTGCGCTTTGCGTCGTACGGTATCCTGCCGCTGGGGAAAAACTGGCAGCTGGCGCCGTCGGTGATAGCCCAACACAGCGAAGACCGCTATCGCGACGGCGACCGCTACGACTGGGCGACGTTTAACCTGCGGGTATCGCAAGGGATCTCCGCCCACTTCGCCCTGCTGTATGAGGCCTCGTGGCAGTATATGGATCTCAATCCGAACGGGCGCAGCTATCGCTATAATGACAACGTTTATCAGTATCAGGCGGTGCGCGGCGATTTCTACAAGCTGACCTTCGCCCCCACTTTTAAAGTGGGCGATGTGTTTGATATCAAAGCGCGGCCGGAAATCCGCTTCTTTGCCACCTGGATGAACTGGGATAAAGCCCTGGATCGCTACGCGATAAATGACGATTTCGGCAGCAAAGGCTTTACCGCCGGCGGGACATGGAACTTCGGCGTGCAGACGGAGATTTGGTTCTGACCGAGCGTCACTGGCGGGCATCATGCCCGCCAGTGGCAATTACATGCTATAACCTGGCTGCTTAATCAACTGCGCCATCTGCGGGGCGATCTCACTGTCCCACACCGCCTGCCACGCCTCCGGCTCAACCTGAGTGAGCGCGACGCTGACGGCGCTCTCTTTGCTGTTCAGATGGCGGATCAGCACCTCAGTGATGTCGGCGGCCAGCGCGGTTTTCTGTTCGTCAGTCAGTTCACGGGGAAAACATTTAATATCTACATGCGGCATAGCAAAGACTCCTTGTGGTCAGAGCCATAACGCTACCACAGAAAGGCCGTTCTGGCTGGCATCGCGTGCGTTAAATCAGCTTGTTACGGCGAAGCGCCGCGGCCAGCTCCGGTCGCTGACAGACCGCCCGGGCGATGGCGGCGAATTTTGGCGCGTGGGCGTCAAACCAAGCCTGTCGCGGCCCCCAGCTGTACATCGCCGCGATATAGCAATCCAGCAACGTTACCGACGCGCCCAGCGCCCACGGCCCGGCGGCCAGCTGCTGTTCAAACCAGAGATAGAGATTTTTCAGGTACTGGCGACAATTCTCCACCAGTTGCTCCGCGGCGGCGGGCGCCCAGCGTTCCGGGTAATCGGCATAAGTAAAGGTAGGATAGACGTTGGCCACCAGCCAGACCAGCAGACGCTGGAACTGCTGACGCTGCGGCGTCCCTGGCGCGGGGGCTAGATCGGGACGCTGGTCGAGGATCATCAGCGCGATGGCGGCGGTTTCAGTCATGATGCTCCCGTCGGCCAGCTGCAGGGTGGGCACCTGGCACAGCGGGTTAATCTGCCGCAGACGCTCGCGCGCCGGGCCGGGCTGGTCAAAGCCCTCGACGTCAACCACCTCGTAGGGAATATCGGCCAGGGAGAGCATCAGCTCGCTAATCGTCGAGCCCCATCCCGGCACGCCATAAACGGTTATCATGGGCTGCCTCCAGGGTAAAGCCTAAGTGTAGGCAGAAAATTGCCGCTCACCCACCCGGCATATTGCGCCCTGAAAAAGCAGGGCTACGCCGATTCCCGCGCCACCAGCTGAAAGCCGATATCTATAATCAACCCGCTTTCTTCTCCCCCTTCGATACGGTCGGCCAGCAACGTAGCGGCCCGTTCGCCGATGGCATGACGGTCGACGCTGACGGTAGTGATGGCCGGACGATTGCTGGCGGCGAAATCCAGATCGCCAAATCCGATCACCGCCAGATCCTGCGGTACGCGTAGCCCCCGGCTTTCGGCTTCCATAATCGCCCCCTGGGCGAGGGTATCTGAGCTGCAGATGATCACATCAAACTCGCCGGCGGCCAGCAGCTCAGCCAGACCGCTTCGTCCCAGCGCCAGCGACGCCGGGAGCGGCACTTCAACCTGAGGCGCATCGTCCAGCCCTTTTTTAGCCAGTCGGGCGCAGAGCCCCTGCTTACGCAACATCGCGCGCGCATCGCCCGCCCACAGCAGACCCGGACGCCGATAGCCTTTCTCCAGCACGTACTCGCCAATGGTTTCGCCCACTTTTTCATGGGAAAAACCGACCAGCATATCCAGCGGCGTCGGGGTGAGATCCCAGATTTCCACCACCGGCGTGGCGGCGTTAAGAATCGTTTTCTTTAACAGCGGCGCATGCTGGATGCCGGTTAACACCACGCCATCGGGGCGCCGCGACAGTAAGGTGGAGACCAGCTCGGCTTCGGTCTGCCGGTCATAGCCCGCCACGCACAGCAGCATATGGTAGCCGCGCGCCGCCAGAGTATCGCTTAGCGCCTGGATGGTATCGACAAACATATTGTTATTGATCTGCGGCACCACGACCGCCACCAGCTTGCTGCGCCTGGAGGCGAGCCCCCCGGCCAGCGCATTGGGGATATAGCCCGTCGCCTGCACCGCCTGCATCACTTTCTCTACCGTTTTTGGCCTGACCAGCTGGGGCGTATTCAGCGCCCGACTGACCGTCATCGGCGACAACCCGGCGCTGCGAGCCACATCCTCCAGCGTCGGCGCCCGCGTCGGTTTTTTGCTTTTCACGGCTAAGCCCCTGTGTTAAGTCGTTTCCTGTGGGCATTATTGATGATGCCCCACGCAATTGCCAGCGCCCGCCGCGTCTCCCCTAACAGAATCAATGACCTGCACTCCAAAATGTTATCGCTATCATTTTAACTTATCACATTTCACAAACTGTTTGGATTGTGACCTGCACAGCAAAGTTTTCGCCTTTATAACGGCCAATTGTGATCGTTTGTACAAATTAAAACCACTAGCGTAGCGTCAAAAGCATTTCACTATTACAAATGATAGCGCAATCATTTTGTTATCAAAAAGGACACCACTATGACCTCAAGCGCCAATTCCGAGTCCGTAACCTACGCCAAAGCTTTCGGCGTCAAAACCGCCGCTGAAACCGGTGACCGCATTGACCACGTGAAACTGTCGCTGGCTTTTCTGCCGCTGGCCACCCCCGTCAGCGATGCCAAAGTGCTGACCGGTCGCCAAAAACCGCTGACCGAAGTGGCGATTATCATCGCGGAAATTCACTCCCGGGATGGATTTACCGGCGTCGGCTTTAGCTACTCGAAACGTGCGGGCGGCCAGGGCATTTACGCTCACGCTAAAGAGATTGCCGATAATCTGCTTGGCGAAGATCCAAACGACATCGACAAGATCTACACCAAACTGCTGTGGGCCGGGGCTTCCGTCGGCCGTAGCGGAATGGCGTTACAAGCTATCTCCCCTATCGATATTGCCCTGTGGGATATGAAAGCCAAGCGCGCCGGTCTACCGCTGGCCAAACTGCTGGGTTCACATCGTGATTCCGTGCAGTGCTACAACACCTCCGGTGGCTTCCTGCATACCCCCCTGGATCAAGTGTTGAAAAACGTGGCTATCTCCCGTGAAAACGGCATCGGCGGGATTAAACTGAAAGTCGGTCAGCCTAATACTGCCGAGGATATCCGTCGTCTGACGGCGGTGCGCGAAGTGCTGGGCGATGACTTCCCGCTGATGGTCGATGCCAACCAGCAGTGGGACCGTGAAACCGCCATCCGCATGGGACGTAAAATGGAGCCGTTCAATCTGATCTGGATTGAGGAGCCGCTGGATGCCTATGACGTTGAAGGCCACGCGCAGCTGGCCGCCGCGCTGGATACGCCGATTGCCACCGGCGAGATGCTGACCAGCTTCCGCGAACATGAGCAGTTGATCCTCGGCAACGCCAGCGACTTCGTGCAACCAGATGCCCCGCGCGTCGGCGGGATCTCCCCGTTCCTGAAAATAATGGATCTGGCCGCGAAGCACGGTCGCAAGCTGGCCCCGCACTTTGCCATGGAGGTGCACCTGCATCTCGCCGCCGCTTACCCGCTGGAGCCATGGCTGGAGCACTTCGAGTGGCTGAACCCGCTGTTTAACGAGCAATTAGAATTGCGCGATGGGCGGATGTGGGTTTCCGAACGTCATGGTCTGGGCTTCACCCTCAGCGAGCAGGCGCGCCGCTGGACCCAGCAGAGCTGCGAGTTCGGAACACGCCCGTAATCACGTTCCCCGGATAATGACGCCAACGCCTTATCCGGGCTACCGGTCCGCAGACCACTGATGACCCGTAGCCCCGGTAAGCGCAGCGCCACCGGGGATAAACCTCTGACCCGCTGTACTCGCTATACACGAAATCCTGCAGCCAGCATCAAGGCGGCATGGAGGACGACGTGTCTTCACAACCCTGCAAAGGAGTTGAATAACATGCAACAGCAACTAAAACGCAGCAACGTGCGTTACGGCATATTACTTTTTTTATTTCTCGCGACCGTATTTAATTATGCTGACCGGGCCACTCTGTCCGTTGTCGCGCCCATTATGAGTAAAGAGTTAGGTTTTGACCCTGAAGCCATGGGCCTGGCCTTTTCGGTGTTTGGTATTTCCTACGTCATTATGCAAATCCCCGGCGGCTGGTTGCTGGATAAATATGGTTCGCGGTTGGTCTATGGCTGCGCGCTGATTGGCTGGTCGGTCGTCACTATGTTCCAGGGCACGATTTATCTGTTTGCCAGCCCGCTGGTGGTGCTGGTGATCCTGCGTCTGATGATGGGCGCCATTGAAGCGCCCGCCTTTCCGGCCAACAGTCGCCTGAGCGTCCAGTGGTTTCCCAATAAAGAGCGTGGATTTGTCACCTCGGTCTATCAGGCGGCGCAGTATATTTCGCTGGGCATTATTACGCCGCTGATGACCATCATTCTGCATAATTTAAGCTGGCACTATGTCTTTTATTATATTGGCGCTATCGGGGTGGTGCTGGGGATATTCTGGCTGGTAAAAGTGAAGGATCCTTCACATCATCCTAAAATTAACCAACAGGAGCTCGATTATATTCGTGAAGGCGGCGGCGTACCGGAATTAGGTAGCCAGAAAACGCAGCAAAAATTAACCCTCGCGCAGATTAAAAGCGTCTGTGTCAATCGCATGATGATCGGGGTTTATATCGGCCAGTTTTGCGTCACCTCGATTACCTGGTTCTTCCTCACCTGGTTTCCGACCTACCTCTACCAGGCCAAAGGCATGTCAATCCTCAAAGTCGGGTTTGTCGCCAGTATCCCGGCGATAGCCGGCTTTATCGGCGGCCTGCTGGGCGGCGTGTTTTCGGACTGGCTGCTGAAACGCGGTTACAGTCTGACCACCGCCCGTAAGCTTCCGGTGATCTGCGGCATGCTGCTCTCCTGCATCATTGTCGTCGCCAACTACACCTCTTCGGAAGTGGTGGTGATCGCCGCCATGAGCCTGGCGTTCTTTGCCAAAGGTTTCGGAAACCTCGGCTGGTGCGTGCTGAGCGACACCTCGCCAAAAGAGATGCTCGGTATTGCCGGCGGCGTGTTCAATATGTGCGGCAACCTGGCGAGCATCATTACCCCGCTGGTCATCGGGGTGATCCTCGCCAATACCCACTCATTTGATTACGCCATCCTCTACGTTGGTTCCATGGGCGTGCTGGGCCTGTTCTCCTATCTGTTCATCGTTGGGCCGCTGGATCGCTTGACGCTCACTCCGCGCACCGTTTGATTGAAGACCCTGGCGAGCATTCGCCTCCGCTGTTTCGCATTGTACTCCGGCGAAACAGCGGTTTTTTAGTAGGTTATCCCCGGCGGGTTGACCACCGACTGCGTCACCGCTTCGCCCTGCTCTCCCCAGCGCGCCAGCACCTGCTGATATTCACCGCGGGCAATCGCCCCGTCGAAGGCCGCCTGCAGGGCATAGACCAGACCGTTGCCTTTTTTAGTGGTCGTCGCCACCCACGCTTTTTTCGGCCCCAGGCCCACCACCCGGGTCTGGCCGTTAAGGGCGGCTTTATAGGCTGCCACCGACTGCGGGCCGAAAAAGATATCCGCCCGCCCGGACTGGATATAGAGGTTGCCGGAGGCATCATCGGTCAGGTAGACCGGCTGGGCCTGCGGCCGTCCGGCGGCGCGGTTGTCCTCGTTCCAGCCCAGCAGGATCCGCTCCTGATTGGTGCCGGACCCGACGATCACTTTGCGCCCGGCGAGGTCGGCAGGTCCGTTTATCGCGGCGATGTCGCTGGTGGATTTCACCGAGAAGGCCAGGGAGTCCACCCGGTAAGTCGCAAAATCGAACTTCTCTTTGCGCTTCTCGGTCACCGCGATATTGATCAGCGCCACGTCGTAGCGGCCGGAGGCGATGCCCAGCGGCCAGTCCTCCCACGCGGTGGGCACCAGCCTGAGCTTCAGGCCAAGGCTTCCGGCCAGCAGGCGGGCCATATCCGGGTCGCTGCCGATCCGCGTGCGGTTGTCGCTGGCCAGCAGCGCCAGCGGCGGCGAATTGAGCGCCGAGATCGCCACCGTCAGCGTCCCCGGCTCGACGAAGCGATAGCCCGGCGGGATTTTCGCTATCGCCTGCGGGTCACGGGTGACCGGCAATGGCTGCTCATTGGCGCGCAGATCCAGCGCCGCGTGAGCGCTCATGGCAAAAGCGCTGAGAATAAGGGTCATTAGCGCTCTTTTCATGACGGCAGCACCCTGGATAAAAACTGTCGGGTACGCGGATGCTGCGGATGGTTGAGCACCTCGTCGCTGCTGCCCTGCTCGACGATCCTGCCGTCGACCATAAACACCACCTGGTCGGCCACCTCGCGGGCAAAGCCAATCTCATGGGTCACCACCACCAGGGTAGTGCCGGAGCGCGCCAGCTTCTTGATGACATCCAGCACCTCGCCCACCAGCTCGGGATCCAGCGCCGAGGTGGGCTCATCAAACAGGATCACCCGCGGGTTCAGCGCCAGCGCCCGGGCAATGGCGATACGCTGCTGCTGCCCGCCGGAGAGATGCCGCGACCAGGCGTCGGCTTTATTGCGCAGTCCGACGACGTCCAGCAGTTCCCAGGCACGGGCAATGGCCTCTTTGCGCGTGACCTGCTTGTGGGCGATCGGCGCCTCAATCAGGTTTTCCAGCACCGTCAGGTGCGGAAACAGGTTAAAGTTCTGGAACACGTAGCCGACGTTGATCCGCTGGCGAAGAATTTCCTTTTCTTTCATCTCATACAGCTTGTCGCCTTTGCGGCGATAACCGATATAGTCGCCATCAATCTGAATAAATCCCTCATCGACACGTTCGAGGTGATTTATGGTGCGCAGCAGCGTGGACTTGCCCGAGCCGGAAGGGCCGAGGATCACCGTCACCGTGCCCGGGGGGATCTCCAGCGACACATTGTCCAGCGCCTTGTGGCGGCCATAGTATTTGCTGACCCCGGTGATAGAGATATGGCCATTATGAGAGCTGGGCATGAACGGCCTCCTGCGGCTGTGGTTGACGTGCGGGTTGATTCAGACGGCTGCTGCGGGCGCTGTTTACCGCCGAGCGACGCTCGCTGCGCGCCAGGGCGCGTTCCACCAGATACTGAATGGCGGAGAGGACGCTGGTGATCGCCAGATACCAGGCGGCGCCGACCATCAACAGCGGGATCACCTCCTGGGTACGGTTGTAGATCATCTGGATGGTGTAGAACAGTTCCGGCATCGCCAGGACGTACACCATCGCCGTTCCCTTGGCCAGACTGATGATCTCATTGAAGCCGGAGGGCAGAATGGTGCGCAACGCCTGCGGCAGAATAATGCGCAACGTGCGTCGCCAGGCGGGAAGCCCCAGCGCGGCGGCGGCTTCATACTGCCCGTGGTCGACCCCCAAAAAGCCGCCGCGAATGATCTCCGCGGTATAGGCGCTCTGCACCAGCGTCAGGCCCACCACCGCCGTGGAGAATTGCCCCAGCACGTTAATGGTCTGATAGCTGGCCCAGGTGACGCCGGTAAACGGGATCCCCAGCGACAGGGTGTCGTAGAGATAGGAAAAGTTATAGAGAATGATCAGCACCACAATCAGCGGCAGCGAGCGAAACAGCCAGATATAACCCCAGGCGAGGCTGCTGAGCAGCCACGATGAGGATAAGCGGGCCAGCGCCAGCAGGCCGCCGAAGATCACGCTCAGCACCGTGCCGAGCAGGGTCAGGAGCAGGGTTTGTCCCAGCCCCTCGAGGATCACCGGGTCGAAGAACCAGCGGGCGAAGACGCCCCACTCCCAGCGCGGGTTAAAGGCCACCGACTGGATCACCACCGCCAGCACCAGCAGGGCGACCAGCGCCCCGACTACCCGCAGCGGGTAGCGCGCCGGCACCACTTTGATTGTTTCAGATGAATGCATCATGCCTCCTCAGGCGCTGTGACTGAAGGCGCTCACCGCCAGCGCTTTAGTGAACCGCAACCGGCCATCGTAGGGCGGCTGACTGTACTCTTCCGGGTCGCGCGTGAGGTCAAACTGCGCCTCATACCCCTGGCTGAGATAGAGCTTTACCGCCTCCGGCTGGCGGAAGCCGGTGGTCAGGTAGATATGGCTGTACCCGGCCAGCACCGCCCGCCGCTCCAGCTCCTGAACCACCTTCGCCGCCAGCCCCTGCTGGCGCAGGTCGCGGTGCGTCCAGATACGTTTGATCTCCGCGGTGTGGCGATCTTTCGGCTTATAAGCGCCGGTGGCGATAATTTCGCCCTCCCGCTCAAGGACGATAAACAGCCCCTGCGGCGGCACATACCACTCACTCAACTCCACTTCCGCATCGCGGGAAAAATAGTCGCCGTAGCGGGCGGCGTATTCGGCAAACAGCCCGCTAATAATCGGCTGTAGCTCCGGGGCGTCCGGAGAAATATCGCGGAATGCTTCGCTCATCGCGCCTCCTGTCAGTCGCCCAGTCCGGGCGGGTTGATTTCCGATTGCGGAATGCTTTCCACTCCTTCACCCCAGCGGTTAAGCACTTTGGCGTAATCCCCGCTGGCGATAGCGCCGTTCAGCGCCGCCTGGACGGCGTTCACCAGCCCGCTGTCTTTTTTCAGCGTCACCGCGATATGCGCCGCTTTCGGCCAGCCGCCATCGACGCTGCCCACCAGTTTGGTTTTGCCGGTCAGCGCCGCCTTCCATGCGCCAATCACGTTGGGGCCGAAAAAGGCATCGGCTCGTCCGGTTTGCAGAGCCAGCGTCTGGGCGGCATCATCCTTGGTGTAAACCGGGGTAAACGGCTTCAGCCCCTTTTTGACGTTCTCCGCATTCCACGCCAGCAGGATCGCCTCCTGGTTAGTACCGGAGCCGACGATAATCTTCAGCCCGGCGATGTCCTCCGCCTTGTCAATTTTGTTCAGCGGACTGGTGCTTTTGACGTAGAAGCCCAGCGAGTCTTTGCGGTAGGTGGCGAAATCGAACTTCTCTTTGCGCTCTTTGGTGACGGTAATATTGCTGATCGCGGCATCATATTTGCCGGAGGTGACGCCCAGCGGCCAGTCTTCCCATGAAGTGGGAACCACGTTCACTTCCAGTCCAAGGCTCTCCGCCACCAGCCGGGCGATATCCGTCTCGCTGCCGAGCAGGGTTTTGTTGTCATCGGCGAAGACCGTCAGCGGCGGTGAGTTCAGGGCCGCCACCGCGACGGTGAATTTCCCCGGCACCACCAGATGCAGGTCTTTCGGCAACAGGGCAATGGCCTGCGGATTTTTCGCTGTGTGAATCGGCGTTTTGTTGGCCTCCAGGCTCACCCCGGTGCCATTGATCCTGACGTCCTGGGCCCACGACGAGGCGCTAAATGCCAACGCGACGGCCAGCAAGAGTGTTGTTTTCTGCATAGCGTGATTCTCTTTTATTATTTTTGGAATTGATTAGCGGGTAGCGCCAGACCCAGACTTTCCCGCAGGGTGGTGCCCGGATAGTCGCGACGGAACAGTCCACGCGCCTGAAGCAGCGGAACCACCTCATCCACAAAGCGCGGGAAGGTTTCCGGCGTACCGCCCTGAATAATGAAACCGTCCGCCGCGTGCTGTTCGAACCACAATTGCAGGCCATCGGCGACATCGCTGGCTGTGCCGGTAAAGCGCGGACGTGGGCTCGCTGCCTCCAGGGCCACCTGGCGCAGGGTTAATCCCCGCTCGCGGGCGTGGCGTTTAATCTCGTCGGTGGTGCTGCGGAAGCTGTTCTGTCCCAGGTCGCCAATATCCGGGAAAGGTTCGTCGAGCGGGTACTGCGAGAAATCGTGGTGTTCGAAATAGCGCCCGAGATAATTCAGCGCATCCTCGATGGAAACCAGCGCCGCGGTAGTCTGGTACTGACGTTCCGCATCCTCGGCGTCATCCCCGACGATGACGCTGACGCCCTGGAAGATATGCAGTTGGTCCGGGCTGCGCTGATATGCGCTGAGTTGGCTTTTGACATCCTGATAAAATGCCTGCGCCTCGGCCAGCGATTCCTGATGGGTAAAAATGGCATCGGCGTGACGTGCGGCTAATTTTTTGCCGTCGTCCGACGCGCCGGCCTGGAAAATAATCGGTCGGCCCTGCGGCGTGCGGGCAATATTCAGCGGCCCGGCGACTTTAAAGAAATCGCCGTGGTGATCGAGCGTATGCAGTTTATTTTTATCAAAGAACTGGCCAGTCTCCTTATTGCGCACGAAGGCGTCTTCTTCCCACGAATCCCATAACCCTTTCACCACCTGCAGATATTCATCGGCAATGCGATAGCGCAGCGCATGATCCGGATGTTGGGCACGGGAGAAGTTTTTCGCCGATCCTTCCAGCGGGGAAGTGACCACGTTCCACCCCGCCCGTCCCTGGCTTAGATGGTCGAGGCTGGCGAACTGGCGGGCGGTGGTAAACGGCTCACTGTAGGAAGTGGATAAGGTCCCCACCAGCCCCAGACGCCGGGTGACCGCCGCCAGCGCGGAAAGTACCGTTAAAGGTTCGAAGCGATTTAGAAAATGGGGAATCGATTTTTCGTTAATATATAAACCGTCGGCGACAAAAATAAAATCCAGCTTCCCCGCTTCCGCTTTTAACGCCGTCTGTGTGACGAAGTCAAAATTAATACTGGCGTCCGCCTGCGCCGCCGGATGACGCCAGGCGGACATATTTCCCGATGCGCCATGTAATATCGTTCCCAGACGCAATTGTCGATTTCCAGACATAGCTACCCCTTCCCCTGTCATCCATTAAATATGTTGTAATGCCTGTTCCGCCAACTGGGCGAAATAGTGCGCTGCGGGCGCAATAAGCCGTTCGTCCGGATTAAATGCCGGATGGTGCAGACCATATTCGCTGGCGCTGCCAATGCTGACGAACGCCCCGGGAATATGCTGAAGATAGACCGCAAAATCTTCGCCGCCGAGATGCAGATCGGCGTGATGGGTGCGGTACCCGGCCTGGGCCGCCACGTCGCTGGCGAAGTCGGCCCAGCGGGCGTCGTTGACCAGGGCCGTCGGGCCGGCATACCAGAAGACGTCAATCTGTGCGCCAAAGGCGCTGGCGAAACCGGCGGCGATCTCGCTGACCCGGGCCTTGACCCGCTGCTGCACATCACTGCTGTGGGTGCGCAGCGTCCCTTCCAGCTCGACGCTCTCCGGCAGCACGTTCCAGGTATTGCCCCCCTGGATCCGCGTCACGCTGAGCACCACCGAGTCGAGGGTGTTCACTTCCCGGCTGGCCACGCTCTGCAGCACCGTCACCAGCTGGCTGGCCAGCAGGATCGCATCCTTTCCTTCATGTGGGCGCGCGGCATGCGCCCCCTTCCCGGTCACTTTGAAGACGAAGCGGTCGACGTTGGCGTAGAACGCGCCGCCGCGGGTGGCAAATTCCCCCACCGGCAGGCCGGGCTCATTGTGCATGCCAAAGATCGCCGACACATCCTCCAGCGCCCCGGCGCGGATCAGGGTTTTCGCCCCGCCAAAATTTTCCTCCGCCGGCTGAAACAGGATCCGCACCCGCCCCGGGAGTTCCGCTTCCCGCTCTTTCAGCAGCAGCGCCGCCCCCAGCATCACGCTGGTGTGAATATCATGGCCGCAGGCATGCATCACCCCTTCATTTTGCGAGCGGTAAGGCAGACCGGTCGCCTCCTCGATGGGCAACGCGTCAATGTCCGCCCGCAGAGCAATCACCTTGTCGCCGCTGCCGACTTCGGCGACCAGCCCGGTTTTCAGATCGTAGGGCAGCAGTGTCAGCCCGCCGCTCTGCAGCCAGTCGCGGATCCGCGCGGTGGTGGCTACCTCCTGCAGGGAGAGCTCCGGGTTCTGGTGCAGCTCGCGCCGCCAGCTAATCAGTTGTTGTTCAAAGGACATTCAGCACCTCCTTGCCGTAGTGAGCCTGCGCCAGCAGGCGCAGGGAGTCCAGGCGCGCTGGCCCGTCGCTAATAGGGGTATCAATGATGAGTTCATCCAGCTGATCTTCCGCCTGCAGCGCGTCAAGCCGGGCTTTAACCTGTTCGGGAGTACCGGAGATCAGTGAGGATTCGCGGCGGTGGATGCGCGTCGGCCGGCTGCCGGCCTGGCGGGCAAAAGCGGCGGCCTGAGCCTCGCTGCCGACGGTCACCCGCTGGCCGTTCTCCAGCTCGACGCCCCACACCTCGACCTGCTGCGCCAGCGCGGCGGCGGTGGCCGGATCGTCAGCCACCACCACCTGCACGGCGACAATCGCCTCACGCGGGCTGAGCTCGCGCCAGCGGTTGATCACCGTGCGGCGCAGCGCGCTGTCGCCATTGAGATGGGCGGCAAAGACAAAGTTCCAGTCAAGACGGGCGGCCAGTTCAGCACTCTCCAGGCTGGCGCCGAGCAGGAAACCGTCGGCCCGGCGCGGCGGGATCGGCGTGGCGCGCAGGCTCTCCTCTCCCCCTGGCTCAGTCAGTGACAGCCAGTTATCGAGCTGCGCCAGCTGATCGGCAAAGGTGCCTTTCTCCTCCTGATGCAGGCCCTGCTGCAGGGCGCGGGTGGAAAGCGGCAGGCCGCCAGGCGCCTTGCCCACCCCGAGATCGATGCGACCCGGGGCGATGGCGGCGAGCAGGTTAAAGTTTTCCGCGACCTTATAGGGGCTGTAGTGCTGGAGCATGACGCCGCCGGACCCGAGGCGAATGCGCCGGGTGTGGCCCAGCAGCCAGGCGATAACCAGCTCCGGCGAGGGGCTCGCCAGCTGATCGGTATTGTGGTGTTCGGCGACCCAGAAGCGGTGGTAACCCCAGGCTTCGGCGTGTTGCGCCAGCGTTAATGTACGCGCCAGCGCCTGCGCAGCGGTTTCCCCGGCGGCAAGCGGACTTTTATCCAGGATACTGATTCGATAAGACATTTCGCAGGCTCATGTGAAAGTACGTGCCTGCATTATTAAAATCTCTGCTAACTATTGAGAAACAATTAATTCACATGTGTACTGCTGAAAATTAGATATGCCCGGCTGACCGCTGCGCTTCCAGCTCGCGCAGCAGCGCCTCAGCCTGCCGCGGATTGCGCACCCGGACGAAGCGAATATGGCGATATTGCGGATCCTGCATATCGGCCAGATAGCGTCGGCGATGCTGCCGCCAGGTCTTAAGCGTCCACAGGATAATGGATTCCCGACTGCAGAACGAACGACGAAAGCTCTCGCGGTTGCCCGTGCCCGGCCACAGCTCCTGATGCCGCCACGCCCGGCTCGCCGCCCGCCATACCGCCTGGCGCAGCGTGCGCCAGAAGCCATAATCTACCCAGATCACCAGATCCACCTCGCGCCATTTAACGCTGCGGCTGCGATTATAATTGCCATCCAGCACCCAGCCCGGCGTGGCCGTCGCGGCGGCAATAGCGGCGAAAAACGCCTCATCCGGTGCGCCCTGCCAGTTCGGCCGCCAGTACAGGCGATCGAGCTCGATCCACGGCAGCCCCAGCCGGTGCGCCAGGCGCCGGGCCAGGGTGGATTTGCCTGAGCCGCTGGTGCCGACCACGTTGATGTTCATCTCTGTTTCTCCCTGGTAGCCAAACGAATACTTATATCAATGTTAAATGGCGTATACAGTAGTGATGCTTATCAATGATAAAAGGTGTTTTCAGGATGAACCCCTATGAAGCACGCTACAGACAACTGTTAGCCAACGGAGCCAGCGCCTGGGCGGGTGATGGTTTTGCCCGGGCAAAGATACAACAGGAAAAAACATTTCATTGGCTGGATGCCCATGGCTATTTACCCGCTCCCGGCGCGCCGGTACTTGAACTGGGATGTGGCAATGGTGCCATGGCAGCCCAGTATCTGGCGGAAAGAGGCTATGCCGTATCGGGTGTTGATGTGTCCGAAACGGCGATCCGCTGGGCAGAAGACCGTTTTCAGCAAGCGGGTCTGGACGCCACATTTTTCGTCGGCAACGTCTGTCATCTTTCTCAATGTGAGGATGCCCAGTATGCCTTAATCATTGATGGCAGCTGTCTACATTGTCTGCTGGAAGATGAGCGTCGCCGTTTTTTCGCCGAGGCGAGAAGATTGCTGAATCCCGCAGGCCGGCTGGTGATCGGCTCGATGTGCGGGCTTCCTCGTTATGCTGAAGACCTCGCCACTTACGATCCTGCCAGGCATCATCTCCTGAAAGAGGGGCAGCCCTGGCGTACGCTTAAACCCCTCCCGGCTTTACTGAATGAGATACAGCAGGCGCAATTTACCGTCCTTGCCACCAACGTTAAGCATAATGCCTGGTGGGACCATGCCACCATCGTTTGTTCGGCAAACGGGCCGTCGGCAGATCCACAGGAGAGTTAATTTCAGGCTGACCGCGCCATCTGTTATGCAGCGCCAGTGAAGATGGCGCTGCCGCCAACAAAGCAGTCTTTATCCAGCGTCAGGCTGGCGATTTTATGCACCGGACCACGCATAAGGACCTGAAAACCCGCGTCGAAGGCGATGTGCAGCTGACCACCAGGCATGTTGACATCCACCCGATCGTCCACCTTCCCTAACCGGCGCATCGCGCTGGCAGCCGCGCAGCTGCTGCTCCCGGAGGCCATCGTGAACCCCGCGCCCCGCTCCCAGATACCAATCTTCAGCGTATGGCGATCGATAACTTCCACGAACTGGACATTGGTGCGTTTGGGGAACAGGGAATGGTGTTCGATTTGCGGTCCTAAACGATGAACCTGCGCCAGGTCGAGCTTATCTACGAGGACAACGCAGTGGGGATTGCCCATGGAGACCAGCACGACGGACAGGGTTTCATCCGCCAGCGGCAAAGGATAATTCACCGCCTCAGGCAAATTCACTAAGGCGGGCAGCGCCGCCGGATTGAAATTCGCCCGCCCCATGTCGACGCTAATCTGATGAACATCGCCATGCACAGTGCAATGAACGTCACCGCCCGCCGTGTGTACCAGAAAGGGCTCATGGCCGACACGACCGATATCAAAAAGATAACGCGCATAGATCCGTAGCCCGTTACCGCTTTTCTCCGCCTCGGAGCCGTCCGGATTGATAATACGCAGTGTGGGATTGATCTGATCGCCGCTGTCGATCAGCAGGCCATCCGATCCCACGCCATAGTGGCGATGGCACAGAATTTGAATATGCTCGTTGCTCAACTGATCGGCAACGTCGCGATGGCATACCAGGTAATCATTACCCAGCCCGTGATATTTATGAAAGTGTAAGGGTGTCATTGTGTGGGTTCGCCTGGCGCTGCAGTTTTTTGGACATATTACATTACATTCGCCGTCTTGATGAATTAAACCCTGCGTTGTTAACCGTCGTGATCATTCTGCTCCACTGCGTCCGGCTATCAGACTGGCGCCTCCCCTCCGTCGGGCTTACACTCAGCGTACCTGTGAGCGGTATTCATCAATCCGGAAAGATTATGCTAAAAGAGAACGTAAACGATCTGCTCTCCTTTATGGTGGTAGCGCGTGAGCGCAGCTTTACCCGCGCGGCGGCCCAGCTTGGCGTGTCGCAATCGGCGCTCAGCCATGCTATGCGCCATCTTGAAGCGCGGCTCGATGTGCGGCTGCTGACCCGCACCACCCGCAGCGTGGTGCCGACCGAAGCGGGCGAGCGACTGATTCAGCGCCTCGGTCCGCATCTGGAAGAGATGGAGCAGGCCCTGGCCGCCCTGCGCGACACCCGAGAGCGCCCGGCGGGCAACCTGCGCATCACCGCCGGGGAGCATGCCGCCAGCGCGGTGCTCTGGCCGGCGCTAAAGCCATTTATGCTGCAATATCCTGATATTAACATCGAAATCACTGTTGATAATGGTCTCACGGATATCGTGGGTGACCGCTTCGACGCCGGGGTGCGTCTCGGCGAACAGGTGGCAAAAGATATGATTGCCGTGCGCATCGCCCCGGATATGCGGATGGCGGTGGTGGGTTCGCCGGCCTATCTGCAGCGGGCCGGTACGCCGCAAACGCCCTGGGATCTTGCCCGGCATCGCTGCATCAATCTGCGTCTGCCGACACGAGGGGGACTTTACGCCTGGGAATTTGCCCGCGATGGCCGGGAGATTCAGGTGCGAGTGGAGGGACAATTGATCCTCAACAGCCTGCCGCAGCGCATCGACGCGGCGGAAGCGGGCCTCGGGCTGGCCTACGTTCCGGACGATTGCGTGGCGGAGGCCTTAGCCAGTGGCCGGCTGGTGCGGGTGCTGACGGAGTGGACCCCCACCTTCCCCGGCTACCATCTCTACTACCCCAGCCGGCGCCAGCATACCAGCGCTTTCACGCTGTTACTGGAAACTCTGCGACGCTGATCTCATTGATAAATCTGTCAAATGCTATCGGTAAATGTTTTAGGTGCGTAACTATTACGTTACGTGTAGGATTCAGCGCCATGTCTGAGCTTATCTCCTACGTCAGAATGATGAGAAAGCCAGCATAATGTGCCAGCCGTCCTCCACTCCGGCTGCAAACATGGGCATTGACAGGAAACTGATACATCAATGAATACGAAACACGAAAATGCAGCGGAGCATCATGCTGCAAAACGCCACTGGCTCAACTCACATGAAGCGGGTTATCACAAAGCGATGGGCAACCGTCAGGTACAGATGATCGCCATCGGCGGCGCCATCGGTACCGGTTTGTTCCTCGGCGCCGGGGCACGTTTACAAATGGCAGGGCCAGCGCTTGCCCTGGTCTATCTGGTCTGCGGCATCTTCTCCTTCTTTATTCTTCGCGCCCTCGGCGAACTGGTTCTCCACCGCCCCTCGAGCGGCAGCTTCGTCTCCTATGCCAGGGAATTCCTCGGTGAAAAGGCCGCTTACGTGGCCGGCTGGATGTACTTCGTTAACTGGGCCATGACCGGGATCGTCGATATCACCGCCGTGGCGCTGTATATGCACTACTGGGGCGCGTTTGGCGACGTGCCGCAGTGGGTCTTCGCCCTTGGCGCGCTGGCCATCGTCGGCACCATGAACATGATCGGCGTGAAGTGGTTCGCCGAGATGGAGTTCTGGTTCGCGCTGGTTAAAGTGCTGGCGATCGTCGCCTTCCTCGTGGTCGGCACCATTTTCCTCGGCTCCGGTAAGCCGCTGGATGGCAATGCCACCGGCTTCCATCTGATCACCGATAACGGTGGTTTCTTCCCGCACGGCCTCCTGCCGGCGCTGGTGCTGGTGCAGGGCGTGGTCTTCGCCTTCGCCTCCATTGAGCTGGTGGGAACCGCGGCCGGCGAGTGTAAAGATCCAGAGTCGATGGTGCCGAAAGCCATCAACAGCGTGATCTGGCGTATCGGCCTGTTCTACGTCGGTTCGGTGGTGCTGCTGGTACTGCTCCTGCCCTGGAATGCCTACCAGGCCGGACAAAGTCCGTTCGTCACCTTCTTCTCAAAACTGGGCGTACCTTATATCGGCAGCGTGATGAACATCGTGGTGTTAACCGCGGCCCTCTCCAGCCTTAACTCGGGTCTCTACAGCACCGGGCGTATTCTGCGCTCGATGTCGATGGGGGGCTCCGCGCCGAAGTTTATGTCGAAGATGAGCCGTCATCACGTCCCTTACGCCGGGATCCTGGCGACGCTGGGGGTATATGTGGTGGGGGTGTTCCTTAACTATCTGGTGCCGTCGCAGGTGTTTGAGATCGTACTTAACGTCGCTTCGCTGGGGATCATTGCCTCCTGGGGCTTTATCGTGGTGTGCCAGATGCGTCTGCGCAAAGCGATCAAGGAAGGGAAAGCGGCAAAGGTCAGCTTCAGAATGCCGGGGGCGCCGTTCACCTCCTGGCTGACGCTGCTGTTCCTGTTCAGCGTGCTGGTGCTGATGGCCTTCGATTATCCGAACGGCACCTACACCATAGGCTCAATTCCGCTGCTGGCGGTATTGCTGGTGGCTGGCTGGTTTGGTGTGCGTAAACGCGTCCATGCCATTCACAGTACGGCGCCGACGCTGAGGAAGTAACAGGCAGGACTCCCGGTTTGTCCGTCGCGGGCAAACCGGGAGGTCAGAACTTAATTATCTTCAACCAGCTGCGAGACATCGCTGCTGTTAATTTCCCGCTTATTACCCGACTCATCGATATAGCTGGTCATCCCTGTATCTTCATCCAGCTGCGGCTTGCCGTGGGTGACAATCGTCTGACCGCTTTTGGTGGTCATCACGTAGTTGGACGTACAGCCTGCCAGCAGCGCCAGCATGGCGCCTGCGCAAAGTACCATAAATGGTTTTTTCATTTTATCTCCACTGATTACTACTGCCCGCGCCTGGCGGGAAAGGGGTAAGTGTATAACCATCAGGTTTATCAGGCCAATACGCGTTTGTAACAGAGGGTGAGGTGCCTGTCCCGGCCCGCCAGGATGCCGGGCGCGACGACCATGAACCGATCGGCGTCGCGCCCGGGCGCCTTACAGCGCGATGCGGATCACGTCGTCCGGTGCGGTAGCTTCTTTTTCGCGGCTGGACGCCTGTTTCACGCTGACGTACAGCGTTTTGCCGTCCTCGGAGAGCGCCAGGCTGTTGGGGTGAGTCGGCGTTTTAAAGGTCTTCACCACTTTATAGCGCTTACCGTCGATAACGCTGACTTCTCCGGCCTTGCGGTGCGTCACGTAGGCTTCATTACGCACCGGGTTAAACAGCACCGCCAGTGATTCCGGCGCGGCAATTTTCTCCAGCACCTTGCCGTCGCGGGTATCGACCACCAGTACCTCCGGCTGCTTGCTGTCGGTAATAAAAGCACGGTGACCAGCGGTATCCAGGCTCAGGTTAAGATAGAAATGCGCTTTACCGTCATCCTGCAATTTCTTGCGCGACACAATGGTATTGCTCTCGCTGTCGATGGTCAGCAGTTCGCCGTCGGCATTGGTGGCATAGAGACGCTTAGCCTGCGGATCGATCGCCAGACCCGTGGCCATCGCGCCGGTGCCGGTAATGGTTGTTTTCAGCTTCAGGGTCGCGCCATCCACCACCCAAATCACGCTCTCTTTGCCCAGACCGGTAATGTAGACCGTGTTGGTCTGCTCGTTCACGGCCAGCTCGCGCGGCTGCAGCGGGCGCACGGTTTCGCTGCGCTGACGCTCGTCAAGCACCAGCCGCCCCTTCACTGCCCCGGTTTTGGCGTCAATAGCGGTGACAGTGCTGTCGACGGTATTACCAAACCACAGCGTGCCGGTGGCATGGTTGATAGTGGCGCCGAACGGCTTCAGATCGTTGTGAATAATCTGCGTCACATCCAGGGTGTTAGGGTCAAGACGATAAACAATACCGCCCTTGTCCAGCGAACGGCTCTGCGACGTGGCAACCCACAGGGCATTCTCCTGCTGGCTGTAGGCCATTTCATAGGCCCCTTTCCCCACGGCCTTACGCAGCATCTCTTCTGCGGCGTGGGCGCTAAAGCTGCCCGCCAGCAGCAGAGAGGTGAATAACAGTGAATGGCGCAGACGCGGCGCGGCAAAATGACGTAGTGACATGACGACTCCCTTTGATAAACCAGTATGTGCTGACCCGACATCGCTTCCGGCGGTAAAGTCCTGGCTTTACCTTGATTTTTGAATGCGAATAGTAATCATTATTTATATCAAAGTGGAGCGCTAATTGTTGTTGTTCGGTAAATTCATCAGCAAGAAGCACTATCCGTTAACCAACGGCAGTTAATAATTTTCAAATATTTTACAAACGAGGTAACATATATACATATGTTCCATTTGGTTCGTCTCTGAGTATTATCGATGAAAATCCTGTCCGTGCGTCACGCCGCCCTGCCGGCGCTGCTGCTACCGCTGATTGCCGCGGCCCAGGCCGCAGATGAACAAACCATGGTGGTGACCGCCGCGCCAACCACGGTTTCTGAGCTGGATACCCCCGCCGCCGTCAGCGTGGTCAATGGGGATGAAATGCGCCAGGCCGCGCCGCGCGTTAATCTCTCTGAATCGCTGGGCGCCGTACCGGGCCTGCAGGTGCAGAACCGGCAAAACTATGCCCAGGATCTACAGCTGTCGATCCGCGGCTTTGGCTCCCGCTCAACCTACGGCGTGCGCGGGCTGCGCATCTATGTGGATGGCATTCCGGCGACCATGCCCGATGGC
This sequence comes from Klebsiella sp. 10982, assembly GCF_048589245.1. Taxonomy (NCBI): domain Bacteria; kingdom Pseudomonadati; phylum Pseudomonadota; class Gammaproteobacteria; order Enterobacterales; family Enterobacteriaceae; genus Klebsiella; species Klebsiella sp. 10982. Next base: position 32,170 of record NZ_JBMAXV010000015.1, read on the forward strand.
CAGGGGCAGACCTCGAATATCGATATCGGCAGCGTTGACACCATTGAGGTGCTGCGCGGCCCCTTCTCTGCCCTGTACGGTAACTCGTCCGGCGGGGTGATCAACGTCACCAGCCAGACCGGCGCCCAGCCGCCCACCGTGGAAGCCAGCAGCTACTATGGCAGCTTCGGCACCTGGCACTACGGACTGAAAGCCACTGGCGCCGTTGGCGACGGCAGCCATGCAGGCGATGTGGATTACACGGTTTCAACCAATCGCTTTACCACCCATGGCTATCGCGATCACAGCGGCGCGCGCAAAAATCTGGCGAACGCCCGGCTGGGGGTGCGCATCAACGACGTCAGTAAGCTGACCCTGCTGCTGAACAGCGTGGACATCAAAGCCAATGACGCTGGCGGCTTAACCGCCGACGAATGGCGCGATAACCCGCGCCAGTCACCGCGCGGCGACGAATACAATACCCGCAAAAACACCCGGCAGACCCAGGCCGGCCTGCGCTATGAGCGCCAGCTCAGCGCCCAGGACGATCTCAGCGTTATGATGTACGCCGGGGAACGTGAAACCACCCAGTTCCAGTCCATTCCCCGCGCGCCGCAGCTGAAGCCGAGCCATGCCGGCGGGGTGATCGACCTTACCCGCCACTACCAGGGGATCGATACCCGGCTGACCCATCGCGGAGAGCTGCTGGTGCCCGTCACCCTGACCGCCGGGCTCGACTACGAGAACATGAGCGAGCGGCGCAAAGGGTATGAAAACTTTGTGATGGTCAACGGCGCGCCGCAGTATGGCGAACAGGGCGCGCTGCGCCGTAACGAACGCAACCTGATGTGGAACGTCGATCCCTACCTGCAGACCCAGTGGCAATTAACGGAAAAACTCTCGCTCGATGCCGGGGTTCGCTACAGCTCAGTATGGTTCGATTCAAATGACTACTACATCACGCCGGGCAATGGCGATGACAGCGGCGATGCCAGCTATCACAAATGGCTGCCCGCAGGCTCGCTGAAATATGCCCTGACCGACGCGTGGAACGTCTACCTCTCCGCCGGCCGCGGCTTCGAGACGCCGACCATTAACGAACTCTCCTACCGCTCCGATAACCAGAGCGGCCTTAACTTCGGCCTGAAGCCCTCCACCAACGACACGGTGGAGATCGGTAGCAAGACGCGGATCGGCAATGGGCTGTTCACCGCCGCCCTGTTCCAGACCAATACCGATAATGAGATCGTGGTCGACAGCAGTAGCGGCGGGCGCACCAGTTATAAAAACGCCGGCAAGACCCGTCGTCAGGGGATGGAACTGGGACTGGATCAGCAGTTTGGCGAGAGCTGGCGTCTGAAGGCGGCCTGGACCTGGCTGGACGCGACCTATCGCACTAACGTCTGCGATGATGCCAGCTGCAACGGCAACCGTATTCCGGGGATCGCGCGCAATATGGGCTACGCCTCTTTCGGCTATCAGCCGGAGCAAGGTTGGTATGCCGGCAGCGATATTCGCTATATGAGCGACATCATGGCCAATGACGAAAACACCGCCAAAGCCCCCTCCTGGACGGTGGTTGGCCTGACGACCGGCTATAAATGGAGTTATGGCAAAATGGATATGGATCTGTTCGGTCGCGTCGACAACCTGTTCGACCGGGAGTACGTCGGCTCTGTCATCGTTAACGAGTCCAACGGACGCTACTACGAACCTGCACCGGGACGCAACTACGGCATCGGCCTGAACCTCGCCTGGCGCTTCGAATAACACGCCCCTGCGCCCGCCGATGGCTCTCGCTATCGGCGGGCGCAGCGCTTTTCCTTATCGTCTCTTCCACCGCCAGGCTGACACCGCCAACCACCCGCGCTTGACACTCCATCCCCTTCGTAGTCAGATAGCAATCATATAATCACCATGATGACTATTTATAGTGATCGGTATTTTCATCCGACAGGGAGGAATAAATGGATAATGTCGTTTATGCGGACTGCGTATTGATTAACGGCAAGGTCGCCACGGTGGACGCACATTTTAGTTTTAAGCGGGCCATCGCCGTAAAGCAGGGATGGATTATTAACGTGGGTGAAGACCAGGAGATTCAGCAGCATATTGGTCCCCAGACGCAGGTCATTGACCTTGAGGGCAAACTCATTTTACCCGCCGCGCATGACTCTCATATCCATATCGGCTGGCTCGCTGACAGCTGGCATTGTCTGAACTGCCAGGACGTGCGTTCCCTGGCCGAACTGCGGGAAAGACTGCGCGACCAGGCAGCGCGCACTCCGGCCGGAGAGTGGCTCCGCGTCTGTGGACTGGATCCGAATGCGATTGAGGAGTGCGCGGCCGAGCAGCGCTCCCTGACGCGCTGGGATATTGACGATGTCACGACCGATCATCCCACCCTGCTCGCCCTGTGGGACGGTCACTCCTGTATCATCAACAGCCGGGCGCTGGCGCTCTCCGGTCTTGACGCCAGCACGCCAGATCCCCTCGGCGGACATCTGGGACGAACGGCCAGTGGCGAACTGGACGGTAATTTCATCGACCTGCCCGCCCTGCATCTGGCATCCGGCACAATGCCGCGTCTGACCGTAGCGGCCCTCAAAGAGAACCTTCTGGCAGCCCAGCGCCTGATGAACAGTGAAGGCTACGCCAGCTACACCGAAGGCGCGATGGGGCCGGGGGAAAACACGCGCGAGGTGGGCGCCGCGGGGGATCGTGCCATCGCCGCGTACCGTGAACTGCAGGATGAAGGGAAACTCACCGCCCGGGTATCCATAGCCTTTTACTCCGCCGAGCGGGGCGTTCAGTCCTGCGCCACTCTGAAGCGCGATCTGGATAGCTTTGATTTCTCTCTGTTCACCGACCGGGGCTGGCTGGATTGCCGGACCATAAAGCTGTTCTGCGATGGCGTACCCACGTCGCACACGGCGTGGATGAATCAGGATTACGCCGACCGGCCGGGATATCGCGGACGCTCGGTGTTTGGTGGCCCCGGGGCAACCGAGGAAGAACAAGCTGAGGCGCTACAGCAGATGATCCTGCTGGCTCACCAGCGCGGTTTTCAGGTGGCTGTCCACGCGGTCGGCGATAAGGCGGTAAAGGCCACGGTTAACAGCTTCGTGCAGGCGATTCAGCGCTATCCGGGGGGGAGTCGGCGGCATTATGTGCTGCATGGCTCCATGGGCGATCGGCAAGATTTCGTGACGGCGGCAAAATACGGCATCCTGCTATCCGAACAACCCTCACCCGGCGGCCCGGCGTATGACTACGAACAACGTGCCCGCTACTGTGGCATCAAGGGGGAAATCTGCAAAGGACTGCGGGATATCATCGACCTTGGGGTCATCGTCGCCGGCGGGTCAGATGGCATTATGGCGCTGGTGAACTGGCGCAAAATGGTTCAGGCTGCCGTCACCCGCAAATCATCGTCCAGCGGCAAGGTTATTCGCCCGGAGCTGGCGATTAGCGTGGCGGATGGCGTGCGGATGTACACCATCAATGCGGCCTGTCAGGAAGGCAAAGAAACGGTACGCGGCTCAATTGAGATCGGCAAAGTCGCTGATTTTCAGGTGCTGGATCGCGATATTTTCGCCGTTGCCCATGAGGAAATTGGCGACAGTCGCGTGGTGATGACCATGGTTGCCGGAAACATCGTCTTTCAAGACTAACCGCGCTCACCCGGCGCAGGTCGCCGGGCGGGCAGCGGGCTGCACCAGCGGAAGGCGACTGCCCGTCAGGGGCAACGTTCTTCCGCTACGGGAGCGAATTAAAGCAGATTTCTTAGGGACAATTCGAAAATGATCTTCTCCGCCTGGCAGGAGAAGGCGATGGAGAGGTCCAGTTTCACCGCGTCGCCAGCGGCGGCAATGGTGTAATCGACCTGCGGCGGTTCACTGGCCGGCGCCGCGGCGGCGGCACGTTCGCGAACGGCGGCAACCGTGGATTCTGCTTCCTCGCGGCTCGGGAACATTTTCTCAGCCCGGTAGACGCAGTCCTCGTTATCAATGATGGTACCGACATCAATGGCGCAGCCTTTGGTGCTGCATTTATCTACTACATCTTTCATCGTAATAACCTCTCGAGTTTTCTTAAGGATAAGAATCCGCTCGCCGAAAAGCAAACCATTAATATCCGTAAGGATTAGCAATTTTTCTAGTATATCGCGCCGCGCCGGGAACCATCTTGCGCCACCGCAAGGCGGAGCATCATGGTTCCGCAGGGTCGCGCGACGCTATCGCCCCAATCGTGCTCACCATCACACTATTCTGCACACCATCTCGTCTGCCTCGACTCGCAGCGTTAGTCTGGTCACAGAACATCGCCAACAAGGAGCTGCTATGGCACTGCCGATTATGATTGATTGCGATCCGGGACATGATGACGCGATCGCCCTGGTTCTTGCCCTCGCCTCGCCGGAGCTGGAGGTCAAAGCCGTCACCGCTTCCGCGGGCAACCAGACGCCGGACAAGACCCTGCGCAACGTGCTGCGTATGCTGACGCTGCTGAACCGGCCGGATATCCCGGTGGCTGGCGGCGCGTGGAAGCCGTTGATGCGCGATCTGATCATCGCCGATAACGTGCACGGGGAAAGCGGACTGGATGGTCCGAATCTGCCGGATCCGGCCTTTGCGCCGCAAAACTGCACTGCCGTCGAGCTGATGGCCAGGGTGCTGCGCGAGAGCCAGGAGCCGGTGACCCTGGTGGCCACCGGGCCGCAGACCAACGTCGCCCTGCTGCTCGCCAGCCACCCGGAGCTGCACGCGAAGATTGCCCGCATCGTGATCATGGGGGGTGCGATGGGGCTGGGCAACTGGCAGCCGGCAGCGGAGTTTAATATTTACGTTGATCCGCAGGCGGCGGAGATGGTCTTTCAGTCCGGGATCCCGGTGGTTATGGCGGGGCTGGATGTTACGCATCGGGCGCAAATCCTTCCCGCCGATATCGAGCGATTCCGCCAGATTGGCAATCCTGTGTCGACCATTGTCGCCGAGCTGCTCGACTTCTTTATGGCCTACCACAAAGATGAAAAATGGGGCTTTGACGGCGCGCCGCTGCACGATCCCTGCACCATCGCCTGGCTCCTCAAGCCGGAGATCTTTACCACTATTGAGCGCTGGGTCGGCGTGGAAACGCAAGGACACTATACCCAGGGAATGACGGTGGTCGATTACTATCATCTGACCGGCAACCCGCCCAATACCACCCTGATGCTGGATGTGGACCGCGAGGCGTTTGTCGATCTGCTCGCCCAGCGGTTAACCTTTTATGCCTGATAGCGTTACCTGCCCCTCTCCCCGCCGGGGAAAGGGGCAATTGCCGCGTTACCCGCCAGGCTAATCGTCCGCCGCGACGCGGATCACTACCTTACCGAAGTTCTCACCTTTTAACAGGCCGATCAGCGCCTGCGGCGCCTGCTCCAGGCCATCTATCTGCTGCTCACGATATTTGATTTTCCCCTCCTGCACCCAGCGCCCCATCTGCTGCTGGAATTCGGCGATCCGATGCCCGTAATCCTGGCCGATAATAAAGCCCTGCATCCGGATGCGCTTTTTGAGGATGGTCGCCATCAGTAGCGGCAGACGATCCGGCCCGTCCGGCAGACCGGTAGCGTTATAGCCGCTTACCAGCCCGCAGACCGGTACCCGCGCGGCGGTATTCAGCAGCGGCAGCACCGCGTCAAAAACCTTGCCCCCGACGTTTTCATAATAAACGTCAATGCCCTGCGGGCAGGCCTGGGCCAGCTGTTCGGCGAAATCATCCGCACGATGGTCAAGGCAGACATCAAAGCCTAACGTCTCAACCGCATAGCGACATTTCTCCGCGCCGCCAGCGATGCCGACGGTGCGGCAGCCCTTAATGTTGCCGATCTGTCCGACCGTGGCGCCCACCGGCCCGGTGGCCGCGGCGACCACCAGCGTTTCGCCCGCCTTCGGCTGGCCAATATCCAGTAATCCCATATAAGCAGTGAAGCCCGGCATCCCCAGGACTCCCAGCGACCAGGACGGGTGTTGCGGATTGTCCCCCAGCTTCACCAGTCCGCTGCCGTCGGAGAGTTCATAATCCTGCCAGCCGCTGTAGCCCAGTACCCAGTCGCCGGGCTGATAATCGGCATGATTTGAGCTGACCACGCGGCTCACCGTTCCCCCGACCATCACCGCGCCGATAGCCACCGGCGGCGAATAGGACGGCGCGTCGCTCATGCGCCCGCGCATATACGGGTCGAGCGATAAATAAACGGTACGCAGCAGCACCTGGCCCGGGCCTGGCGTCGGCACCTCGCTCTCTTCCAGGCGGAAATTCTCTGCCGTCGGTTCACCATGGGGACGGGAAGCCAGGACCCAGCGGCGATGGCGTTGCGGTTGATCTGTCATAGCAAACTCCTCTTGTTAGCAGACTGTACTGAGGCTAGCTGCTTTATGCGCATTACGCTTTAACATTAAGAGCCGGATGGCGATTGATTAAGACGAACCACCAGATAGACGCAGGTCGCCGCGGATTCATTAATAAAGCGACAGTCGTTTGGCGGACCAAGCTCCAGACAATCTCCTGCCTGCATCTCATGGCGGGTATTGCCTTCGACGAACACCAGCTCGCCCTGCTGGAGCCAGATCAGCTGGCGGGCCAGAGCATAGGACGCCGCCGGCATGGGTACATCGCTGCCGGGCGGCAGCTCAATCTGCACCAGATCGATGGGCAGATCGCTGCGCGGCGAAACGTGGCGGCGCAGATAGTGGCTTTGCGGGTCGTGCCATACCGGCTGGCTGGCAAAGCGCAACAGCTTGCCTTCCTGCATTTCCGCACGGGCGATCAGGGTCGACATACTGATGCCGAAGGCGCCGGAAAGCCGACCCAGCATCGAGGCTGTCGGACTGCTTTCGCCGCGCTCGATTTTATGGATCATCGCCCGCGAGGCGCCGGCCCGTTCCGCGAGGTCGTTCAGCGACCAGCCGCGGGATTCGCGCTCGATGCGGATACGCGCGCTGATGCGCTGATTGAGGTTGTCTTCTATAGTATTCATAACGTAACACTATAGTAGGCGACCGTCCTTTGCACAACCGCCGCGCAGTCCGCGACAGGACGGGGTTATCAGTAAAATTTCTGCTGAAAACGGATGACAGCATGACGTTCATTATTGTAATAATAACGTACTACTATAGTGTACAGAAAACTGAGGTTTGCTATGACCATTCGCCCTGCCATTAAAGATGACTGCGCGGCGATCGCCGAGATCTATAACCATGCCGTCGTCCATACCGCCGCCATCTGGAATGATAAAACCGTGGATACCGACAACCGCATCGCGTGGTATGAGGCCCGCCAGCTGGCAGGCTTTCCGGTACTGGTGAGCGAGGAAGACGGCGTCATTACCGGCTACTCCTCCTTTGGCGACTGGCGCGCGTTTGACGGCTTTCGCCACACCGTAGAGCATTCGGTGTACGTTCACCCGGATCATCAGGGAAAAGGACTGGGTCGCCAACTGCTGGTCGCCTTGATCGCCGAAGCGCGACGGCTAAATAAACATGTGATGGTTGCTGGCATCGAGTCGCAAAACCACGCTTCGCTACATCTGCATGAAACGCTGGGCTTTATCACCACCGGACAGATGCCGCAGGTGGGCACCAAATTTGGCCGCTGGCTGGATCTGACCTTTATGCAGCTGCAGCTTGACGAGCGTCAGGAACCGGACGGCAAGGCATGAATGCGTCGCTCACCCTCACCTGCCTGATCGCCGCCGGCGTTGGCCTGGTGGTGCAGAACACGCTGATGGTGCGCATCACCCAGTCGTCATCGACGATCCTGATCGCCATGCTGCTCAATTCGCTGGTGGGGATTGTTATTTTCGTAACCTTGCTGCTGCTGCGCCAGGGCATCCCCGGATTTCAGGAACTGGCCCAGAGCGTGAAGTGGTGGACGCTGATCCCCGGCCTGCTGGGCTCCTTTTTCGTCTTCGCCAGCATTAGCGGCTATCAAAACGTTGGCGCCGCGACGACCATTGCGGTACTGGTGGCCAGCCAGCTGGTGGGCGGCCTGATCATGGATTTAGTTCGCGCCCACGGCGTGCCAGTGCGGGCGCTCATCGGACCGTTATGCGGGGCGGTGATGCTGGTGGTCGGCGCCTGGCTGGTGGCCAGACGCCAGTTCTGAGCGCATCTTCAGAGGATCGCGCCGCCTTTGGTCAACTGCTCGCGGCGCGCGTCCTGCTCTTCCTGATGCTGTCGCCCATGATGGGCAATGGCGGTGCGCAGACGCTGCTGCTGGGTATAGCGTTCCTCACGACTGAGCTGCGCATCATCGCTCAGGGCGATCAGCAGCTCATTCATATGAGCGATAACGCCCTCGGCAATGGTATTATCAACGTTGACAATAACCTCATCCAGATGTGCCATCCTGTTCTCCTTTCGCTTAATTCAGTTTCGCTTTGGAAAAATCACTTCCCATCATGCTCACAGTGTAGCCGCTGACGTTGCTGCGGGTGGCATAGAAGGTCTTGCCGGTCGCCAGGGTGATCCACGGCGCCTGCTGGTAGAAGATCTCCTGCGCCTGTTCATAGAGTTTGGCACGCGCCTGCGGATCGCTCACCAGCAGCGCTTTCTTCACCAGCGCGTCATAGGACTTATTGCACCAGCGGGCGGCGTTGGAGCCGGTCTGGATATTATCACAGCTGAGCAGCGTGCCGGCAAAGTTGTCCGGGTCGCCGTTGTCCGACATCCAGCCATACAGGGCGCTGTCGTGCTCCCCTTTGCGCATACCGGCAAGGTATTCGCCCCATTCGTAGCTGACAATCTTCGCTTTGACGCCCACTTTAGCCCAGTCGTTTTGGATCATTTCGGCGATCCGCTTCGAGTTCGGGTTGTACGGACGTTGGACCGGCATCGACCACAGGGTCACTTCCGCTCCTTGCTCCAGACCCGCCTGCTTGAGCAGCGCTTTCGCTTTCTGCGGATCGTAGTCGTAGTCAGGGAGATCCTTCTTATATCCAAGCATCGCCGATGGGATCGGTGATTTCGCTACGCTGCCGGAATCAAGGAATACCGCCTTGACGATCGCCTGCTTGTCGGTGGCATAGTTTAACGCCTGGCGTACCAGCACATTATCAAACGGTTTTTTCTCGGTATTAAACGCCAGATAGCCGACGTTCAGCGCCTCGACCGCATGCAGCGCCAGATCGTTATTGCCCTTAATCACCGGGAACTGTACCGGCGAAGGCGCAGGAATAATCTGGCACTCGTTGGTCTGCAGTTTTGCCAGACGGGTCTCGACGTTCGGCGTAATGGAGAAGATCAGGTGCTTGGTTGGTACCTCGCCTTCCCAGTAGTGGGGATTGGCGATATAACGGATTTGTGAATCGACTTTGTACTGCTGAAGCGCATACGGCCCGGTACCGACCGGCCAGTTATCGACGTTCTCTGGCGTCCCTTTCTTCAGCATCGCCTCACCATACTCCGCCGACAGAATAGAGGCGAAGTCCATGCCCCAGTCGGCAAGAAACGCCGCGTTCGGCTCGTTGAGTTCGAACTGAACGTGGTAATCATCCACCTTTTTCACCGACTTAATCAGCTTATCGAGGCCCACGTCGTGGAAGTACTCATAGTTCCCCTGCGACACCTTGTGATAAGGATGTTGGGGATCCATCTGGCGCAGCACGGAGAACAGGACGTCGTCGGCGTTAAAATCACGGGTCGGTTTGAAGAATTTATTGCTGTTGAACTTTACCCCCTGACGCAGAGTAAAGGTCCAGGTTTTGCCATCCTCAGAGACGTGCCACTCGGTGGCCAGCGACGGAATCGGTGTGTTCTTCACCGGGTCAAAAGTGACCAGACGGTTATACAGTACCTGCGAGCTGGCGACGAACGACGGGCCGGAGCTGGCGATCTGCGGATTGAAGGACTCCGGGGAGGCCTCTGAGCAGTAGACCAGTGTGTCATTGCCTGCGGCCCATGCAGCGCCGGCCGGCAGCAGTGCGCTCAGCAGCAGCGCCAGCGTGGTTTTCCCTGTAGACATGGTTATAAGTCCTGATTATTGATTATAAGAAGCGTAATAACAGCACAGCCCCTCGCCCCGGGCAAATAATCAATGGCTATCACCTTATGCTAATCACGCTGAATGTGTTGTTTTTATCGGCATCGCGCTGTTTTTTCCGCCAGACAGCGCCGGGTGGGTGTGAGCCGCTCTGAATTCCTGCAAAAAATTGTGCGATAACCGCCCGGCTCACGCTTACCGTCAGTGCCGCCCGGTACACTGGGAAAACCGCAGAACAAGAGGTTTCCATTATGACAATCACCTGCAATCTGTACCTTAACGGCCAGTGGCACGATGCCGAAAGCCGCCGCACCTTTACCCGCCGCCACCCTGCCCACGACGATGTGGCCTCGGTGGCCGCTGCCGCCAGCCTCGCCGACGCTAAACGCTGCGTCGAAGCCGCGGCCAGCGCCTTCCCACGCTGGCGTGATACGCCCCCGGCGGAACGGCGTCGCTTACTGCTCGACGCGGCGGAACATATGCTGTTGCGCGAGGCTAAATTTATCGCCGCTATGGCGGCAGAGACCGGCGCGACCGCCCATTGGGCGGGGTTTAACGTCCATCTGGCAGCGGATATTCTGCGGGAGGCGGCAGCCCTCACCACCCAGATTGAAGGACAGATCATCCCCTCTAACGTGCCGGGAAACCTGGCGATGGGCGTCCGCCAGGGGGCCGGCGTGGTGCTGGGCATGGCGCCGTGGAACGCACCGCTGATCCTCGCCACCCGGGCGCTGGCGACGCCGTTGGCCTGCGGCAACACGGTGATCCTTAAGGGCGCCGAGCTGTCGCCAGCCACACAGGGACTGATTATTGACGCTCTTGACGCAGCGGGCTTCCCGCCGGGCGTGGTCAACTACCTTACCTGCGCGCCTGAGGATGCCCCGGCGCTGGTGGAGTCGCTCATTGCCCATCCGGCGGTACGGCGGGTTAACTTTACCGGCTCCACGCCGGTGGGGCGGATTATCGCCCGCACCTGCGGGCAACATCTCAAGCCAGCGGTACTGGAACTCGGCGGTAAGGCGCCGCTGCTGGTGCTGGACGATGCCGATATCGAGCAAGCCGCGGCTGGGGCCATTTTTGGCGCCTTCGCCAACGCCGGGCAGATCTGTATGTCCACCGAACGCATTATTGTTGACAACGCCGTGGCGGAAACCTTTATTCCGTTGCTGGCCAAACGCGCCGCCGCCCTGCCCATCAGCCTCACGGGCCCGGTAGTCGATATGAACACCATTACCCGCTGCAATGCATTAATCGACGACGCGTTAGCCAAAGGCGCTCGTCTGTTAACCGGCGGGAAAGCCAGCGATACTTACATGGCTCCAACCTTACTGGACGGTGTCACACAGGAGATGCGATTGTGGCGCGAAGAGTCCTTCGGGCCGGTAAAAGCGATTATTCGCGTCAATAACGAGGAAGAGGCGCTGACCGTAGCCAACGACAGCGAATATGGGTTGTCCGCGGCGGTCTACAGCCGTGACAGCGCCAGAGCGTGGAACGTGGCGCAACGCCTGCAGACCGGCATTTGCCATATCAATGGCCCAACGGTTCACGATGAGGCGCAAATGCCGTTTGGCGGCTGCAAAGCCTCCGGCTATGGCCGCTTCGGTGGCCGGGCCGGTATCGCGGAGTTCACCGAGCTGCGCTGGATAACCCTCCAGACCCAGCCCCGCGAACTTCCTTTCTGACGCCGGTATTCCCTTAACCGTGGCTGGCGATAAGCTGCGCCAGCCCCTCCGGGTTTTCCCACGCCATCGAGTGCCCCGCGTGGGGCACAATCCCGACCGGGATGCCTTGCGCCTGCATCAGGTCGATATCGGCATAAGGCAGCGACAGCTCGCCGACAATCAGTCGTTTCTGACAGCGTAACCGACAGAGCTGGGTAAACCAGGGCGTGTCGCTGCCACGTATCAGGCTGCTGGCGGCCCGCCAGACGGCCCAGGGCGCGCTGTTTTGCAAACAGCCGGCCCACGGTGAGCGCTCTTCAGCCAGCAGCCTGGCATAGCCTTCGGCGATAAAAGCCGCTTCGGATTGCGCCGCAATGCGCCTGCTGTATTCGCCGCCGCCGGCAAACAGGTTTGGTTCGGAGACCAGCAGCGTGGTCACCCGCTCGCCCAGCAGCCCCGCCGCTTCGATGGCAACACTTCCGCCCATGCTATGCCCGAACAGCGCGAAGCGCTGCAGGCGCAGGTGGCTGAGGAGCTGCTCCACGACGACAGCCTGATCATGTATGTTGTAACTAAATCCCTGCGGTTTGTCACTGTAGCCAAAACCCGGCAGATCGATGAGTATTTTGCGCCGCCCGCCCAGGGCGGGATCGCTGACAACGCGGGGATAATCGTAAGATGACGCACAGCCGAGGCCGTGGATAAATACCACCGGAAGGCCCTCTCCCGGGAGATCGAACCAGCGCAGCGTGGCGCCAGCAGCGGACGAAAAGAAACCGTTCACCTGCATGCCTCCATGATAAGGTTACTGGTTTTTTATACAGTAACCTTACCCTTTCCGCTACCCTTTTCTGCCCGCAGCGGCCAGAAGGTTAAAACAGCGAGACCAGCAGCGCCATCGGGAAACTGAACGGCCAGGTCGCCCCGATCAATAGCGCAGCCAGCAAACGGATCACCCAGCTCTCTTTGGTTAAAAACCAGCTAATCACGGCGCATATCACGCCCATAATGGCGTAAAACACCAGCATTTTTTGATATAACGTCATTCTTGTCCTTCCTTCCCTGAGGGGCGTTCCATGGTGGAATGATTATCTGCCATGACGTCGTGATTCAGAGATACCTGTATAACAATTTCAGAAACAGGCTGAATATTCAGAATAAAGCCTGATTCGTCTTAATCCGATAGCGCAACCGCAGGCGCCGTACTATACCTTTAGGGACTTACTCATTAAGGTGGCGTTATGGATGTCTCCAGTAAAACCGTCATTCTGATTAATGTCTGCGCCGCGTTTGCGCTTATCAGCCTGCTGTCCGTAAGATTTGGCTGGTTTTAATCATTTTACTCAGCAACGAAACCTAAAAAAGCAGCCTCCAGGGCTGCTTTTTTACGCGCGAACAACAGAATCGATATTTTGCTGCCGAGCGGTGGGGGCTAACGGCCCGGCCGCTATTTCCTTATTCAAACTGGGGTTATAGCGCGGCAGAACATTAACGTTTTCACTATCCCATTCGGCGGCGGCGCAAACGGCCTGCTCCACGCCGGTGTTCTCACAGCTCTGGATACGTTTCGCCGGGGCATTACCATAGCTCAGCGTCAGGATGCCGATAGCCAATAAAATAAAAGCAAAAATTTTCACAGCCACATCAACGTTAAAATCTAATATGCGGTAAATGATCGCATGACGGATGTTGTAAAGTCAAACCTGGCGGCGCTGCGGGCGGCATTTCGGCCTCAGCGATGGAATATGCGAGAGTGAGAACAAATATCCTGCAAGGACCGCTAATATAAAAACCTTATTATTAATCCCGAAATAGATTTCGGCAACCCACGACCGGCGACAACCGACAATTAAAATATCCCGACGCTTATGTCGACCGCGAGGTAATGGCGCCCGAAAAGTTGACTAATGGTGCGATTATTCCCCCGCCCGGCAGATCCTTAACCGGAGAAAGGCTAGATTCAAGCCGTTGTAACATAAACCCTTCACGCTTTTTTGCGGCAAATATGCGCGACAGAAGGCGCTAAATGACAATAAATATCATTTGCCTTGCCCTGAGATAATACTTACATTCATAACTATTGGTAATGTTTTTGCGCTACGGCGCTTGATAAATTCGAGGTGGATATGTCCGGAATCATCACGCTGGTCATCGCGCTGATCCTGCTGATCGCGGCGGTGTATAATCTTATTTCCTATATACGGGATCGGCGCAGCGCCAGCTTGCCGAGTAAAAAAAACCGGCACTGAAAGGCAACGATGTGATGCCGCTCTGCTCCATCGAGGCCTCAGCCCTTCTACCGCAACTACGGATACAAAAAAGCCCCTGCCAGCAGGCAGGGGCCGATATTTGTTCGCGAATAGCGATGTTCCCGCCCCACCCGCCGGGCGCTGTGGGCCCAGGGTGATTGGCGGTCCCCATCCGGCGCTTATCTCCGGCACTCACGATGGCTTAGCTCTTGAAGGGGCATAAGAATAATCTCATATCCCCGGCATTGAGTTTTGACCTTTCTTGCCATTGTGACTATTAGCGAACTAACACACCCGTGGCGAAATAATCGCCTGGCGCTTAACCGGCAACACGTTAGCCATGCTTCACCATCACGTGGCGAACCACAGTGTAATCTTCCAGGCCATACATCGACATGTCCTTGCCGTAGCCCGACAGCTTCTGACCACCGTGCGGCATTTCGCTCACCAGCGTAAAGTGGGTATTGACCCAGGTGCAGCCGTACTGCAGCCTGGCGCTAAGACGATGGGCGCGACCGACATCTTTCGTCCATACCGAGGAGGCCAGACCATACTGAGAGTCATTCGCCCAGCTCAGGGCCTGCGCTTCATCGCTGAAAGGCGTCACGCTAACCACCGGGCCAAACACTTCCCGCTGGACAATAGCGTCCTCCTGCCGGGCGCCAGCGAGGAGCGTCGGCTGGAAGTAATAACCCGCGCCGTCAGCCCGACTGCCGCCGGTGACCACTTTAATATGCGGCTGCGCCCTGGCGGCTTCTACCGCCGCGCTGACGCGTTCGAGATGGGCCAGCGAACTGAGCGGCCCCAGCTCGGTAGCGGCGTCCTCCGGCGCGCCCATTTTCAGGCTGGCCACCGCCGCGCCCAGCTTCTCCACCAGCTGCTCATAAATGCCCTGCTGGGCGTAGATCCGGCAGGCGGCTGTGCAGTCCTGACCAGCGTTGTAAAAACCGAAAGTCCGTACCCCGTCGACCACCGCATCAATATCCGCGTCGTCAAAGACGATGACCGGCGCCTTACCCCCCAGCTCCATGTGGGTACGTTTAATCGACGAGGCGGTATGGCCGATAATATGGGCTCCGGTGGCAATCGATCCGGTCAGGGAAACCATCCGCACTTTCGCGTGGGCGGTCAGCGGATCGCCCACCGTTTTGCCGCGGCCAAACAGCACGTTGATCACCCCCTCCGGGAAAATATCTTTTGCCAGCTCTGCCAGCTTCAGCGCCGTCAGCGGGGTGATTTCTGAAGGTTTGATCACCACACAGTTGCCCGCCGCCAGCGCCGGGGCCAGCTTCCAGGCCGCCATCATTAGCGGGTAGTTCCACGGGGCAATGGAAGCCACCACGCCCACCGGATCACGGCGAATCATTGAGGTATGCCCTTCCAGATACTCACCGGCAGCCATTCCCGGCAGGCAGCGGGCGGCGCCGGCGAAGAAGCGGAAGACATCCGCAATGGCCGGCAGCTCATCGTTGATCACGCAGTGCAGCGGCTTACCGCAGTTCAGCGACTCCAGCTGCGCCAGGGTCTCCGCCTGCGCCACGATGACATCCGCCAGCTTCAGTAAACATTCCGAACGCGTTTTCGGCGTTGTCTGGCTCCAGGCTTCAAATGCCCGATCCGCCGCCTCGACGGCGGCATCGACCTGGGCCGCTGTCGCTTCGGCAATCTCCAGGATCACATCGCCGGTTGCAGGGTTGTATACCGGCACTTTCTCGCCTTCACCTGCCACTAACTTACCGTTTATCAATAGGTTGTGTTGCATAGCATTATCCTGTTTCATGGTTTTATTTCCCGTTTCCGGCGTCGTTATCGCCGTCGCGGGTGAGCCACCAGGCCCCTAAGATTGGTATGGTTGTTACCAGCATCACCAACAGCGCGACAACGTTGGTGACGGGCACATCGCGCGGCCGCCCCAGCTGATTCAGTAGCCACAGCGGCAAGGTGCGTTCATGCCCCGCGGTAAACGTGGTGACGATAATTTCATCAAATGACAGGGCGAATGCCAGCATTCCCCCCGCCAGCAGCGCCGACCCCAGGTTGGGCAACACCACGTAGCGAAAGGTCTGCCAGCCGGTCGCCCCCAGGTCCATCGAGGCTTCTACCAGGCTCCACGACGTCCGGCGGAAGCGGGCGATGACGTTGTTAAACACCACCACCACGCAGAAGGTCGCGTGCCCCACTACAATGGTCAGTAGCCCAGGCTCGAGACCGACGGCTTTAAACGCCGTCAGGAGCGCCAGGCCGGTAATGATCCCCGGCAGGGCAATGGGTAATAACAGCAGTAGCGATACCGCATTCTTGCCAAAAAAAGTGCTGCGCCACAGGGCACCTGCAGCCAGCGTGCCAAGGACTAAGGCAATAGCCGTCGCCAGGGCGGCAATTTTAAGTGACAACGTCACGGACTCGAGGATATCGCTGCGCCCTGCGGCCTCGCTAAACCAGCGTAGCGTCAGCCCCTGCGGCGGAAAGCTGAAGGCCGCATCCTCGGTATTAAAAGCATAGATGGCGATGATCAGCAGCGGAAAGTGGAGGAACACCACGCCCCCCCAGGTCGCCAGTTGCAGATACCAGGGTGCGCGATCAGAGTGCATCGAAGGCTCCCAGACGTTTCACGAACGCCAGATAGAGGGCAATTAATACGATAGGCACCAGGGTGAACGCCGCCGCCATCGGCATGTTGCCGATCGCCCCCTGCTGCGAATACACCATATTGCCAATGAAGTACCCCGGCGGGCCGACCAGCTGCGGTACGATAAAGTCGCCCAGGGTCAGGGAAAAGGTGAAGATTGACCCGGCGGCAATGCCGGGAATGGCCAGCGGCAGCACCACATGGCGGAAGGTCTGCCGTGGCGTCGCGCCAAGATCGGCCGAAGCCTGCAGCAACGACCCCGGAATGCGCTCCAGCGCCGCCTGTACCGGCAGGATCATAAACGGCAGCCAGATGTAGACGAACACCAGAAAGCGTCCAAGACCGGAGGTGGACAAGGTGTTACCGCCAACCGCCGGAACGCTCAACAGCGCGTTCAGGGCCCCTTCCAGACCCAGATGGCCGAGGAACCACTGCGCCACGCCATCTTTCGCCAGCAGCAGCACCCACGCGTAGGCTTTGACGATATAGCTGGCCCACATCGGCAGCATCACCGCAATATAAAAGAAAGCCTTCATTTTGCCGCTGGTGTAACGCGCCATATACCAGGCCATCGGCAGCGCCAGAATGGCGCTGGCGAGAGTGACGCACAGCGCCATCACCAGGGTACGCACAATAATGTC
The DNA here is from genome assembly GCF_048589245.1 of Klebsiella sp. 10982. Taxonomy (NCBI): domain Bacteria; kingdom Pseudomonadati; phylum Pseudomonadota; class Gammaproteobacteria; order Enterobacterales; family Enterobacteriaceae; genus Klebsiella; species Klebsiella sp. 10982. The sequence continues at coordinate 49,358 of NZ_JBMAXV010000015.1, forward strand.
GTAGTTGGCGGGGTTGAACAGCGCCCGCAGATTCGCCAGCGTGAAGTCGCTGGTCACCGACATGGTGAAGTCGTCAAAAGTATAAATGCTCTGCCACAGCAGGGTCAGCAGCGATCCCAGATAGACGATGCCAAACCACATCAGCGGCCCGATCAGCAGTAAAAACAGGCCCAGCGCCGGCCGGCGCCAGAACATCCCCGATACGCGTCCGCTCTGCGCAGGAATCAACGCCATGGTCATCTCAGCCTCCGCTTTCCAGCGGGGTCATCGCCGACCGCGCCCAGGAAGCCAGTACCGTTTGTCCGGTTCGCGGTACGCTGGCGGCCGCAGCACCATCAATATTGGCCTGGCTGACCAGCAGTTTGTCGCCATCCGCCAGACGGAGCTCGATCCGCGTCGCCGCCCCCTGATACTGCACCGCCTGCACCACGCCCTGCACCTCCACCTCGCCGCCGCTCTGCAGGCGAACATGCTCCGGACGCAGCGACCAGCTGCCCGGCATACCGCACAATCGCCTGGCCGCCTCGGCTTCAAAGACGTTGGCGGTGCCGACAAAGCCAGCGACAAAGGCGGTCTTCGGGTGCAGATAGAGCGCCTGCGGCGCGTCGACCTGCTCGATACGCCCGTTGTTAAACACCGCCACGCGGTCCGACATCGACAGCGCTTCGCTCTGGTCGTGGGTAACAAAAATGAAGGTGATCCCCAGCGATTGCTGCAGCTTTTTCAGCTCCACCTGCATCTGCTCGCGTAGCTTTAAATCCAGGGCGCCCAGCGGCTCGTCGAGTAGCAACACCCGCGGCTGGTTCACCAGTGCTCTGGCAATAGCGACCCGCTGCCGCTGGCCGCCGGAAAGCTGCGAAGGTTTACGCTGATGGGCAAAGCCGAGGGCCACTTTTTCCAGCGCCTCCTGGGCGCGGGCATAGCGCGCTTTCTTCGCCATCCCTTTGACCATCAGACCATAGGCGACGTTGTCGAGGATCGACATATGGGGAAACAGCGCGTAGTCCTGGAACACGGTATTCACATCCCGTTGCCAGGGCGGCAGCTCACTGGCCGGCTGACCAAAAATACGGATAGTGCCGCCAGAGAGCTGTTCGAATCCGGCGATCAGCCGCAGACAGGTGGTTTTTCCCGAGCCGGAGGGACCCAGCATCGAGAAAAATTCGCCGTCGCGGATGCCAATGCTGACCCCATCCACCGCCCGCACATCGCCGTACAGACGCGATACATTCTGAAACTCGACCGCGTACGTCATTGTCTGCCTCCCGTCCTTAGCGGCCGCCCATTATCGCAATATAGTCCTGAGTCCAGCGGCTATAGGGAACGTATTTCCCGCCTTCGGCGACCGGTGTTTTCCAGAAATGGATGCGGGTAAACTGGTCATAGCCGTTGGTTTCACAGCCTTTTTCCCCGAGCAGCGCGCTGGCTTTACAGCCCTCAGGCACTACCGGGAGCGAGCCGAACCAGGCTGCCACGTCGCCCTGCACCTTCGGCGTGAGCGACCAGTTCATCCATTTATAGGCGCAGACCGGGTGCTTTGCTTCGCTGTGCAGCATGGTGGTGTCCGCCCAGCCGGTCACCCCCTCCTTCGGAAACACGGTGGCGACCGGCTGGCCTTCCGCCTTCAGGCCGTTGGCCTGATAGGGCCATGAGCTGGAAGCCGCCACGCCTTCGTTTTTAAAGTCGTTCATCTGCACGGTGGCATCGTGCCAGTAGCGATGGATCAGCGGCTGTTGATCGCGTAAGACTTTCAGCACTGCGTTGTACTGGGTTTCGGTCAGTTGATAGGGGTCGTTAATCCCCAGCTGCGGCTGGGTGGCTTTGACAAACAGCGCGGCGTCGGCAATATAAATTGGGCCATCATAGGCCTGCACCCGCCCCTGGTTGGTTTTACCGTCCGGCAGGTCCTGCTTAACGAACACCACGCGCCAGCTGTCCGGCGGCGTCGGGAATACGCGGGTGTTATACATCAGCAGGTTTGGCCCCCACTGATAGGGTGTGCCGTACGCTTTACCGCCGACGTTAAACCACGCTCCCTTCGCAATGCGCGGGTCAAGAGTGCCCCAGCCCGCGATCAGCGCCGTATTGATCGGCTGTACGCGTTTGCCCATGATCAGGCGCAGCGAGGCATCCCCTGACGCGGTCACCAGATCGTAACCGCCCTTGGCCATCAGGCTGACCATTTCGTCAGAGGTGGCAGCGGTTTTGACATTGACCTGACAGCCGGTCTCTTTTTCAAACTGGGTGACCCAGTCGTACTGCTTGTCGGTCTGGCCGCGTTCGATATACCCCGGCCAGGCAATAATATCGAGACGCCCTTCTGGTTTATCCAGCGACGTGAGCGGCTCGGCAGCCTGAACGGTCAAACAGGCCATACTCAGCACATAAAGGCTGCAACGGGCAAATTTTTTGCTCATCAGGTGTTACTCCTGTCACAAAGGAATTAGCGGCAGCCGTGCCGTAAAAATATCTCCTGAAATAAGGGTAGTCAGCAGTTTAACGCCCCCGGGGGAATTTATGCAGGTTGTGACCCGGGACGCATTACGCAAAAATCGCCAACACAAAAATGACTTTATGGATTATAGACAACGAGTTAGACAAAAAGGAGGGGTATGCATATTTCCTATGGTGGGCGCCGGTAAAATAATGACCGGCTTCGATTAAAAGTCACCTGCGTTTATTTTTTGCCAGCGTTTATTGTGCGCCAAAATAGCCTGACGGGTCAGGAAAGCTGCTCACGAATAAGCTCCCCCAGCCGTTTAACCCCCTGTTCTTCACGTTCCCCCCAGCCCCAGGCGGTATTAAAACGGAAAAAAGAGGTCCAGCTGGCGGTGGTGGAAAACATTTTTCCCGGCGCGATACTGATATGCGATGCCAGCGCCCGGGCGCTGAGCGCGCTGGCGTCGGCGCCTTCCGGTAGCTCGATCCACAGAAAATACCCGCTGTCGCTATGGTGGATGGTCACCTCCGGCGGCAGATGGCGCAGCAGCGCCTGCCAGGCCAGCTGTTTACGCTCCGCCAGCTGGCGACGTAGACGACGCAGATGGGCGTCATAGCGCTTGGTGGACAGGTAATCCACCAGGGCTAACTGCATCGGCGAGCTGGTGGAGAGCGTGCTCATCAGCTGCAGCTGCTGGATCCGTCGCGCCTGTTTACCGGCTGCCACCCAGCCGATGCGAAATCCGGGTACCAGACATTTGGAGAACGAGCTGCAGTGCAGCGTCATGTCGTTATGGTCCCAATACTTCGCCGGTAACGGTTTCTCACGGCCAAAATAGAGTTCGCTATAAACATCATCTTCAATAAGCGTGACGTTATAGCGCGCCAGCAGCGCCACCAGTTGCGTTTTTTTCGCCGCGCTGAGGGTGAACCCGAGCGGATTCTGACTGTTGGTCATCAGCCAACAGGCCTTGACCGGGTAGTTTTCCAGAGCGGCTTCCAGCGCCGTCAGGTCAATGCCTTCCTTAACGTCAGTCGCCACCGACAGCGCTTTCAGACGCAGTCTTTCCAGCGCCTGCAGGGCACCGTAGAAACAGGGGTTTTCCACCACCACCCAGTCTCCCGGCTCGGTTACCGCCTGCAGGCTGAGGTTAAGCGCCTCCAGCGCTCCGGCGGTGATGACGATCTCGTCCGGCGAGACGTTCATTCCCTGCAGGGCATACCGGCGGGCAATGGCGTGCCGGAGCTCCGCATTGCCCGGCGGCAGGTTCTCAATGACGCTCATGGCGGTGGCGGTTTTACTCACCTGCGCCAGCGAGCGGTTGAGCTGCTGCAGCGGGAAGAGGCGCGGATCCGGAAAGGCTGAGGCAAAGGGCAACATCGACGCCTGGCGGCTGGCCTGTAGGACTTCAAAGATATAGGTATTGATATCAACGGCTTCATCGCGGGTCACCTGGGCAGGCGGCGCCGGCTGCCGGAGCTTCACCGGCTGGGGGGCGACATAATAACCCGACTGTGGACGGGCGACGATGCGCCCCTGGCTTTCCAGCAGTTGATAGGCATGGCTGACGGTCATAAAGCTCATGCCGCTGCTGACCACCTGCTCGCGCAGCGACGGCAGCCGATCGCCAGGCAACCAGACGCCAAGCGCGATCTGTTCGGTCAGCTGCTGCGCCAGCTGTTGATACTTTTTCATTGCGGCCGTTCCCGTACGATAACCTCCCTTTATCATATATCAGTTAATAAAAAATAATAGGTTTTGATAACTGTTATGCCTGCGAAGGCGTCCATGATGCCCCTGTCCTCCGGACCAGAGGCGTTTAAAATATCATCACCCAACATAGCGTGATTAAAACAAACCAGAAAATCAGCATGGCACCAAGCGTAATACACAAACTCTGTAATCCTTTTTCAGACATTGGCATTCCCTTATTTCATTATCCGGTTAATACAGTACGAAGAGTCTAATGACTGGACAATTTAATATTTTTTAATTCACTATTAACTGGCTCATCCTTTTTACTGATTCTCATATTAATGAATGATAATAAATCAGGCCGAAGAGGGTCATACCCCGTCAAAAGATATCCGGGCACAGACATGTCCGGACGGTCAAAAACATAACAGTGGCCAACTGTTATCGTAAAAAATGGCCGGACTGTTTCTGCCCCCTCACTCCCACGCTGCCTAAAATTGCGCTGAATCAATTTTGTTGTGGAGTCCTGCATGTTCGGTCTTGATGCATTCCATCTGGCGCGAGTTCAATTCGCCTTTACGGTCTCGTTTCACATTATTTTCCCCGCCATTACCATCGGACTGGCCAGCTATCTGGCGGTGCTCGAAGGCTTATGGCTAAAAACAAAAAATCCTGTCTGGCGCTCGCTGTACCATTTCTGGTCGAAGATATTCGCCGTCAACTTTGGCATGGGGGTGGTTTCCGGGCTGGTGATGGCCTATCAGTTTGGCACCAACTGGAGCGGATTTTCAGAATTCGCGGGCAGTATCACCGGCCCTCTGCTGACCTATGAAGTTCTGACGGCGTTCTTTCTGGAAGCGGGCTTTCTCGGGGTGATGCTTTTCGGCTGGAACCGCGTGGGGCCGGGGCTGCACTTTTTCGCCACCTGCATGGTGGCGCTGGGCACCATTATCTCGACGTTCTGGATCCTCGCCTCTAACAGCTGGATGCAGACCCCGCAAGGGTTTGAGATTGTTGATGGCCAGGTGGTGCCCGTCGACTGGCTGGCAGTGATCTTTAACCCGTCATTCCCCTATCGTCTTCTGCACATGACGGTAGCGGCGTTTCTCAGCAGCGCGCTGTTCGTCGGCGCCTCAGCGGCCTGGCATCTGCTGCGCGGCAATCAGTCGCCGGCGATCCGTAAGATGTTTTCGATGGCGCTGTGGATGACGCTGCTTGTCGCCCCCGTTCAGGCGCTGATTGGCGATATGCATGGCCTGAATACCCTGAAGCACCAGCCGGCTAAAATCGCCGCCATTGAGGGCCACTGGGAAAATCCGCCGGGGGAGCCGACGCCGCTACTGCTTTTTGGCTGGCCCGATATGGAGCAGGAGCGCACCCGCTACGGTCTCGAGATCCCGGCCCTGGGCAGTCTGATCCTCACCCACAGTCTTGATAAACAGGTGCCGGCATTGAAGGCGTTCGCGCCTGAGGATCGTCCGAACGCTACCGTGGTGTTCTGGTCGTTTCGCCTGATGGCCGGGCTGGGCATGTTGATGCTGCTGCTCGGCGTGCTGGCCCTGTGGCTGCGTCGCGGCGGCCGGCTATACCACTCGCGGCCATTTCTGCGTTTTGCCCTGTGGATGGGGCCATCCGGCCTGATTGCCATTCTCGCCGGCTGGGTCACCACCGAGGTGGGCCGCCAACCCTGGGTGGTGTATGGCGTTCAGCGCACCGCTGATGCCGTTTCCGCCCATGGCGATCTGCACATGTCGGTGAGTTTGTTGACCTTTATCGTGGTGTACAGCGCGGTGTTCGGCGTCGGCTACAGCTATATGCTGCGCCTGATCCGTAAAGGGCCGCAGGAGATGCACCCGGCGACATCCGGAACCCCTGCCCGCCCGCTGTCCGCCGCCACTGAAGGCTATCTGCAGAAGGAGTCCCGCTAATGGGTATCGAATTATCGGTGATTTGGTTTGTGATTATCGTCTTTGCCACGCTGATGTACATCGTCATGGACGGCTTTGACCTGGGTATCGGCCTGCTGTTCGGCACGGTGCGGGGCGGTGAGGATCGCGACATCATGGTTAACAGCGTCGCCCCGGTATGGGATGGCAATGAGACCTGGCTGGTGCTCGGCGGCGCCGGACTGTTTGGCGCCTTTCCCCTCGCCTACGCGGTGATCATCGACGCCCTGTCGATCCCCCTGACCCTAATGCTGATCGGCCTGATTTTTCGCGGCGTCGCTTTTGAGTTTCGCTTCCAGGCCACGCCGTCGCACCGACCGTTCTGGGATCGCGCCTTTTTTGGCGGCTCCCTGCTGGCGACCTTCAGCCAGGGCGTGGTGGTCGGAGCGGTGATCAACGGTTTTACCGTCAGCGGTCGCGCCTTCAGCGGCGGCATGTTTGACTGGCTGACCCCGTTCACCCTGTTTTGCGGACTGGGGCTGTGTGTAGCCTATGCGCTGCTGGGCGCGACCTGGCTGGTGATGAAAAGTGAAGGCGCGCTGCAACTGCGGATGCGCGAAGCGGCGCGCTGGCTACTGGTCGCCCTGCTGGCGGTGTTTGCCGTCATCAGCCTCTGGACGCCACTGGCGCACCCGGCCATTGCCGACCGCTGGTTCAGCCTGCCGAATCTCTATTTCCTGCTGCCGGTGCCGCTGCTGGTGATCCTGATTAGCGCCTGGCTGTGGCGCACGCTGCTTCAGCGCGACCGCCATGTTTCGCCTTTCACGCTGACGCTGGGGCTGGTTTTCCTTGGCTTTAGCGGGCTGGGGATCAGCATCTGGCCGCATATTATTCCGCCATCCATCACCCTGTGGCAGGCGGCCGCCCCGCTGCAAAGCCAGGGCTTTATGCTGGTGGGCGCGCTGTTGATTATTCCGGTGATCCTGGGCTACACCTGCTGGAGCTATTACGTTTTTCGCGGCAAAGTCCAGCCCGGGGAGGGCTATCACTGATGAAGACGGTCTGGCCTAAACGTCTCTTCTGGCTGATCGCGCTGTGGGGAGGCAGTGTGCTGACGCTGGCCGCGATCGGCCTGCTGTTCCGCCTGCTGATGACCGCCGCGGGGCTAAAAGTCTGAGGGGATGCAGAGAAGTCCGAAAATGGACTTCTCCATTTTATCTTCACTTTTGCCTGCTGAAATACCGTGACACATCAGAAGAAAGGATATTGCTATGAAGAAGTTAGCTTTACTCTCCGCCGTAATGACGCTGGGATTATCGTCATGGGCTTTTGCGGCAGATAACCCGCCGCCGCCGCCGGAAAAAGGGGCTCAGCATGACGGCCAGGGCGCCCATCACCAGGGTCAGCCACCGGCGAAGAACGGTCAGCACGACGGTAAACAGCCGCCGCACGACGGCAAACAGCCGCAGCATAACGGCAAACAACCGCCGCACGACGGCAAGCAGCCGCAGCATGATGGCAAGCAGCCGCCCAAAGGCGGCGAGCACAACGGGAAACCGTTGCCGCCGAAAGCGTAATTCCTCCGGCCTGGCCCTCTGCGCCAGGCTTTTTTTTCGCCCTCCTTCAGCCGCCGTTGACAAACGCTTGCCCTTCTTTGAAGTAACGATAAATAAACCTGCGCTACGCCAGGCATAGTAGGCCTACGTTTTTGATTCGCAGAGAAAAGGTATGTTGAGGAGAAGCATGAGCGCGCTGCTGTTGCTGTGTGCGCTTTTTTCAGGACATCTGCTGGCTCACCGCCAGGGACACGATTACTTTCCGGTGCAAAGCCTCGAACAGCAGCTGCTGCACGAGGCGGATAGCGATGAGCTGCGCAGCCGGTGTGAAGAGGTTGCTGCCGAACTGCGCGAGCATCACCGCTGGCAGGACGCCCACAGGCCGCGGGCGCCCTAAGCCAGTAGCGTCGAATCAGGCGCCTTTGCGCTTCGGCAGGGTTTTCAGCAGCTCGTCCGGACTGACGGAAGCCACAATGCTCCCCGGGTGCGGCATTTTGAGGATATGATTTTTAATCTTGCCCACCACGTGCATTTCGCACGGCCGGCAGTCAAATTTCAGGGTCAGCACTTCATCGCCATGAATCAGCTGCATCGGCGTCGCTTTCCAGCTCTTGATGGAGCCTTTGGCCTGTTTCGGACAGAGATTAAAGGCAAATCGCAGGCAATGTTTGGTGATCATCACCGGCACATCGCCCTTCTCTTCGTGCGCCTCATAGGCCGCGTCAATAAGCTGCACGCCATAGCGCTGGTAAAACGCCCGCGCCTTATGGTTATAGACGTTGGCGAGGAAGGAGAGATGCGTCTCCGGATAGACCGGCGGCGGCACAGAGACCGGCTTGCGGGTACCGCGCTGCCAGGCGTTGAGGCGGGCTTCATCCAGCATCTCCGCCGTTTCCCGGCGCAGCTGGTTGAGCAGGCTGTTGGGAACAAACAGCGGCGGCAGATTAACCTGCACGTCGCGCGCATAGTAGATGGTTTGCCCCAGTTTGGTGACACCGTCACGCAGATTGGCCAGCGCCTTTTCCGCCTGGTTGGCTTCGGCAAACTCTCCGTCGAGTGTATGGGTCACGCTGATGCCATCTTCACAGGTCATGGTTAACACCAGCTGTTCCTGCCAGCCGCTTAGCGTTATGTCCACAGCAATACGGCGTTCGCTGGAGGTTTTCAGCAGCGCCTGCTGCCAGTTATGATCGAGATTGCGGTTGAGCGCCTGATGCGGACGCACTTTATGCAGATCCGCCGGCATCTCGTTCGGCCACACCCGATAGCGATTTTCGCCGGTTTTTTCCACCGTATTGGCGCGAAAGCCCACCACTTCACGCTTAATCATCACGTTGAGACCGTCGCCGTTAGTTAACGGTTCGCTGACCTCAACGTCGAGATGGTCTTTACCCACCTTCAGCACTTCGCCCACCGGCAGGCCGATAAATTTTGGCGAATCAAACGCGCCGATATCACCTTTGCGGGCATTAACAAAGTAGTCGGTACTGCCGCGGTGGAAGGTTTTATCGGTGGACGGAATAAAGAAGTGCTCGGTGCGTCCGGCCGAGGCGCGCGCCAGGTCGCCACGATCGTCGATAATAGCATCCAGCATCTGCCGATAGTGGGCTGTGATGTTTTTCACGTAGCTCATGTCTTTGTAACGACCTTCAATTTTGAAGGAGCGAACGCCAGCATCGATCAGCGCTGCCAGGTTGGCGGTCTGGTCGTTGTCTTTCATCGACAGGAGGTGTTTTTCATAGGCTACCACTCGCCCCTGATCGTCCTTCAGGGTATACGGCAGGCGGCAGGCCTGCGAGCAGTCGCCACGGTTGGCGCTGCGCCCGGTCTGGGCGTGTGAAATGTAGCACTGGCCGGAATAAGCCACGCACAAGGCGCCATGGATAAAAAATTCGATAGTGGCGTCAGTATGATCGTAAATGGCTTTGATCTGACTAAGGTTCAGTTCGCGCGCCAGCACGATCTGGCTGAAACCCGCGTCAGAAAGAAATTTCGCTTTTTCCACGCTGCGAATATCGCACTGGGTGCTGGCATGCAGCTCAATCGGCGGCAGATCCAGCTCCATAATCCCCATATCCTGCACAATCAGCGCGTCAACGCCTGCTTCATAGAGATCGGTAATCAGCCGCTGCGCCGGCGCCAGCTCATCGTCATGCAGAATGGTGTTCAGCGTCACAAAGACCTTCGCGCCATAGCGATGGGCAAAAGGCACCAGCCCGGCGATATCGCTCAGACTGTTGCTGGCATTATGCCGGGCGCCAAAACCGGGTCCACCGATGTAAACGGCATCGGCGCCGTGGAGGATCGCTTCGCGAGCGATACCGACGTCGCGAGCAGGACTAAGAAGTTCAAGACGATGATTGTGCAGGCGCATACGCGTGTTGTTATCCAGTATAAGGGGTCGAAATGGCGGCTATTGTAGTCAGAACCGGGCGCGGACGAAAACCTTTTCCGCCCTGGTGAAACAACGAATTTTCACTTTTCAGCAAAGTATTGAAGGAAAAGATATTTCCCTCAATTCACGCCGCGGAGTACGGTGGTCACGTATTCCGGATTTTCCTCGTCACGTTGTGAGTGGTTATCATCAGTCATCTTGTCTGGCCGCGGGCTCGCCCGCGGTTTTTTCTTTTGGATAATGGATAAGTGAATGGAAATGCGCCACCTGAACGTCGCGGTTGCGATACGCATGGGCCGCATCGCCGGCGAAGCGCCGTCCCTCTCCTGCCTGCAGTGAATGCCACTCCCCCTGTACACAGAGATCCAGAGTGCCGCTAATCACCACTACATGTTCAATCACCCCTTTTTCATGCGGCGTCGATTCGCTCAGCGCCCCGGGGGCGAGCGTTATTGAGAAATGGTCAAAGCGCAGCTCCGGGTCCCATGGAAAAACCGGGGTCACCACCATCGCCTGCTGCTGCGGATCAAACGCGGCGGGCGCAGCGCTGGCGTCAGGCACGATAAACGCCGAAAACGGCACGTTCAGCCCGGTGGCAATCTTCCACAGCGTTGCCACCGTCGGGCTCGATTCATTACGCTCAATCTGCCCGAGCATGGCTTTCGACACGCCAGTCTCTTCCGCCAGACGGGACAGACTCCAGCCGCGCTGCTGGCGCAGGGTTTTAAGCGTTGCCGCCAGATGTTGCGCAATATTCATTCTACCTCCTGATTAAGCTGACCAAAGTATACCCGCATTGGCCTGATTCTTCAGGGTATTTAGCGGCGTCACCGGCCGTTGCGGCCATCATTACTTGCCGGATATCCGGAGAATCTCTCTGCTTGTGCGCTATAGCGCACAATGCTAGAGTAACTGGACGTTATAACGCACAAGGGATTACTATGCGCCCCTTTACTGTTCCGCTTCCTACCCTGTTTGCCGGCTTCGTCGCCGTGCTGGTGGGTTACGCCAGCTCCGCTGCCATCATCTGGCAGGCCGCCGCCGCGGCCGGCGCTACGCCCGGACAAATCGCCGGCTGGATGACGGCGCTGGGTCTCGCTATGGGGATCAGCACCCTCGTCCTGACCGGCTGGCGTAAAGTTCCGGTGCTCACCGCCTGGTCAACGCCGGGCGCAGCGCTGCTGGTCAGCGGCCTGCAGGGCGTTACCCTTGCTGAAGCCGTCGGGGTGTTTATCTTCGCTAACGCGCTGATCGTCCTCTGCGGCGTGACTGGCCTGTTTGCCCGGCTGATGAAGGTCATTCCCCATTCGCTTGCCGCGGCGATGCTGGCCGGCATTCTGCTGCGGTTTGGTTTGCAGGCCTTCGCCGGCTTGCAGGATCATCTGCTGCTGTGCGGCGGCATGCTCGCCGCCTGGCTTCTCTGTAAAGCACTATGGCCCCGCTTCGCGGTGGTGGCCGCGCTGGTCGTCGGGGCGCTGATCGCGGCGGCATCCGGGGACGTCGCCAGCGCCGCCGTGCCGCTGACGTGGGTGGCACCGGAATGGATCGCCCCGCAGTTTACGCCATCGCTGCTGCTCAGCGTCGGCCTACCGTTTTTCCTCGTCACCATGGCCTCACAGAACGCTCCCGGGTTCGCCACCCTGCAGGCAGCGGGCTACACCGTGCCGGTGTCGACGCTGATCGTCGCCTGCGGCGGGCTGGCATTATTGCTGGCCCCTTTCGGGGTCTATTCCATCTGTATCGCGGCCATCACTGCCGCCATTTGCCAGAGCCCGGAAGCGCACCCGGATCCAAACCAGCGCTGGCTGGCGGCAATGGCGGCGGGCGTTTTTTATCTGCTGGCCGGGCTTTTCGGCGGGTCGATCACTGCCCTGATGTCAGCCCTGCCGACGGCGTGGATCCAGATGCTGGCGGGACTGGCGCTGCTCGGCACCATCGGCGGCAGCCTGTTTCAGGCGGTGCATCAGGCCAGTGAACGCGACGCGGCGGTGCTGACCTTTCTGGTAACCGCCAGCGGCGTGTCGCTGGCGGGAATTGGCTCGGCCTTCTGGGGCGTGGTGCTGGGAGGGGTGAGCTACGGCGTGTTATCCGCGCTGCGCCGCTCGTAGCTGGGAGGGCGTCAGGCCGGTGGCGGCTTTGACCCGGTGGCTGAAATGGCTGGCGGAGCTGAACCCGCACGCGAACGCAATCTCGGTTAACGGCAGCGTGCTATGGCAGATCAGGTGTTGCGCCTTCGCCATTCGCTGCTGCATCACGTACTGATGCGGGGCCATATTCAGCGACTGACGGAACATTCGCGCAAAATGAAACTCACTCAGTCCCGCCTGCTGCGCCAGGTCGGCCAGGGTCAACGGCTGATCGAGATGGGCGTCGATCCAGGCCAGCACGTGACGCTTTACGCCCGGCGCCAGCCCCCCGGTGACCGACGGCAGACGCCACTGTACGGTGGAATAGCGCTGAATCAAATGGGTAAGCAGTAAGCTGCTGGCGGCGCTGAGGATCAGCTGGTTCGCCGGCTGACGCCAGTCGTTAGCCAGCAAAAACTGACGATATACCGCGGTGATTTTATCATCGCTGGCGAAGGTCTTTTCCTGCAGGGTGAAGGTCGCCGGGCTGCGGTCCCACACTTCCTCGCCGACGCGACGCAGGTGCTCATCGGTACAGTAGAGATGCACAAACGACAGATCGCCGCGGATATCCCAGACGCTCTCATCGCCTTTCGGCATCAGACAAAAACGGTCCGGGCCGCCGCCATTTTTCCAGCCGTGCGGGGTTTTTTGATAGCTTTCGTAGCCATCGGCCACGTACAGACTCAACGTATGATGATCGCTGCGGACCGTTATGGTATCACAATGGTTATACCAGGCGGCCAGTTGAATACCGGAATTCAGCTCCACGGTTCCCTTCAGCACCGCGTTCTGTCGCCGTAATGTTTCAAACGTCCCGTAACTCATCGCCTTCACGCATTTATCTGTAAAAAACCTAGTCTAGGGAGACTGTGGCGCGGTTTCCAGTCTTCCGCATACCTTTATGACAAATAAGCGCAAGAATTTGCAAGCCGACAACAAACTGGTGAAAGCCGCGGATGGCGACAGGCAGCATACTGCTTCCTTCAACAAGGCTAAGGAGAACCAGGGTGAACGCATTACTCTATGCACTCGTTGTCGTCATCTGGGGTACAACGTGGATTGCGATTTTTTTACAGCAGGGACCGGTGGCTGCGCCGGTATCGATTTTCTGGCGTTTCGCTGTTGCCAGCGTGACAATGCTGACGATTCTGCTCGTCACACGACGCCTGCGGCCGCTGCGCGCCAAAGACCATCTCTGCTGCCTGCTGCAGGGCTGCTGCGTCTTCTGCTTTAATTTCTGGTGCTTTTATACCGCCGCCGCCTGGATTAACACCGGGCTGGAATCGGTGATCTTTTCGATGGCGGTGTTGTTTAACGCCATCAACAGCTTTCTCTTTTTCCGCCAGCAGCCGCCGGGGCGCTTCTGGGCCGCCGCCGCGCTGGGTCTGGCCGGTATCGTCACCCTTTTCTGGGATGACCTGCTGGCTAACGGGCTGAACGCCTCGCTGCTGTGGGGGATCGGCCTGAGCGCGCTGGGCACCTACGGCTTTTCGCTGGGCAATATGTTCAGTATTCGCCACCAGCGCCGCGGCCTGGAAACCCTGACCACCAACAGCTGGGCAATGCTGTACGGCACGCTGGTGATGGGGGCGATCGCTCTGCTGCGCGGCGATAACTTTATGCCGCAATGGACCGTCAGCTACCTTGGCGCCCTGCTTTATCTGGCGCTGTTCGGCTCGGTGATCGCCTTCGGGGCCTATTTCACTCTGGTGGGGCGCATTGGCGCCAGTAAAGCCGCCTATAGCACGCTGCTGTTTCCACTGGTCGCACTGTCTATTTCCACTGTCTACGAGGGATACGTCTGGCACAGCAATGCCGTGATCGGACTGGCGCTGATCCTGCTGGGTAACCTGGTGATGTTTGCCAGACCGGAACAGCTATTGCTACGACGGAAGCTGGCCTGAAGCGGCGGGCAGAAGAACAGCGCCGTCATCAGACGGCGCTGTGATAATTAATGCTGAGAAGGGTCGAATTTCACGGCGTCGACCGCCATATCATCGATAACCTGCTTCATGGTTTCGACGGTCAGCGGCGTGTTTTCATTGGCCAGGGTCTTTCCTTCCCCTTTACGAACAACCTTGATCACCGGCTTGTTAGTGCTGGCGTCGATCAGTTCGGCTTCAAAATAGAGGTCGGTGTCCATGGTACGATGGCCGGTCGCAGCCTGAGTACCAGCAACGATCATAGCCACCGGGATCACTTCATAGAACTGCAGCCCTTCTTTGCTGGAGTCCACCCCGGTGATCGCCCCGCGGAAAATGAGGCTGCGCTTGCCAGCCGTGGTGGCCAGCGGTTTACGCTCGGAAATAGCCTGTTTCAGCTCTTTGTTGGTGTAATTAAGAATATCCTGCAGCGCCTTCTCCCCTACCTGGGTGGTCGGCTTCGGTACCGGATAGTAGGTCACCGGATGGTAAACAACGTTGTCGTAGTTAGCCGGATTGTAATTTGGATCGATCCAACGCAGCTCCGACTTGCCGGAAGCGGTAGTGGTTTCTTTCAGGTTGGAATAATCTTTTAAGAAGCCCGAATATTGATTCGGTTGCGCCAGTTTCGACGCACAGCCAGTCAACGCTAACATCCCCGCCAGAGCGGCGACTTTCAGTAAAACGCGAGTACGCATAGAGAGATCCCTGTAAATGCAGTTTTTTTCGGCAGACGTTATAGCAAATAGGACCTACTAGTTTTGTGACAAAAAAAGGGCTTCGTCAAGCAAGATTTATAAATATTGATGGTCTGAACATTACGTTATTAAATAATCACTTAAAAAAAGAAACGACCTGCATTATATCGCTCTTTACTGGCTGATTTTTTACTCAGCGGAGTCGTGTTTTATGGCGAAATAAGCGGCGCAGGCACCGCATGTATTTCCTGCGCCGACAAGATTGATTAGGCTGGTTTGCGCGCCAGGAGCGTAGCGAAGCGCAGTTTAATACGGTTGCCGCTGGCGTCGGTCCGATGCAGTTCTCCGACGTCTTCATTGTATTTCACCCGCTCCCAACCACGGTAGTAGTCGCGCAGCTCGTTAGGTTTAAAAGCAAACGGGAAGCCGACGGTGCAGGGATAGTCTTCGGTGTCCATCGCCGCCACAATCAGGTTATAACCGCCGGCGGCGGTGCAGCGTTGCATATTGGCGATCAGTCCCGGGATGGTAGCAGGCTCCAGGAACATCATCACCACGGTGGAGAGGATCAGGTCATACTCGCCGTCAAAGCTCAGACTGTTGAGGTCTTTCACCGCCGTATGCAGATTTTCCAGCCCCTCGGCGGCGCGAATGCTCTCCAGATTATTGATGCTCATCGGATTTTTATCCCAGGCTGTCACTGTGAAGCCGTTCGCCGCCAGATAAAGGCTATTGCGACCGTTGCCGCAGCCCAGATCCAGCGCCCGCCCCGGCGGCACCACCGTCGCGGCGTGCAGTACCTCGGAATGGGTGCGGGTCAGGCTATATTTTTCAGTAAAATAATCCGCGTCACGTATTGTCATGATCCTTCCTTCTTATTCAGGAGTGTTTCCTGGTCGACCTTTACCAACAGTTTCCCGCTGACCAACAGCAACACTGTGCGTAACAACAGCAGGCCGACAACCAGATTGCTAAAAATAAACAGCGGCATCGTCAGATAATGAAAAAAGCCGTCCGCCTTTGCGCGGCCAAGATGCAGGCCGGTGGTGGCCAGGGCGGAAATACCGAACGAGAAGCTCCAGAAGGAAGCATTGAACGGCTGGCGAAGGTACCAGGGCATCAGGCGCAGCATGAACAGCAGCTGCAGCAGACCGTAACCAAACAGCAGCTTAGCGAAGGTATCGGCCTCGCCGCCGTTGACGCTAAGCCAGGCGCTGCAGGCCACCAGCGCAGGCGCCAGCTGGATCCCCAACGAGGTGCGTAACGGCGGGGGCAGTTCACCCGCGCTGCGCAGACGCTGGAGGATTGCCGGCTCGAGGCTCAGCCAGGAGAAGACCCCGGCGCCGAGGAACACCAGTCCGGCATCGGTAAACCCCAGCGCACCACAGGCCATCGCGCTGATGAAATTGTTGGCTACCGTCGGCAGATACAACCCCGGCGTAGTGGCCTCGTGAGGATGCGTCCCCCGCCACAGTCCGGCGCTTTGCCAGGCGGCATAGGTAAGCTGCAGCGCCACGCCCGGCACAAACAGCCCCAGCGCCAGCGGCCGGCACCACGGCACCAGCCCGATCGCCACCAGCAGCGTGGTGGCCGGAAACAGGCTGACAAAGCTGCTGCTGACCGGATGACGCATCTCCTCCAGCACGCTCGCCGGAAAGCGAATCGCCCGGCAGAGAAACGCGATGCTGAGCAGCGCCCACATCGCTATCGCCAGCGTCACCAGACTTTCGCCGATGCTGCGGCTGACCGGCCAGAGGGTGCTGGCATAGCGCCAGGCGAAGCCCATGCCGATGGTGCCGAGCACCATGCCAAAATAGCCTGCCGGCAGGTTCAGCACCTGCCTGGGCCTTTGCTTATTCTTCATTTTGTTGATGATATCAATTTAATTTGAAGTTGCATTTTAAAGGAACCTTATCCCGCACGCTACGGCGATCTTTGCTATGTTTATGTTAACCAAAAGTAATGAGGATCGGCCATGCGTAAATACCGTCTCAGCGGACAGACCCGGCAGTATTGTTATCAGGAAGAGCATGGCAAACAAAGCGTCACCCTGCGCCAGATCGTGGCGCTAATTGATTTCGCTGACGTGAAAGCAGGCAGTGAAGGCGGCTGGGTGGATACGGAAAGCGCTCTCAGCCAACAGGGTCTGTGCTGGATCTACGATGCCAACAGCGTGGTTTTCGCCGGGGCAAGTATCCGCGACGATGCCCGGCTCACCGGCCCCTGCGTGGTCAGTCATGGGGCCACCATCCGGGGACAGGCCTGTATCGAGGCCTCGCACATCAGCCACGAGGCAGATATAAGTGACAACGTCACGGTTTATCATAGTCAGGTGCGCGGTTATTGTCGCCTCGCCGACGAGGCGCGGCTCCTGCCCCACTGCCAGGTGATTGCCGCCCGCGGACTCACCGCCGATCGCGACAAAATACTGCAGATTTATCAGCGAGCCACCGTCAGTGCCTCACGTATTCTTCATCAGGCTCAAATCTATGGAGACGCCTTCGTTGAGCACGCCTTTGTCGAACATCGGGCAGAGGTGTTCGACCAGGCAAGACTTGAGGGGAATGAAGAAAACGACGTCTGGGTCTGCGATAACGCCCGGATATACGGCCATGCCCGTCTGATCGCCGGTCGCGGAGAAGATGCCATTCCCACGGTGCGCTACAGTTCACAGGTGGCGGAGAATGCGGTGATTGAGGGCAACTGCCTGCTGAAGCATCGGGCAATGGTCGGCGGCGAGGCGCAACTGCGCGGCGGGCCAATTCTGCTGGATGATGAGGTGCTGATCCAGGGCCGGACAATCATCGTCGGCGATGTGATCGTTGAGCATCAGGTGACGATAAGCGACGATGTGCAGATCGTCGCACGTGAAGGCGAAGCCATTCATCTGCGCGGCCCGAAGACGCTGGTCGCGCAGGAGCAGATCACCCGAACACCGCTGTTAGGCGCGCTGTAACGCCTCATCGCGGTCAATAATGCGCGCGTAGATATTCTGATCGTCATAGCTGCCGTTCAGATATTCAGCCTGCCTCAGACAGCCTTCAAGGACAAACCCATTGCGCAATGCCACCTGGTTGCTGCGGGTATTGGCCACCCGGCATTTGATCACAAACCGGCGCACCAGCCCGCTGCGGGCGTAATGGTGGATAAAGGCCTGCAGGGCGCGGGAAAGCAGCCCCTGCCCCTGGTGCTCTTCATCGATCCAGTAACCGATATAGGCCGTTTTATTCTGCGGTTCGATCTGGTTGAACGCCAGGACGCCAACGAGACGATGGTCGAGAAACAGCAAAAACATTTTGGCGTAGTCCCGCTGATGCAGCATCACGTTACCCTGCACGTGGCGGCGGGTTTCCTCTTCACTGCGCACCTCGGCGGGCCAGCTAAGCGACTGCGTTAGCCAGCGCTGGTTTTTCACCACCAGCTGGTGTAACTCGCTAATATACTGCTCATCAATGGCGATAAGCTTCAGCGCCTCGGTCACCGGGATCGACTCAGGTGCTGTTGGGATAGATGTGGTCATGGCGCTCTCTTCTGGCCCGCAGGGGTTGCCTGCGGGGGTCAGCTGTCATGGGTTATTTCATGATCCGGTCGTCAACGTAGTTACGTTTATCCGCTGCCGGCGGGAAATACTGATAAAGCCAGGTTTCGCTGATAGCGGCCCCCTGACAGCGCAGGAACAGACGCATCTCCACCGGGTCGGTCGAATTCGAGGTCGGATACCAGTCAAAGAGGATACGATAGCCATCGAACGGCTCGACGTAGAGGATCTCTATCTGCTTCGCTTCCCCACTGGAAAGGGTGATCACCGGTTCAATACCGCGCGGCGCGGCGGCCTTGAGATCGCCGCCGACAAAGTCGATGGCGAAGCGACGCGCCCACTTATCCGGGTAATGTTCACCCGGCGCCCATCCCTCAGGGAAGCCCCCCATCCCGGTGCGGGTGGCGAGAACGCGCGCCAGCGGCGTGCTCACCGGCGGTTGCGCGCTCCAGTATAGGCGATAGCGGAAGTCCAGCTCGTCGCCGGCTTTCACCGTCTTTTCTGGTTGCCAGAAGCAGACGATGTTATCCAGTGTCTCGCCGGTGGTCGGGATCTCCATCAGACTGACCGCCCCTTTGCCCCACTGATTACGCGGCTCAACCCACAGGCTGGGACGCTTGTTATACCAGCCCATCACGTCCTGATAGTGGGAAAAATCGCGGTCCAGCTGCAGCAGACCGAAGCCGCGCGGGTTCTTGTCCTGGAAAGCATTGAACTGTAGCTTCTGCGGGTTATTCAGCGGTCGACAAACCCACTCGCCGTTGCCCAGCCACATCGACAGCCGATCGGAGTCGTGGATCTGCGGGTGAATGGTATCGCACATCCGGCGCTCGTTGTTGCCGCAGCTGAACATACTGGTCATCGGGGCGATACCCAGCTGTTTGATGTCCTTGCGGGCGTAGAGGTGGTTCTCTACGTCCATAATGACCTGCGTATCCTGGCAGTGGATAGTGAATTTATAGGCACCGGTGATGCTCGGGCTGTCCAGCAGCGCGTAAACGGTAAACACCGTGGCATCCCCTTTGACCGTTTCGAACCAGAAGGAGGTGAAGTCGGGGAACTCTTCCGGGGTATCGGTAAAGGTATCTACTGCCAGACCACGGGCCGACAGGCCATATTGATAGGTGCTGTCTACGGCGCGGAAGTAGCTGGCGCCGAGGAACGCCACGATATCACGGCGTGCCAGTTCGGGCGCTTTAAACACCCGGAACCCGGCGAAGCCGAGGTCTGACTGGCCCTCCAGCTGGCGGGTGTCAACGCCAGCGTCGTTGTACTTAAACAGCTCCGGGCGGAAGTGGATTTCGCGCGCCTGTTGGGTATTAGCGTCTAAAGAGAACATCCGCACGCGGCGACGGAACCCCATCCCGACGTGGAAAAACTGGATGTCCAGTTTGCGTTCTTCAATGTTGTTCCACAGCGAGTGGTTGGCGTCGTACTGGATGCTGTTGTAGGCCTGCGGAGTGAGGTTGGCCAGCGTCGGTGGCAGATCGCGCGGGGCGCCGCCCCACGGTTGACGCGCCAGGTCGTGGGCCATGGCCTGCAGCACGGTGTAATCGAAACGACGCGTTTGCCCGTCGGCAATGCCCGCGTCCCCGGCAAAAGCGGCCTGGCTGAATAAGGAAGCGACTCCTGACGTTCCGCATACGGCGGCAACAGCCATGGAAGATTTAAGAAAACGTCTGCGGTTCATGCCTGAGAAAGCGTCCTTCTACACGGGTGAATTGATACGCAACGCCACATCACGTTGCGTGATAAATTCCGCCCACTCTAGACAAAAACGATTAATAATCCAATTGTTGGCCGCAGAAAAAAGGGTAAAAAAGCCCTGTCCAGCGGAACTGCCTGTATTTTTACTTTTGCCAGCGAGTCTGCACGAGCTGCAGACTCGCCCCCTGCGGCTTGCCGCGCTGAATTATTGACCGGATAGCTATTCTCTGTCGCTGAATATTTATTACATTTATACCTCCCCACCATGCGCTATTTTTAGGCACGATTCGCGTAAATTTCCGCCACGCCTGGTGCTAAGTTTTGATGGATAACCGCGCAATATCTTTATGTTAGCGGCCAACACGGGAGCGCCGTCCGGGCTATCCCTTCACGCTCTCCAGGGAATTCATTCAGGAGTCATGCTATGCAAGTAAAAGCAGCCGTCACGCTGGGCTATCAGCAGCCTTTCGTCATTAAAGACATCGAGGTCGCCCGGCCGGGCAAGGATGAGATATTGGTCAAAATCGCCGCCACCGGCGTGTGTCACACCGACGCGGTGATGCGCGACAACCCCGGGGTGGTGCCCATGCCGGCGATCCTCGGTCATGAAGGAGCCGGGGTGGTAGCCAGCGTCGGAGAAGCGGTCACCGGAATTAAGGCAGGCGATCATGTGGTGCTCAGCTACGCCGCCTGTCACCATTGCGAAAACTGTTTAAGCAACCATCCTTCCGCCTGCGAAGAGTTTAATCCACTTAACTTTGGCGGTCGCCGTGAGGATGGCACCACCCCTTATCGCCTGGGAGACCAGGATCTGTCCCTGTTTTTTGGCCAGTCATCGTTCAGCCAGTATGTGGTCACCCGCGCAACCAATGCCATCGTGGTCGACCCGGAGGTTGATCTTACGCTACTCGGCCCGCTGGGCTGCGGCATCCAGACCGGCAGCGGGACGGTGCTTAACCGCCTGAAACCGGTCGTGGGGGAATCACTGGTGGTGTTTGGCTGCGGCGCGGTGGGGCTCAGCGCGATCATGGCGGCGAAATTAACCGGCTGCTCGCAGATTATCGCGGTGGATATCCATGACAATCGCCTCGCCCTGGCCGCTGAACTGGGCGCCACGCATCAGATCAACGGCACAGCACAAGATGCCGTTGCCCGCATCAAAGCGATCACCGGTAAAGGGGCGCACTACGCGGTGGAAACCACCGGCGTGTCGGCTATCGTGCTGCAGGCCGTGCACGCGGTAAAACCGTTAGGCACGGTGGCGATAGTGGGCTTTACCGGCGATATCACCTTTAACGTGCAGAACGACCTGATGGCGGAAGGCAAATCGCTGGTCGGGGTGATTGAAGGCGATGCCGTTCCGGCCCTGTTCATTCCACTGCTGGTTCAGCTTTATAAGCAGGGCAAATTCCCGGTTGATAAGCTCATCCAGCGCTATCCGCTGGCCGAGATCAACCAGGCGTTTGCCGATTCAGCTTCCGGCAAGGTGATCAAGCCGGTAGTGGTCATGTGACATGACGCCGTCACCATCCGGTGGCGGCGGTCACTCCCTTCGCCATGGCGACATTTAGTCCAGCGTCACATGGTGCTTCATCACCCGACGAAACAGCGCCAGCCGCGCGCGCATAAAGCGATTCTCCACTTTAAACCCGGCACGTTTATGCAACCCAATGCGCAACAGACGGTCCCGTCCGCGCAGGCAGGCCGGCCAGCGCACCGCGCCGGCAAGCGCCTGTTCGCCGCTGGCGACGCGGGCAAACTGGACCCAGTAGTCAGCGACCTGGGCGGCAAAGGCCAGATCCGCTGCGCTGGCGTACTGCCGGACGGGTTCTGTCAGCTGCAGGTTATCAAACACATAGGGCACTTCGTTGCCATGCCAGGCGCCGTGTGGATAGGTGTCATGCTCCGCTTGCGCGACATAATCAAACCAGTAACGCCAGCACGGCTGGCCGACGCGCTGCTGGGCCTGCATCACCACATAGCCGAGAGTAGTAAACGCCATATCCCGGCAGACTTCCCGTCCCAGCGCTTCATCACCCTTCACGCCGGGATAGAGGAGTTTGATAAGCCCCAATCCCAGACGGCGCTCGCGGCGCAGCTTCTGGATCTGCCCGGCGATATCGACGCCAAACACCGCCATCACGCTGGCTTCATCGCTGTTGGAGCCGATCATCACCGGCATCGGGTGCTGGCGCCCGGCGAAAAAAGTCTCCAGCATCGGCTGCGGGAGGACTATGTCCCCGGCAATGGGGGCCGGGCCCGTATTGAGCGGCGCGGTGAGCGACCAGAACGCCTCCGCCGGGATCGCGCGCAGCTGGTCTGCGCTGGCATTAGGCAAGGCGAAATGTTCCGCCAGCAGGCGGCCTTTCTCCAGCGCCCTCTCCCGCGGCAGGTCGGGTAACGTATACCCGCTCTGGATAATCGCCTTATGGAACAATCCTTTGGCTTTGGGCGAAGCCATCAGCGACAGTACGCTGCGCGCCCCGGCGGATTCGCCAAACAGCGTGACATTAGCGGCATCCCCGCCGAAGGCGTGGATATTCTCCTGGACCCACTGTAGGGCGGCAATCTGGTCGAGTAGCGCGAAATTGTACAGGCGTTCGCCTGCCTCTTCCTCCAGCGCCGGATGAGCAAAAAAGCCGAGATGTCCCAGACGATAGTTGACCGTCACCACCACCACGTCACGGCTGGCAAGCGCTTTGCCATCGTAAGGCGGCAGGCTGCCGGCGCCGATGGTAAACCCGCCGCCGTGCAGCCAGACCATCACCGGCAGCGGCTGCGCGGCGCTGGCGGGGGCCCAGACGTTGAGATATAAGCAGTCTTCACTGAAACGGCCGGGATCGCCGCCGCCGAGTTCACGGCAGTAGTCAATGTCCTGCCAGCTGGCGGCGGAAAAGGCGTCGGCCTGGCGGACGCCCTGCCAGCGCGCAGGGGGCTGTGGCGCACGCCAGCGCAGCGGGCCGACGGGCGGCGCAGCGTACGGAATACCGCGCCAGATATAAATCCCCTGCTCTTCGCACCCGGCCAGACTTCCCTGCCGGGTTTTCGCCAACGGTTTCGACGGATGTTGCATAACCTGCTCCCTGTAAGGCTGATGCCAGCAGGGTACTGATTTTACAGCAGACCGCAACGTCGTTTGCTGCGCTCCTCCGCCTGCCGGTACAGTTCAAACTCATCCTGCACCGGGCAGCCCAGCGCCGCCTCAAAGACCTCGCGACTGGCATTCCCGTGGCTGCGCGCCTGAATTTCATTGCCCAGATTAGACTGAAAAATACCCGCCGCGCTGACCGGTAAAAAGTCTTCATAAATAATCGGCTGGGCGACCACCCACCCGCGCTCAATCAGCGGCTGCGGATCGTCCCCCGGGCGAAATGCCTGGCGATGCGCCTCACCGGCGGGGGTCAGGCGGTAACGAAACCAGGCCAGCCCCTGCTGACGCAGCAGAAATTCACTGTCGGGAAATTCACGAAACACCTCCTGCAGATGCAGCTGGTGGCTGAGATTGTCTTTGCCGGTCCCTGCCGCCTGCAGCAGTCGGTCATACAGCGCGCGTCCTTTTGGCGTCAGCGCCACGCCGCGCTGCTCAATTTCGCCAAAGCGAGCGCTGTGGGTACCTTTATGTTCGCCGGCGAACATTACCGGCTCCTCAAGCGCCTTAAAGCTGGTCTGCCGCAGGAGGATCGGAACCTCCCGGCGCGGTGGCCCTTCAATCAGCGCTTTGGGCTCAATGCCGCACTCTGGCATCAGGGCCTGGGCGCGGTCAATATCCAGCGTCCGCGGCGTCAGGTGGTTGATATGGCATCCCGGAAAGCAGACCACATCGGCTATCAGGCGGTGCTCGCGATGCAGAGCGTGGTACGTTTCCTCATCGACGGTGGCATGCCGGTGCCAGCGAAAGGTCTCCAGCGCCTCCTGCACAAACTCGCGCGCGTCGGCAGAGGTGAATTCGCCCTCAGCTTCATACTGCGCAATCAGCGCCAGACAGCGGGGAGTGAAGATGTTGCGCCGGGCGAGGATCGCCGTGGCCCGCTCGCGCAGAGCACGATTTTCAATCAGCTCCAGGCGCAGCAGCGAGGTGAAAACCCGAAACGGATTGCGCGACAGCGCGGCATCGTCGATAGGACGAAACGCCGTGGAGTGCACCGGCACCCCCGCCTGCGAAAGATCGTAATAACTCACGGGATACATCCCCATGATGGCAAACATGCGACGCAGCGTCGCCAGTTCCTCCGCCGTGCCCACGCGGATCGCGCCGTGGCGCTCCACGTTCAGGCGCGCCAGCTCGTCGGCATTGGCCAGTTGTTCATGCAGCTGTGGATTATTTTCCAGTACCGCCAGGTTGACGTCAGCCACCAGCTCCAGCAGCGCCCCGTACTGCGGAACTTCCTGCTGGTACATGGCCGACATGGCCTGCGAAAAGTGCTCCCGAATCTCATCAGCCGTGATGGTGTTCGCCATGATGTGTTACCTCCAGTGAATACTTCCTGGAGTGTAGGAAAGCTGCCTCCCGGCGGGGGGAAGAATTTACAAACTGTGATGGCGATAACCTGCTTCACTCCAGTGACGCGGCGCGGGGCATAACCCACAGTTATGAAAAACACCCTGTAATTTCACTTTAAATTAACAATGCATTTACACACACTGATTCTGGCGACATTACAACAACATGCCCCTCTACCGTCTATACGGAGTACCCGATGAACGACAAATGGTCACCACGCGAGGTTATCCATCGCGACTACAGTAGTCACCCGCCCGCTTACGCGCCGGGCTATAAAACCAGCGTCCTGCGCTCCCCGAAAAACGCCCTGATCTCCCTGCAGAATTCATTGTCAGAGATCACCGGGCCGGTTTTCAGCCACGACGATCTGGGCCCTCTGGATAACGATCTTATCCTCAACTACGCCAAAGAAGGCCTGCCGATTGGCGAGCGAATCATCGTCCACGGCTATGTCCGCGACGGCTTTGGCCGGCCGATGAAAAATACCCTGGTGGAAGTCTGGCAGGCCAATGCCGGCGGCCGTTACCGACATAAAAAAGATCAGTATCTGGCCCCGATTGACCCAAACTTCGGCGGCTGTGGCCGGGTGCTCACCGATGACAACGGCTATTACTGTTTTCGCACCATCAAGCCCGGCCCTTATCCCTGGCGCAACCAGGCCAGCGACTGGCGTCCGGCGCATATTCATTTCTCGCTCTCAGGCGACGCCTGGGCGCAGCGCCTGATCACCCAGATGTACTTCGAAGGCGATCCGCTGATTAAACAGTGCCCGATCGTCCGAACCATTAATAATGACGACGCCGTGCGCACGCTGATCGCCGAGCTGGATATGCACGCTGCCGTGCCGCTGGATTGTCTGGCCTACCGCTTCGACCTTGTTCTGCGCGGCCATCGCGCCACGCTGTTTGAAAATCGCACTCAGGGGGCCGCCCGATGAAAGAGTATCTGCCTGAAACCGCCTCGCAGACGGCGGGACCTTATGTTCATATCGGTCTGGCGCCGGACGCCGCGGGTTTTCATATTTTTGAGAAAAACTTTGGTCCGGTCCTCACCACCGCCGATACAGCCGGGGAGCGAATTACCATTGAAGGCCGGGTTATCGACGGTTCCGGAACGCCGGTCCGCGACGTGCTGCTGGAGATCTGGCAGGCCAACGCCGCGGGTCGCTATAACCATCCTGACGACCGTCAGCAGCAGAAAGCCGTCGACCCGGCCTTCCGCGGCTGGGGACGTACCTGTTCTGATTTCACCTCCGGCGTCTGGCGTTTTGAAACCATTAAGCCTGGCCCGGTGGTTGGCCGCGACGGCCGCCTGATGGCGCCGCACGTCAACCTGTGGGTCGTCGCGCGGGGGATCAACATCGGCCTGAACACGCGGATGTATTTTGCCGATGAACACGAGGCCAATGCCAGCGACCCGGTGCTCAATCTCATCGAGTGGGAGGTGAGACGCAAAACGTTGATCGCCGAGCGTGAAGTTCGCGGTGCAGAAGTGGTCTATCGCTTCGACATTTATCTGCAGGGCGAAAACGAAACCGTCTTTTTCGATATTTAGCGTCGCGCTGACCCCCCTTCGCCCCGTCTCTGTGGGGCGAAGGCGTTTTTAAATCACCGGGAAAGATCTTGTAATATAACCAGGTCAAATGTTAATAATATTTTGCTATCTGGTTATCAAATTTAAACAAGGCCGCTTGTCTCTTTCACCGCTGTGTTTTTAACATCATCTTACTATGGAAAAAAATGGTCTCTTCAGTCAGCGCATTCGCTTGCGCCATCTACACACCTTCGTGGCCGTCGCTCAACAGGGAACGCTGGGGCGCGCGGCTGAAACATTAAATCTGAGCCAGCCAGCACTCTCGAAAACGCTTAACGAGCTAGAACAGTTGACCGGTACCCGGCTGTTTGAGCGAGGCCGTCTGGGAGCACAGCTGACCCTGGTCGGTGAACAGTTTCTGACGCATGCCGTTAAGGTGCTTGATGCCCTTAACTCCGCCGGCCAGGCGCTGAACCGCAAAGAGGGTATGAATAACGACGTCGTGCGCATCGGCGCGCTGCCCACCGCCGCGCTGGGGATCCTGCCTACGGTGATCGGCCAGTTCCATAAGCAGCAAAAAGATATCACGCTGCAGGTCGCCACCATGAACAACACTATGCTGCTTGCCGGGTTAAAATCCGGGGAGATTGATATCGGCATTGGACGCATGTCCGATCCTGAATTGATGAGCGGGCTGCATTACGAGCTGCTGTTCCTTGAATCCCTGAAGCTGGTGGTTCGTCCGGGACACCCCCTGCTTCAGGAGACGGTGACCCTTAGCCGGGTCATGGACTGGCCAGTGGTGGTCTCACCGAAGGGCACTGTACCGCGGCAAAATGCTGAGGCACTCCTGCAGAGTCAGGGCTGTAAAATGCCCGCCGGCTGCATTGAGACCCTCTCGGCCTCCCTGTCGCGGCAGCTGACGGTCGATTTCGACTATGTGTGGTTCGTGCCTTCCGGGGCGGTGAAAGACGATCTTCGTCGTGGCGTGCTGACCGCCCTGCCGATCGCCACCCAGGGCGCCGGGGAGCCCATCGGCATTCTGACCCGCGTCGATGCGACACTGACCCCGGGGACACAAACGCTGCTTAGCGCCATCCGCAAATCCATGCCTGCCTGATCCTCTTTCTCCCCGGCCTGCGCTGGTCGGGGACTCACCTTTCTGCCTCTCCCCCGTCCGCGCGCCTTGAACACATTCAGCAAAATAATCATTTAGTGCGAAATTATTTATTAACAATTGCGCAAATTTCTTTAACAGATCTATCATATCGTGATTTCACCAAATGGTTCACTCGAAATCAGATTTGGCAATAAAGACGTATTTACGAAGGTTCAAACCACTTCATTCATAAATGAAATAATTAGAATGTGTTTCATTTGGTTCGCTCTGAGGTGGTGGGTGTGGTTAAGGAGATTACATGGCAACTGGCAACGCGCCGCGCGGATTCCCCCGGATCCTGCAGTGGCTTCTCGCCGGACTGATGCTCATCATCGGTCTGGCTATCGGTATTCTTGGGGTAAAACTGGCTACCGTCGGCGGCACGCTGTACTTCGCACTGATGGGCTTGGTGATGGTCATCGCCGCAGTGCTGATTTTCCGTCACCGCCGCGGCGGCATTGTATTGTACGCCGTGGCGTTTATCGCCTCGGTGATGTGGGCGATTAGCGACGCTGGCTGGAACTTCTGGCCGCTCTTCTCGCGCCTCTTCGCCCTGGGCGTGCTGGCTTTTCTCGCCGCCCTGGTCTGGCCTTTCCTCGCCAGCCCGCCGGCGAAAAAAGGCCCGGCTTTTACCATCGCCGCCATTTTTGCCGTGGCGCTGGCGGTGAGCTTTGGCTGGATGTTCAAACCCGAACCGCTGGTCAGCGCCAGCGAAGCGGTACCGGTGAAGCCTGTCGCGCCGGGCGAACAGCAGAAAAACTGGGCGCACTGGGGTAACACCACCCACGGCGACCGTTTCGCCGCGCTGGATCAGATCAACAAACAAAACGTCAACCAGCTGCAGGTGGCCTGGGTGGCGCATACTGGCGATATCCCGCAGAGCAATGGCTCCGGCGCGGAGGATCAAAATACGCCGCTGCAGATTGGCGATACGCTGTACGTCTGTACCCCTTACAGCAAAGTGCTGGCGCTGGATGTGGACAGCGGGAAAGAGAAATGGCGCTATGACTCCAAATCCTCTTCGCCAAACTGGCAGCGCTGCCGCGGCTTAGGCTATTACGAAGATAGCCAGGCGCAATCTACGCCAGCGTCAGGCACGCAGCCTGCCGCCTGTTCCCGTCGTCTGTTCCTGCCGACCATCGACGCCCGCCTGATCGCCATTGATGCCGACACCGGGAAACTGTGTGAGAGCTTCGGCGATCGCGGTATTGTCGACCTCAGCGTCGGGATGGGAGAAGTCAAAGCAGGCTACTATCAGCAGACCTCTACCCCGCTGGTGGCAGGCAATGTGGTGGTGGTGGGTGGCCGCGTCGCGGATAACTACTCGACCGGCGAACCGCCTGGGGTGGTCCGCGCGTTTGACGTCCACACTGGCAAACTGGCCTGGGCGTGGGATCCGGGCAATCCAGCGCTGACCGGCGTACCGCCGGAAGGCCAGACCTATACGCGCGGCACGCCAAACGTCTGGTCGGCGATGTCCTACGACGCGAAGCTGAACCTGATCTATCTGCCAACCGGCAACGCCACACCCGATTTCTTCGGTGGCGAACGTACCGCACTGGACGATAAATATAGCTCGTCTATCGTTGCCGTAGATGCCACCACCGGCCAGGTGCGCTGGCACTTCCAGACCACTCACCACGACCTGTGGGATTTTGACCTGCCTTCCCAGCCGCTGCTGTACGACCTGCCTGACGGCAAGGGCGGCACCACGCCGGTGCTGGTGCAGACCAGCAAGCAGGGCATGATCTTTATGCTCAACCGCGAGACCGGCGAGCCAGTGGCGAAAGTGGAAGAGCGTCCGGTACCGGCGGGCAACGTCAAGGGTGAACGCTACTCACCGACGCAGCCTTACTCTGTAGGGATGCCGATGATCGGCAACCAGACGCTGACCGAGTCCGATATGTGGGGAGCGACACCGATCGACCTGCTGCTGTGCCGTATCCAGTTCAAAGAGATGCGTCATCAGGGCGTCTTTACCCCACCAGGTGAAGACCGCTCTCTGCAGTTCCCGGGCTCGCTCGGCGGCATGAACTGGGGCAGCGTTTCGGTGGATCCGAACAACAGCCTGATGTTCGTCAACGATATGCGCCTGGGCCTCGCCAACTACATGGTGCCACGCGCGAAGGTGGCGAAAGACGCCAGCGGGATTGAGATGGGCATTGTGCCGATGGAAGGCACGCCGTTTGGCGCGATGCGCGAACGTTTCCTGTCGCCGCTGGGCATTCCGTGTCAGAAACCGCCGTTCGGCACCATGTCCGCGGTGGATCTGAAAACCGGGAAACTGGTGTGGCAGGTGCCAGTGGGCACCGTAGAAGATACCGGGCCGCTGGGGATCCGCATGCATATGCCCATTCCGATCGGCATGCCGACCCTTGGCGCCTCACTGGCGACACAGTCCGGACTGCTGTTCTTTGCCGGTACGCAGGATTTCTACCTGCGCGCCTTTGATACCGCGAACGGCAAAGAGATCTGGAAATCGCGTCTGCCGGTCGGCAGCCAGTCCGGCCCGATGACCTATGTCTCACCGAAAACCGGTAAGCAGTACATTATTATCAATGCCGGCGGCGCCCGTCAGTCACCGGATCGCGGCGATTACATCATCGCCTACGCGCTCCCTGACCAGCACTGATCGACCTAAGCAAAAGGGCCCATCCGGGCCCTTTTTTATGAGTGACGATACGCGATTACTGGTCGCCAAAATGGATGACGGTACGAATCGATTTGCCTTCATGCATCAGATCGAAGGCTTCGTTAATCTGCTCCAGCGGCAGGCGATGAGTAATAAACGGGTCGAGGCGAATTTTACCCGCCATCGCGTCTTCCACCATTCCCGGGAGCTGACTGCGTCCTTTCACGCCGCCGAAGGCGGAACCGCGCCACACGCGGCCGGTTACCAGCTGGAACGGACGGGTCTTGATCTCCTGCCCAGCCCCTGCGACGCCGATGATGACGCTCTCACCCCAGCCTTTATGGCAGCACTCCAGCGCGGCGCGCATGACGTTAACATTGCCGATGCACTCGAAGCTAAAATCCACGCCCCCGTCGGTCAGCTCGACAATCACATCCTGAATCGGCTTATCGTAGTCGTTCGGGTTAATAAAGTCGGTTGCGCCCATCTCTTTTGCCAGGGTGAACTTATCCGGGTTGGTATCGACCGCCAGAATACGCCCGGCCTGCGCCTGCACCGCGCCCTGGATCACCGCCAGACCAATGCCGCCCAGACCAAAGACCGCGACGCTATCCCCGGCCTTGACCTTCGCCGTGTTGTGCACCGCGCCGATACCGGTGGTCACGCCGCAGCCCAGCAGGCACACTTTATCCAGCGGCGCCTGCGGATTCACTTTCGCCAGCGAGATCTCAGCGCAGACCGTGTATTCACTGAAGGTGCTGGTGCCCATGTAGTGATAGATCGGTTCGCCGTTGTACGAGAAACGGGTGGTGCCGTCCGGCATCAGCCCTTTGCCCTGGGTGGCTCGCACCGCCTGACAGAGGTTGGTTTTACCCGACTTACAGAACTTGCACTCACCGCATTCCGCAGTATACAGCGGGATCACGTGGTCCCCCGGCTTAAGGCTGGTGACGCCCTCGCCTACTTCCACGACCACGCCGCCGCCTTCATGGCCCAGCACCGCCGGGAAGACCCCTTCCGGATCGTCGCCGGAGAGGGTAAAGGCATCGGTATGGCAGACGCCGGTGTGGGTGATTTTCACCAGAACTTCGCCTTTCTTCGGCGGCGCGACGTCAATCTCAACGATTTTTAACGGCTGGCCGGGACCAAAGGCAACTGCTGCGCGTGATTTCATAACTGTCTCTTCCTCGTCGTGATGTTATTTTAAATAGGATCGTAGCAGATGACCGACCTCTGCCATTCTCGCGGCCCGCTGGTCCGGGGTGGTCTCGCCGCTAACCAGCTCGTCCTGCAGGTGGATCTCCACCATTTCGCCCATCAGGCCATTTGCCGCCCCGCGAATCGAAGCAATCTGCTGCAGGATTGTCATGCAGGGTTCGCCAGACTCCAGCGCGCGCTCGAGGGCTTCAACCTGGCCGCGAATGCGTCGTACGCGACTGAGCGCCCGTTTTTTATCTTCAGGTGAATGTGGCACGATTACGCCTCCGTATCATATAGGGGGGTATACTATATTTTATTACTCATAAAGGCAAAAAAAACCCCGTCGCGGGACGGGGTCAGGCAAAACGGTAACCATCGTTTAGCGCTTACGGGGCATCATCCGCAGCAGGGTATTATCTTTCCACCAGTAATGATGGAGCAGCGCGGCAAGGGCATGCAGGCCGATCACAAAGTACCCGGCGTTGGCTAACCATTCATGGATCGCCTTCAGGCTATCTACCCGCTCAAAATCGCTCTGTGGCGCATAGGGCATGGTCAGGCCAAAGGCGTACCAGGGATTTCCGCGCCAGTACATCATCACCATCCCGATCAGCGGCAAGGCAATAAACAGCAGATAGATAACCAGATGACCGAGATGCGCAAAGCCGGTCATCATCGGCGACGGTTTCGGCACGATCGGCGGCGCTGGCGACTTCAGCCGCACCAGCAAACGCACCACCATCAGCACGCAGATGGCGATCCCGCAGGAAACATGAATCATATTAATCAGCGGCCGGTCGCTACGGGGGAAAAAACCTCGCAGCTCCATCGCGGCATAGGCCACCACCACCAGCAAAAAGACCAGCCAGTGGATGCCGATCTGCAGGCCCGAATATTTATCGCGCATGGAATATCCTTAATGGAAAATGTGATGCAGCCAACATAGCCGCCTTGCCTTAAATTTTCATTAACCTTTACGTTGAATTAACAATTGATTACCACATGCACTGGCCTGCGCGGCGTGCCTTAAACAGGTAGAGATTGCGGGCCAAAGATTATCCCTCGGTCCTTACAAAATTAAACAGTTTTGTCACCTGCCGCTACGTTGCGCCTTCTATAGTAGAAAACATCTGTCGGGCCACACTGCGCAGGGAGATGAAAATGAAGAAAATCGGCTTATCGTTATTGCTACTGACCACGCTGGCCAGCCCGGCTTTTGCCGCAGACTGTCAGCCAAACGGCATTGGCGGCTCGTTTTGCATTAACGATGACGGCACGACCACCGACACGGTGCCTAATGAAGTGAATGGCATGGATACGTACTCGAATAATGGCGGGTATACCAGCTCCCTGCCCGATCGGTCAGGGGCAGATGAAGCACTGGAAGGTTCATCGCTTTCGGCGCAGCAAGGCGTCAGCAGCGGCCAGAGCGACAGCGCGCTGGCGGGTCGCGACTGGCATTCGCCGTCCAATCTGAATGATGGCGCCGCCACCTCCAGCATGAGCCTGCTGGATACCCCCTGAGAAGGGAGGCTAAGCAAAGCTCCAGCCTGCGGCGCCGATGGCCACAGCGAACAGCAGGCAGGCCAGCGCCGTTTTGCGTAACAGCACGGTATAAAATGAAATCGCGACGCCAATAAACACCACAATCAGAATGGGCCACATGCTTAATAACATCAGCAGAAAACCCGCAATATTGTTATGGATTACGCTCTCCACATCCGCATCCTTGCCTCATCGTCGATAAAGTAAGCAGAATTTAATATGTTACATGAATACATTCAAATAAAATATAAATGTAAATAATTATGCAGCGCATTCTGCGGCGCCGGACGGCCCTGGCGCAGGCTTCTGTATCTGTTGCCTTTTTCAATCGTTTTAAAGCAACAGGCATCTGTTGTATAATGACGTGCACTTTAACTAAAAAAAGAGTGCGACCATGATTGATTCTTCATTGCCATTAACCGACATTCACCGCCACCTTGACGGTAACATCCGGGCTCAAACCATCCTCGATCTTGGCCGCGAGTTTAATATTGCCCTTCCCGCTACCACCCTTGAATCGCTGCGTCCCCACGTCCAGGTCACCAGCCTCGAACCGGATCTGGTCAGTTTTCTCGCTAAGCTCGACTGGGGGGTGAAAGTCCTGGCCTCGCTGGAAGCTTGTCGCCGCGTGGCGTACGAAAACGTGGAAGATGCCGCGCGCAATGGCCTGCACTATGTCGAGTTGCGCTTCTCTCCTCGCTATATGGCGATGACCCACCAGCTTCCCGTCGACGGCGTGGTTGAGGCAGTTATCGCTGGCGTACGTGAAGGGAGCCGCGATTTTCAGGTCGTGGCCCGCCTGATCGGCATTATGAGTCGTACCTTCGGCGAAGCCGCCTGTCAGGAAGAGCTGGCGGCGCTGCTCGCTCACCGCGAGGGCATCACCGCACTCGATCTGGCCGGCGATGAGCTCGGTTTCCCGGGCGCGCTGTTCCTTAATCACTTTAACCAGGCACGCGACGCTGGCTGGCATATCACCGTCCATGCTGGCGAAGCGGCTGGTCCGGAAAGTATCTGGCAGGCTATCCGTGAGCTGGGCGCTGAGCGCATCGGCCATGGAGTGAAAGCGGTACAGGATCCGGCCCTGATGGACTACCTGGCCGAGCACCGCATCGGGATCGAATCGTGCCTGACCTCGAATGTGCAAACCAGCACCGTGGCCTCCCTGGCCCAGCATCCGCTGAAGCAGTTCCTTGAGCACGGCGTGCTGGCCAGCCTCAACACCGACGATCCGGCGGTCCAGGGGGTCGATATCATTCACGAGTATACCGTGGCGGCGCCAGCGGCAGGCCTGAGCCGGGAACAGATCCGTCAGGCACAGATCAACGGACTGGCCCAGGCGTTTCTGAGCGAACAGGAAAAAGCCGCGCTCATTCAGCGGGTTGCTAAAGGCTGAAGACAGGCCCGGCGGCTGTGCTGTCGGGCAACGCCTCACACCAGGCTGAGCGTGGCGCGATGCCTGGCCGACTCGAGACCCAGCTCAATCAGGGTCATGATCTGAATCGCCTCGCTGGCCGGGACCGGGTTTTCCCCCGCCCCGTTAAGCGCGTCGCGGATTGCAGCATAGTAAGCGGGATAATTTCCCGGTAGCGTCAGCCAGGTCTCCTGGCGGCGTTCGTCACCTTCGGCGCGGGTCAGCGTACCGTCGCGCATATCATATCCCCAGTCCTCTTGTGGCAAACGTTCGCCATTTTTAAGCCGTTCCTCTTGCGGGTCGAGACCATACTTTATATAGCTGGCCCGCGAACCATGAACGATAAAGCGCGCAGTCTCCGCGGCGGCGAGTAGCGTACCGTGCAACACCACCCGCCGCTGGGGATAAACCAGCACGGCGTGGAAATAGTCAGTGGATTGCGCGCCGGGCCGCAGCTGAGCGAGATCCACGGTAATGCTCACCGGCAGGCCAAACAGCACTACCGCCTGGTCGAGCAGATGCGGCCCCAGGTCATACCAAATTCCGCTCCCGGGGCCCGCCTGCTCCCGCCAGCGCTGGCGCACCTGGGGGCGGAAGCGGTCGAAATGTGATTCGAAATAACACACTTCCCCCAGCTGACCTTCGTTAATCAGCGCCCTGACGGTTAAAAAATCGCTGTCCCAGCGGCGATTATGAAACACCGACAGCACGCGGCCGCCGTGCTTAGCCAGGGCCTCCAGCTCACGAGCTTGTGACAGTGTCACGGTAAAGGGTTTATCGACTACCGTATGCTTCCCTGCCTCCAGCGCCGCTTTGGCCAGAGGGAAATGGGTGTCATTCGGGGTGGCGATGACCACCAGGTCGATGTCAGGATCGGTAAGTAACTCACTCGCCTGGCTTATCACCTTCACGCCTGGCCAGTCCGCATGAACGTTATCGGCGTCGCGGCTGGCGATCGCCGCCAGCGCCATGCCCGGCGTGCCACTGATTAACGGCGCGTGAAACGTTTTGCTGGCGTAGCCGTAGGCTATTAGCCCTACCCGAATCGCGTCACTCATGTTACCGCCTCGCTTTCATCTGATGTCAGGAGCAGGTTAATGAAAATAATCTTACAAATAGTGAGCAGGATTTATCATTTTTTAACCTGCGCTTTTTCCGCACACTTGCAAAATCAGACAGATACCCCTTGTGATCTGCTGACCATGGAGTAACATTTCATGCTGTGTTCAAAGGATAATGAAGCATGATGACAACTGTTTTTACCCGTATTGTAGAACTTATTGGCTGGGTTGTTTTTGGTATTTCCGCTCTGCTTTTGGTTATCGCGCACCATATTGATAACTACCAGACGCCACCGCCTGCGGATGTGGTGCAGACTAAGTAGCACCGTCGGGAAACAGTGACCCGCCTCGCAACTGTGCAACCGGTTTCAGAAACCGGTTGCACGTACATCCCGCCTTTTATTAAACTCCCTCTATCATTAGACAGGGAGCTTTCTCATGGCCGCTTTTCCGCAACATTTTTTATGGGGTGCCGCAACCGCAGCGTATCAGGTTGAGGGTGGGCACAATGCTGACGGTAAGGGACCGTCAATCTGGGATATCTACTCCCACCTGCCGGGAACTACCTTTGAGGGAACCACCGGCGATGTCGCCGTCGATCACTATCACCGCTTTCGTGAAGATGTGGCGTTAATGGCCGAAATGGGCCTGCAAAGCTACCGTTTTTCCATTTCATGGCCCCGGCTGTTGCCCGCAGGCCGTGGCGAAGTTAATGAAGCAGGAGTGCAGTTTTACAGCGATCTGATTGATGAACTGCTGGCGCATAATATTGAACCAATGATCACTCTCTATCACTGGGACCTGCCGCAGGCGCTGCAGGATGAGGGCGGCTGGGAAGCGCGCAGTACCGCCGAAGCCTTCGCGGAATACGCCCGCCTGTGCTACGCGCGCTTTGGTTCCCGAGTAAAGCTTTGGGCGACCTTTAACGAGACGATTGTGTTTATCGGCCACGGCTATATAAACGGCCTGCATCCACCGGCAGTCCGCGATCCGGCACGCGCTATTCAGGCCTGCCATCATGTGTTTATCGCCCATGCGCTGGCGGTGAAGGCCTTTCGCGAAATGGCCGTGGCGGGCGAGATTGGCTTCGTCAATGTGCTACAGCCGCATACCCCACTCACCGACAGCGAGGCGGACATAAAGGCCACTGAACTGGCTGACGCCATCCATACCCACTGGCTGTACGATCCGGTACTAAAAGGCACCTATCCTGCCGAGCTGCTGGCGCAGACTCAGGCCCTGTGGGGCGTACCGCGCTTTGCCCCGGGAGACGATGCGCTGCTCCGCGACAATCGCTGCGACTTTATTGGTCTGAACTACTATCGTCGGGAAACGGTATCCGCGCAGCCGCCCGAAATCGCTACCGGCGGCGAGCCTGGCGTAGAGGGTTTGTTTTATTTTGTGCGTAATCCACAGAGCACCTATACCGAATGGGGCTGGGAAATCTGGCCGCAGGGGCTGACCGACGGCATTATGATGATCAAGGCGCGCTATGGTGATATCCCTATCTATATCACCGAGAATGGTCTGGGGGCGAAAGACCCGATCATTGCCGGTGAAGTGGTCGACGACCCGCGAATTGATTACCTGAGCAGCCATATCGGCGCCCTGGAACAAGCGCTGGCGCTGGGGGCAGACGTGCGGGGTTATTATCCGTGGTCGTTTATCGATCTGCTGAGCTGGCTCAACGGTTATCAAAAGCAATACGGCTTTGTCTATGTCGATCACCAGCAAAATCTGGCGCGGAAACGAAAGAAGAGTTTTTATTGGTACAAATCTGTTATTGCCAGTCACGGCGAACAGCGTTAATCTTCTCCTGCGGGCGCCATTCGGCGCCCGGTCTGGTTTTAGAATATTCTTAAACATCTCCCTACTCTTCAAGGCTGGCTTTGCCCCTTGTCATGGGTTTATATAACCTGAATCATTCCATGCGGCCCCAGCAGAAGGCGCCATTGGTTGAGAGTAGGTTTAGTGAATGCTGATAATATTCAATGTAATTATTCCGATTATAAAATGGATACGAAAATGACCGTTCTGGACTATTTATTAAAATTCCGCAAAATCAGTTCGCTGGAAAGTCTTGAAAAACTTTTTGATCACCTTAACTACTCCCTGACCGACACCGAAGAGATCGTGAATATGTATCGTGCGGCCGACCATCGACGGGCGGAGCTGGTTTCTGGCGGTAAATTGTTCGATGTGGGCCAGGTGCCTAAATCCGTTTGGCGATTCGTGCAGTAAGGCTGTCATCCTTCACGCCAGTTGCTTATACTTCCCGGCCTGCTTTTACTCACTGGCGTTGAATAGGGGAGAATCATGACGTCTCAATCTGCGGAACGCATCGGCGGATGGCTGCTGGCACCGCTGGCCTGGTTGCTGGTGGCGCTGTTAAGCGCCTCGTTATCGCTGCTGTTTTTTGCCGATGCCCTCATGTCGCCGCAGACCTATGCGCTGCTGCATGCGATGAGCGCCGGACACCTGGCGCTGTGGATCGCCTCGCTGCTCTTTGCCCTGGCCATGTGGTATTACACGCTCTGGCTGACCATTGCATTTTTCAAGCGACGTGCGGTAGTGCCGAAACACTATATTATCTGGCTGCTGATTACTCTGCTGCTGGCGATCAAGGCTTTTGCCTTTTCTCCCGTTTCAGATGTACTTGCTCTGCGTCAGCTGCTGTTTCCGCTGCTGGCTGCCGCGCTGCTGGCACCCTATTTCCGCCGCTCGCAGCGGGTAAAACGGACCTTTGTTAATCCGTAATAACCCCACACTTAACCTGTTGTCGCCGGTATCGATTTATTCGATAATAAGCGGCTTTTTTTCGTTTCAGGTCGCATGATGGCTGATTATTTACTGCTCTTTATTGGTACAGTCCTGGTCAATAACTTCGTTCTGGTGAAGTTTCTTGGTCTGTGCCCGTTTATGGGGGTTTCCAAAAAGCTGGAAACCGCAATGGGGATGGGGCTTGCCACCACCTTCGTGATGACCCTGGCCTCTATTTGCGCCTGGCTGATTGATACCTGGATCCTTATCCCGCTAAACCTGGTCTATTTACGCACCCTGGCCTTTATTCTGGTTATTGCGGTGGTGGTCCAGTTCACTGAGATGGTGGTACGTAAAACCAGTCCGGCGCTCTATCGCCTGTTGGGGATCTTTTTGCCACTTATCACCACCAACTGCGCGGTGCTCGGGGTGGCTTTGCTGAATATCAATCTGGGCCACAATTTCCTGCAGTCCGCGTTGTACGGCTTTGCCGCCGCCGTCGGCTTCTCGCTGGTGATGGTACTGTTCGGGGCGATCCGCGAACGTCTGGTGGTGGCCGATGTACCCGCGCCGTTTCGCGGGAACGCCATCGCCCTGGTTACCGCCGGTTTAATGTCTCTCGCCTTTATGGGCTTTAGTGGTTTGGTGAAGTTGTAATGAGCGCAGTCTGGATAGCCGTGATCGCCATCAGCCTGTTGGGGCTGATTTTCGGCTTAATACTGGGGTATGCCTCCCGCCGTTTCGCGGTGCAGGATGATCCGGTAGTAGAAAAAATTGATGAGCTGTTGCCGCAGAGCCAGTGTGGGCAGTGCGGCTATCCTGGCTGCCGCCCCTATGCGGAAGCGGTCGGTGCCCAGGGGGAAAAAATTAACCGCTGCGCCCCAGGTGGGGAAGCGGTGATGTTAAAAATCGCCGCCTTACTGAACGTCGATCCGCAGCCAGTCGACGGCGACGAGCACGAGGCGGAGCCGGTTCGCATGCTCGCGGTGATAGACGAGCCGAACTGCATTGGCTGTACCAAATGTATCCAGGCGTGTCCGGTGGATGCCATAGTTGGCGCGACCCGCGCCATGCATACCGTGATGAGCGACCTGTGCACCGGCTGCAATCTGTGTGTGGCCCCCTGCCCGACCCAGTGCATATCACTCGTTCCGGTGGCGACGACCCCGGAAACCTGGAAATGGGATCTGCATGCGATCCCGGTGCGAAATATTCCTGTGGAACAACATGTTTAAGTTATTTTCCGCTTTCCGAAAAGATAAAGTCTGGGATTTTAACGGCGGTATTCATCCCCCGGAAATGAAAACCCAGTCTAACGGCACCCCGCTGCGCCAGGTATCGCTGCCGCAGCGTCTTGTTATTCCATTGAAGCAGCACATTGGCGCCGAGGGCGAACTGTGCGTCAAGGTGGGCGATCGGGTGCTGCGCGGCCAGCCATTGACTCGCGGCTGGGGCAGAATGCTCCCCGTTCATGCCCCGACCTCCGGCACCATTGCCGCCATCGCCCCGCACACCACCGCCCATCCGTCAGCGCTGGCGGAGATGAGCGTCATTATTGACGCCGACGGCGAAGATCGCTGGATCGAACGCGACGGCTGGAGCGACTATCAGACCCGGACGCGTGAAGCGCTTATCGAACGTATTCATCAGTTTGGCGTCGCGGGCCTCGGCGGCGCCGGCTTCCCTACCGGCAGCAAACTGCGCGGCGGCGGGGATAAAATCAAAACGCTGATCATTAACGCCGCTGAGTGTGAGCCTTATATCACGGCGGACGACCGCCTGATGCAGGACTGCGCGGCGCAGATTGTCGAGGGGATCCGTATCCTCGCTCATATTCTGCAGCCGGACGAAGTGCTGATCGGTATTGAAGACAACAAGCCGCAGGCCATCTCAATGCTGCGGGCGGTGCTCTGCGACGCCCATGGTATCTCGCTGCGGGTGATCCCTACCAAATACCCCTCCGGTGGCGCCAAGCAGCTGACTCAAATTCTCACCGGCAAGCAGGTGCCGCACGGCGGCCGTTCGTCGGATATTGGCGTGCTGATGCAGAACGTCGGTACGGCCTACGCGGTAAAACGCGCTGTCATAGACGGCGAACCGTTAACAGAGCGCGTGGTCACCCTCACCGGTGAGGCGGTGACCCGTCCGGGCAACGTCTGGGCGCGCCTTGGCACGCCGGTGCGCCATCTGCTGGATGACGCCGGCTTTTGCGCCAGCGCCGAACCGATGGTGATCATGGGCGGCCCGCTGATGGGCTTTACCCTGCCGTGGCTGGATGTTCCGGTGGTGAAGATAACCAACTGCCTGCTGGCGCCTTCCGCCAGCGAGATGGGCGAGCCGCAGGAAGAGAAAGGCTGCATTCGCTGTAGCGCCTGCGCCGACGCCTGCCCGGCCGATCTGCTACCGCAGCAGCTGTACTGGTTCAGCAAAGGCCAGCAGCACGATAAAGCCACCGCCCACAACCTGGCGGACTGTATCGAATGTGGCGCCTGCGCCTGGGTTTGCCCAAGCAATATTCCGCTGGTGCAGTACTTCCGTCAGGAAAAAGCCGAGATCAGCGCGATTCGTCAGGAAGAGCAGCGCGCCGCGGAGGCCAAAGCACGATTCGAAGCCCGACAAGCGCGCCTGGAGCGCGAGAAAGCGGCCCGCGCCGAACGGCATAAAAAAGCTGCCGTTCAGCCTGCCGCCAAAGATCAGGAGGCGATTAACGCCGCCCTGGCCCGGGTACGTGACAAGCAGCGTGACGCCGCGCAACCGATCGTTATCCAGGCTGGCGCCAAACCGGACAACAGCGAGGCGATTGCCGCTCGTGAAGCGCGTAAGGCTGAAGCTCGGGCGCGCAAAGCGCAGCAGCAGGCCGCGCCGGTGGACGCTCCAGTGACAGACACCGTCGATCCGCGTAAAGCCGCGGTGGAAGCTGCTATTGCCCGCGCCAAAGCGCGTAAAGTCGAGCAGCAGGCCGCACCGGTGGACGCTCCGGTGACCGACACCGTCGATCCGCGTAAAACCGCGGTGGAAGCGGCTATTGCCCGCGCTAAAGCGCGTAAGGCCGAGCAGCAGGCCGCACCGGTGGACGCTCCGGCGACCGAACCGGTCGATCCACGTAAAGCCGCGGTGGAAGCGGCTATTGCCCGCGCCAAAGCGCGTAAAGCCGAGCAGCAGGCCGCACCGGTGGACGCTCCGGCGACCGAACCGGTCGATCCGCGTAAAGCCGCGGTGGAAGCGGCCA
This sequence comes from Klebsiella sp. 10982, assembly GCF_048589245.1. Taxonomy (NCBI): domain Bacteria; kingdom Pseudomonadati; phylum Pseudomonadota; class Gammaproteobacteria; order Enterobacterales; family Enterobacteriaceae; genus Klebsiella; species Klebsiella sp. 10982. The sequence goes on from NZ_JBMAXV010000015.1 coordinate 90,358, forward strand.
TTGCCCGTGCCAAAGCGCGTAAGCAACAGGCAGCCCAGGCGGAGATCGCGTCAGCCGCAGCCAATGACGACCCACGCAAAGCGGCTGTCGCCGCCGCGATCGCCCGCGTTCAGGCGCGTAAAGCAACACAGCAGGCCGTTAACGAGGAATAAATGGTTTTCAGAATCGCAAGCTCCCCTTATACCCATAACCAGCGGCAGACCTCGCGCATTATGCTGCTGGTGCTGCTCGCCGCCGTGCCTGGCATCGTGGTCCAGACCTGGTTTTTCGGCTGGGGCACCGTCCTGCAGATCGTCCTCGCCGCCCTGACGGCCTGGGCGACGGAAGCCGCTATCCTTAAACTGCGTAAGCAGCATATTGTGGCGACCCTGAAGGATAACTCCGCCCTGCTCACCGGCCTGTTGCTGGCGGTGAGTATTCCGCCGCTGGCTCCCTGGTGGATGGTGGTGCTCGGCACTGCCTTTGCCGTGGTGATCGCCAAGCAGCTGTACGGTGGATTAGGCCATAACCCGTTTAACCCGGCGATGATCGGCTATGTCGTGCTGCTGATCTCGTTCCCGGTGCAGATGACCTCCTGGCTGCCTTCGTATGAGATTGCCGCCCATATCCCGGCGTTCAGCGATGCGCTGCAGATGATCTTCACCGGCCATACCGCCGCCGGGGGCGACATGAGTAGCCTGCGGCTGGGTATTGATGGCGTCAGCCAGGCCACCCCGCTGGATACCTTTAAAACCTCTCTGCATGCCGGACATAGCGTCCAGCAGGTGTTACAGTTGCCGGTTTACGGCGGGGTACTGGCAGGTCTGGGCTGGCAGTGGGTCAATATCGCCTGGCTGGTGGGCGGCCTGTTCCTGCTGTGGCAGAAGGCGATCCGCTGGCATATCCCGGTCAGCTTCCTTGTTAGCCTCGGCATGTGCGCCGCTCTCGGCTGGTTTTTCTCGCCGCAGAGCCTGGCCTCACCACAGATGCATTTGCTCTCCGGGGCGACCATGCTTGGCGCCTTCTTTATCCTGACCGACCCGGTGACAGCCTCAACAACCAACCGCGGCCGCCTGATCTTTGGCGCCCTCGCCGGCCTGCTGGTCTGGCTTATTCGCAGCTTCGGCGGTTACCCGGACGGCGTGGCATTTGCCGTTCTGCTGGCGAATATTACCGTTCCACTGATCGATTACTACACACGCCCCCGCGTGTATGGCCACCGTTGAGGAGCGATGATGTTAAAAACAATGCGTAAACACGGTGTCACGCTGGCGCTGTTTGCCGCCGGCTCCACCGGGCTGACGGCGGCGATCAATGAGCTGACCAAAAGCACTATCGATCAGCAGGCGGCCCTGCAGCAGAAAGCATTATTCGACCAGGTCTTACCTGCCGACCGCTATAATAACGATCTGCTCAAGAGCTGCTATCTGGTCAGCGCCCCGGCGCTGGGGAAAGGTCAGCATAAGGTGTGGATTGCCAAAAATAACGACCAGCCGATCGGCGCGGTCATGGAAACCACCGCGCCGGATGGCTATTCCGGGGCGATACAGTTGCTGGTTGCCGCCGATTTCAGCGGCACCGTCCTCGGCACCCGCGTGACCGAGCATCATGAAACGCCAGGTCTTGGCGATAAAATCGAGCTTCGCCTGTCGGACTGGATCACGCATTTTGCCGGGAAAGTCATTCACGGCCAGGGCGACAGCCACTGGGCGGTTAAAAAAGACGGCGGCGATTTTGACCAATTCACCGGGGCCACCATCACTCCCCGGGCGGTGGTCAATGCCGTTAAGCGCGCAGGCCTGTATGCACAAACGCTGCCTGAGCAACTTCCTGAATTCACCGCCTGTGGAGAGTAACCATGAGCGAAGTTAAAGACGTCATCGTCCAGGGCCTGTGGAAAAATAACTCCGCCCTGGTTCAGCTGTTAGGCATGTGTCCGCTGCTGGCGGTCACCTCGACCGCCACCAACGCTCTCGGGCTGGGCCTGGCCACCACCCTGGTGTTAACCCTGACCAACCTGACCATCTCCAGCCTGCGCCGCTGGACCCCGGCGGAGATCCGGATCCCCATCTATGTCATGATCATCGCCTCGGTGGTGAGCGTCGTGCAGATGCTGATCAACGCCTATGCCTTCGGCCTCTACCAGTCGCTGGGGATTTTCATCCCGCTTATCGTCACCAACTGTATCGTGGTGGGCCGCGCCGAAGCCTTTGCCGCTAAAAAAGGGCCGGCGCTGTCGGCGCTGGATGGCTTCTCTATCGGCATGGGCGCCACCTGCGCGATGTTTGTGCTGGGCTCCCTGCGCGAGATCCTTGGCAACGGCACGCTGTTTGACGGCGCCGACAGTCTGCTTGGCAGCTGGGCTAAGGTGCTGCGCATCGAGGTTTTCCATACGGATACCCCCTTCCTGCTGGCTATGCTGCCGCCAGGCGCCTTTATTGGCCTCGGTATGATGCTGGCGGTAAAATATCTCATCGATGAACGTAGCAAGCAGCGAAAGGCGCAGGCGGCCCGTGCCGGCTCTGTCGCCCCGTCTGATGTGACAGGGAAAGCGTAATATGAACAAAGCCAAACGCCTGGCGATCCTCACCAGGCTGCGGGAAAACGATCCCCACCCCACCACGGAGTTGCACTTCAGCTCCCCGTTCGAGCTGCTGATCGCCGTTCTGCTCTCGGCGCAGGCCACCGACGTCAGCGTCAACAAAGCAACAGCAAAGCTATATCCGGTGGCGAATACGCCCGCAGCGATGCTGGCGTTGGGTGTAGAGGGCGTTAAATCCTATATTAAGACCATTGGTCTGTTTAACAGCAAGGCAGAAAACGTCATCAAAACCTGTCGGATCCTGCTTGAACAGCACAACGGCGAAGTGCCGGAGGACAGAGCGGCACTGGAGGCCCTGCCTGGCGTGGGTCGTAAAACCGCAAACGTGGTGCTGAATACCGCGTTTGGCTGGCCAACGATTGCCGTAGATACTCACATTTTCCGCGTGTGTAACCGCACACAGTTCGCTCCGGGGAAAAACGTTGAGCAGGTGGAAGAGAAGCTTCTGAAGGTGGTACCCGCCGAGTTTAAGGTCGACTGTCATCACTGGCTTATTCTGCACGGACGTTATACCTGCATCGCCCGCAAGCCGCGCTGCGGCTCCTGCCTGATAGAAGACCTTTGTGAATTTAAAGAGAAAGTCTACGCCTGATCTCTGCTGCCGAGCCATTACCTAACCCTGAGTTATGGCTCGGATTTATGCATTTAACCCGCCGTTAACACCATAAAACCCGGCGTATTATGGCTAATAATCCGGCTATATAACGAACAGTCAGTTCTTTCTTTTTTTCTCAACGCAAAATTTCTATACATTTGTGATCGAGATCATACTCGCAACTTATTGTTGATCTGTTGTTGCCAAATTGAAAATAAAAGTCAGGGATTACAATGGGTGGACAAAGTTTACCAGGATAATTACCCATTATTTTTTAGGATAATGGTCCATATCACTACCCTTTCGCTTAATCAGTAGAATATATCGCCTTTTCGCCACACCTGCGCTGAGGATTAAGATAAAAATATCATCGATAGCGAAACGGTGAAATTTAACTCTGGATAACATTCATATGTCCGGAGCATTATACCACCTACAATATGTGTAACAGATTATTAAAAAAGCCTTGCCTGATGCGCCAGGATAGTGAACATTACTTGCCGTTTTCCCTCCAAGAATAACTATAAAGGCGGCGGTCCAACGAGATTGCGCCCCGAACACCCCCCAGTAAATATGGGATGTAAAAAAAGAGGTATATGTGTCTACTGCAAACAATAAACCAGCAGAAAGCGTGAGTCTGAACGCTTTCAAACAACCACGCGCGTTCTATCTCATTTTCTCGATCGAGTTGTGGGAGCGTTTTGGTTATTACGGCCTGCAAGGGATCATGGCCGTTTACCTGGTAAAACAGCTGGGTATGTCGGAAGCGGATTCCATTACTCTGTTCTCTTCTTTTAGCGCGCTGGTCTACGGCCTGGTTGCTATTGGCGGCTGGCTCGGCGATAAAGTGCTGGGCACCAAACGTGTCATCATGCTGGGTGCTATCGTGCTGGCCATCGGCTATGCGCTGGTGGCCTGGTCCGGCCATGATGCTGCCATCGTCTATATGGGTATGGCGACCATCGCCGTCGGTAACGGCCTGTTTAAAGCCAACCCGTCTTCCCTGCTTTCGACCTGCTATGACAAAAACGACCCGCGTCTGGACGGTGCATTCACCATGTACTACATGTCCATCAACATCGGTTCGTTCTTCTCTATGCTCGCAACCCCGTGGCTGGCCGCTCGTTTCGGCTGGAGCGTGGCGTTTGCCCTCAGCGTAGTGGGGATGGTGATCACGATTATTAACTTTGCCTTCTGCCAGAAATGGGTAAAACAGTACGGCTCCAAACCGGACTTTGCCCCGGTACACATGGGCAAACTGCTGGCGACCATCGCTGGCGTAGTGGTGCTGGTCGCCATCGCCACCTGGCTGCTGCACAATCAGGGTATCGCACGTATGGTGCTGGGCGTCGTCGCGCTGGGTATCGTCGTGATTTTCGCCAAAGAAACCATGGGCCTGAAAGGCGCCCCGCGTCGTAAAATGATCGTCGCCTTCCTGCTGATGGTAGAAGCGATTGTCTTCTTCGTACTGTACAGCCAGATGCCGACGTCCCTGAACTTCTTCGCCATCCGTAACGTGGAGCACTCGATCCTCGGACTCGCCTTCGAGCCGGAACAATATCAGGCGCTGAACCCGTTCTGGATCATGATTGGTAGCCCGATTCTGGCCGCCATCTACAACAAGATGGGCGATCGCCTGCCGATGCCGCATAAGTTTGCTATCGGTATGGTACTGTGCTCTGGCGCGTTCCTCGTCCTGCCTTTAGGAGCGAAGTTCGCCAGCGACGCCGGTATCGTCTCGGTGAACTGGCTGATTCTGAGCTACGCGCTGCAGTCTATCGGTGAACTGATGATTTCCGGCCTCGGCCTGGCGATGGTCGCTCAGCTGGTTCCTCAGCGTTTGATGGGCTTCATTATGGGTAGCTGGTTCCTCACCACGGCAGGTGCGGCGATCATCGCCGGTAAAATCGCTAACCTGATGGCGGTCCCGGAGAATGTTACCGATCCGCTGGTGTCGCTGGAAGTGTACGGTCACGTATTCCTGCAGATTGGTATCGTCACTGCGGTTATCGCCGTCCTGATGCTGCTGACGGCGCCGAAACTGAATCGTATGACTCAGGACGACAGCGCCGACATTAAAGCACGCGAAACCGCGGCAGCCTGACGCCGCAGGGAAAACTAAATATTTTTAAGCCGCTAACGTTAGGTTAGCGGCTTTTTTTTTACCCCTGGCAGGACTAACATACACAAAACTGCAGCCACGAGGAGTCACGCATGAAACTGTTCTACAAACCCGGCGCCTGTTCCCTTGCCTCGCATATCGCCCTGCGCGAAAGCGGTCTGGATTTCACTTTACAGAGCGTAGATCTGGCCAAAAAACGGCTGGAAAACGGGGATGACTATCTTCTGATCAACCCGAAAGGTCAGGTTCCGGCACTGCTGCTGGATGATGAGATCCTGCTTACCGAGGGCGTGGCCATTATGCAGTACATTGCAGACCAGGTTCCGGATCGTCACCTGCTGGCACCGGTGGGTACTATTGCCCGCTATCAGACGCTGGAGTGGCTCAACTACGTGGCGACGGAGCTGCATAAAGGCTTTACCCCGCTGTTCCGCCCTGACACCCCGGAGGACTATAAGCCCGTCGCCCGCGCCCTGCTGGAGAAGAAGCTGGAGTACGTTGACGCAACGCTGGCGGATAAACAGTGGCTGACCGGCCATCGCTTCACGATTGCCGATGGTTATCTGTTCACGGTGCTGCGTTGGGGCTACGGGATCAAACTGAATATGGCTGCCTACGGTCATATCGGCAGCTGGATGGCGCAGGTCGCAGCGCGTCCGGCGGTGGCTGACGCACTGGCGGCGGAAGGCGTCAAGTAAGCCCTGGAGCTGCCCGGCGGCCTGCCGGGCAGAAACGAAACATTACAAGCGGGTGGCGCTGAAGCAATGTTCCGGCACGGCGATACGATCCTGCGCCGCCACCACCTGCAGTTCATACTCCTGCATGTTTTTGGTGGTCAACATAATCTCGTACACTGCGGCAGTAACGTGCTCGAGCGCATCACGCAGGCAGGCGCCCTGCAACAGTTTTACCAGCAGTAAACCGCTGGTCACATCGCCAACGCCGACCGGCTGACGCAGGCCAAAATCCACCAGCGGCCGGCTGATATGCCAGGCTTCATCAGCCGTCACCAGCAGCATCTCAAAACGATCCATGCTCAGACCCGCACGAGCGAGATGCTTGACTAATACCACTTCCGGACCCTGAGCAATCAGCTCCCGCGCCGCAGCCACCGCGTCGTTCACGCTGGCGACCGGATGACCGCACAGGATCTCCAGCTCCACCAGATTCGGCGCAATGATATCGCTGGCCGGTAGCGCATAGCGCACGTGGAATTCCGCCACGCCCGGCGCGACGATGCAGCCTTTCTCGGGATGGCCCATCACCGGGTCGCAAAAATACTTCGCCGCCGGATTGGCCGCTTTTACCTGACGCACGATACCGAGGATATGCTCGCCCTGCTCAGCGGAGCCGAGATAGCCGCTCAGTACCGCGTCACAAGTCTGCAGCTTATCAATAGCGGCAATGCCCTGGACGATCTCCGTCAGGTGTGCAGGCGGCATGACGCAGCCGGTCCATTTGCCGTACTGCGTATGATTAGAGAACTGCACGGTATTCAGGGGCCAGACATTGGCGCCCAGACGGCGCATCGGAAACTCGGCGGCGCTGTTGCCGGCGTGGCCAAATACAACGTGAGACTGAATGGCGAGGATGTTCTTCATTTTCTTACCACAACCCTAAAAAGAAAAAGGGCGTGGTTTCCCACGCCCTGGTAGTATTTATTATTTCCAGCACACCAGGCAGTAATTTTTCTTACCGCGGCGCAGCAAGGTGTAGCGGCCAAACAGACGGTCGCTGTCGGCAAAAACATATTCCGGGTCGGCCTGTTTTTCACCGTTGATGGTAACCGCATTAGAAGCGACGGTTTTACGCGCCTGTCCGCGGGACGGCTGCAGCTCGGAATCCACCAGCGCCTGCAGCAGATCGGCGCCTTTTTCCATTTCGATCATCGGCACGCCATCCTGCGCCAGCTGCTCGAAATCGGCTTCGCTCAGATCGCTCAGATTACCATTGAACAGGCTTTCGGTAATGCGCTTCGCCGCTTCCAGCCCTTCTTCGCCGTGCACCAGGCGCGTCACCTGCTCTGCCAGCACATACTGGGCGCGCGGCGCTTTACCGCTGTTTTTGTCTTCTTCTTCCAGAGCATTGATCTCAGCAATGTCCATAAAGGTGAAGAACTTGAGGAAGCGATAAACGTCCGCATCCGCGGTGTTGATCCAGAACTGGTAGAATTTATACGGACTGGTTTTCTTCGGATCCAGCCATACCGCGCCGCCCTCGGTTTTACCGAATTTGGTGCCATCGGCTTTGGTGATCAGCGGAACCGTCAGGCCAAACACCTGGTTCTGGTGCAGACGACGGGTCAGATCGATACCGGAGGTAATGTTGCCCCACTGGTCGGAACCGCCGATTTGCAGCGCCACGCCGTGCAGCTTGTTCAGGCAGGCGAAGTCATACCCCTGCAGCAGGTTGTAAGAGAACTCGGTAAAGGAGATACCCTGATCGTCACGATTCAGGCGCTGTTTCACCGCTTCTTTGTTAATCATCTGGTTAACAGAGAAGTGTTTACCGATATCGCGCAGGAAGGTCAGCACGTTCATGCTGCCAAACCAGTCATAGTTGTTCGCCGCAATCGCCGAATTGTCGCCGCAGTCAAAATCAAGGAACGGGGCCACCTGTTTGCGGATTTTATCCACCCACTGCTGCACGGTATCCTCGGTGTTTAGCTTACGCTCAGCGGCTTTGAAGCTTGGGTCGCCAATCAGACCGGTTGCGCCGCCCACCAGCGCCACAGGTTTATGACCTGCCTGCTGGAAGCGTTTCAGGCATAACAATGGAACAAGATGCCCCAAATGCAAGCTGTCAGCGGTAGGATCGAAGCCGCAATAGAGCGCGATCGGGCCTTGCGCCAGTCGCTCTGCTAACGCTTCCTCGTCCGTCACCTGGGCTACCAGCCCCCGCTCTTGCAATTGTTTAATCAAGTTACTGCTTGCCATCAAATTCTCCATGTATAAACGACTGCACCTCTGCCGGTACACGACTTTTCGCCAGATGCGAAAAGTACATAGAATAAAGCGCCGGCCCATTCAGCGCCAGCGCTTCGATAACTAATTTCGGCGTTTACGGCGCCAGGCGGTCTATTTTCCAGGCACCATTATCGCGCTGGTATAAAAAGCGGTCATGCAGGCGGTGTTCTCCACCCTGCCAGAACTCCATCTGCTCAATGCTGACCCGGAAGCCGCCCCAGAAACTCGGCAGTGGCACTTCGCCCTGCTGGAATTTTTGTTTCAGTTCGAGAAATTTACTTTCCAGAATACCGCGAGCGGAGATCCGGCTCGACTGTTTCGAGACCCAGGCGCCAATCTGGCTGTCGCGTGGGCGGCTATGGAAATATTTGACCACTTCCAGCGTCGACAAACGCTCCGCTTTGCCGATCACCATCACCTGGCGCTCCAGCATATGCCATGGAAAAAGCAGGCTCACCTGCGGATTGTTTTCAATCTGATGGGCTTTGCGGCTGCCAAGGTTGGTATAAAACACCAGCCCTTTTTCGTCGTAATGCTTCAACAGAACGATGCGCTGGTAGGGTTGACCGCGCTCATCCACGGTGGCAACCACCATGGCCGTCGGGTCAGCGAGTTTCGCGTCGCAAGCCTGGCGTAACCAGCGTTCAAACAGCGGCAGGGGTTCAGCAGGAAGATCGTGGCGACGCAAACCGCCACGGGTATATTCACGGCGCAAATGCGCAATTTGCTGGAGTTCGTCGTTATCAGACATGGCCATTGAGGAAGTAGTCATAAGGTGGCGTTATTGTGCGCCCCCCCGACAGAAATCTCAACGTTTGGCCGTCTGGAGCTGACAGTTATCGAGGACGATGCGGTCACGCTTATAGACGGTAGCGGTATCGCCCTTCGACCAGAAGACATAGACGCCATCGGTGTAGCGCGCGCCGGAGGCCGACAGCCCCTCAGCCAGATTCAACTGCTGATTATCATAGATAAAGCTAACCTGCTGACGCGCATTATTGCGATGGACCGTCAACGGTTTCTGGTCGCACTGATACTCAAGCGTGTCCGTCTGCATCCGCTCAACGAACTGGTTGTAGTAGCTACAGCCCGCCAGCATAAAAGGTACAACTGCGATAAGAATTTTTTTCATTCGTTTGCCTTCGACTTTCCCGGTCACGGAGGGCGCTCACCCTCCCCTTAACCGGTCCAGTTTACTGGTAGCGTCCTGGTTAATATTTCAGTTAACTCCGATTCTGCGGTGGATTAGCGGGAAATATAGCCCCCAGCACCGTGGCTTCACTGGCTCCCGTGACTGACGGCAGATTGCCCGGTAAACCGGCAAGCGTGCGCCAGGCAAGCCAGGCGAAGGCCAGAGCTTCCATATCATCACCGCTGATACCCGCCTCGTCGGTGGTCGACACTTCCGTTCCCGGCAGCAGAGCCGCCAGGCGCGCCATCAACAGCGGGTTGCGTGCACCGCCGCCGCACACTAACAAACGCTCGCAGCCGCCGCTTAACAATACCTGCTCACTGATGGTGACAGCGGTCAATTCCGCCAGGGTAGCTTGCACGTCCTGCCCGCGAAGTTCTGGGTAACGAGCCAGATGTTGCTCCAGCCAGCCGTAATTGAAATATTCACGACCGGTGCTTTTCGGCGCCGGCAACGCAAACCACGGATCGCTTAGCATATCCTGCAGCAGCGGCAGCAGCACTTTCCCTTCGCTGGCCCATTGCGCATCCTTGTCATAGGGTTTCCCCTGCTGACGCCAGATCCAGGCATCGAGTAACATATTGCCGGGTCCGGTATCATAGCCGCGCACCGGCTGGCCTGGCACCAGTAACGAGACGTTGGCGATCCCGCCGATATTGAGCACCATCCGCCGCTCAACCGGATGGGCCAGCAACGCATGATGAAATGCCGGAACCAGCGGCGCACCCTGCCCGCCTAGCGCCATATCACGGCGACGAAAATCACCGACGACAGTGACCCCGGTATGGGCGGCAATTTGGTTGTTATCGCCAATTTGTAGCGTGTGCGGCGCATCGCCAAGCGGTTCGTGCCATACGGTTTGCCCATGGCAGCCAATGGCAATCACATCTGTCGGTTTGAGGTTCTCCTGGCGCATCAATGCCTGTACGGCCTCGGCAAACAGCCGTCCCAGACGAGTATCCAGACGCCCCAGCTGTGACAGGGTCAGCGACTGCCCCTGACAAATAGCGAGGATCTCTTCTTTTATCGCGTGCGGGATGGGCCAGCTGAGACTGGCCTGCTGCGCCACCAAATTTTCGTTAATGGCGGCTAACACGACATCGATACCATCAAGGCTGGTACCGGACATAACGCCAATAAAGCGACCCGATCTCATACGTTTTCCTTCATTCCATGACCCTCGTATGCCCCTCACTCCATCATAAAGTGCTCGCTAATGCTATGTTGTAATAATACTTTTTAACAATAGAGCGACAATTCAGAGAACATCGTAAAGAAGCGGCGTTTAGTTTAGGTTGAAGCACCATTAATTATTATTTTTTGTATAGTCCGAGGAGAACCTATGCCCGCCGACGACTAAATGCCATATAATTAACCGTATGGACGTTCAATTGAACACCTTCGGTGAACAGGAGATTCATAAATGATTTTACGTGTTTTGGCTGTATCGATGATTGGTTTTACGCTCGCAGGCTGCGTCAGCAGCAGCGGCCTGTCCGGCGACGTTTATTCCGCATCTGAAGCCAAACAGGTGCAGAGCGTGACATACGGTACGATTGTCCATACGCGCGCCGTACAGATCCAGAGCGGTGATGACAGCAATGCGATTGGCGCGATTGGGGGTGCTGTGCTGGGCGGGTTCCTCGGGAACACCATCGGCGGCGGTACCGGTCGCTCCCTGGCAACCGCGGCAGGTGCGGTCGCCGGTGGCGTAGCGGGTCAGGGTGTACAGGGTGCGATGAATAAAACGCAGGGTGTCGAGCTGGAAATCCGTAAGGATGACGGCAACACCATCATGGTAGTGCAGAAACAAGGCAGCACGCCGTTCTCCGTCGGCCAGCGCGTGGCGATTGCCGGAAGCGGCAGCCAGGTCACCGTCTCTCCTCGATAATCACCCTTACGATGCGGCCGATAGCGCCGCATCGTATTTTTCGGCGTCGTTTATTTCCACGTAACAGATTCGTATTAGCCCTCAGACTTATTAATTTAATTAATCCATCAATCATTGCGCCTGCGCAATATCTTGTCCTGCTCACCCCACTACTCTCAACGGGTAATAACATTTTTGTCGCCTGAATGTCGATATTGCTGCTTTTTGTTGTGGAATCTTCTCTATGCGCATACCTGCGAATCATCTTACAAAACGTATCATCATTTATATTTTTATTTGTATCTTAGCGGGGGTAGGCATCGCCGGATTGACGGTTTTTTTTCATAGCAGCCTCAGCAGCACTTCTTCAATATTATTTCCTCTGCTTACCAGCTTTTTGATGGTATTTCACATTACTATCGCCTGCTTTATGGGGATGAAGTACTGGAGCAGTAAACGCCGTTTGTATCTGACCCCTATTGCATTCGCTTTCGCCTGTTCCGCACTTCTGATGCTGGGCACCCTCAGCAGTTATCCGGACTGGTGGACCTGCATGACGACTCCAGTGGTCAAACACAATGACGCCGTTA
>NZ_JBMAXV010000016.1:0-100076 GCF_048589245.1 Klebsiella sp. 10982
GGTCTTGCGTCACACCGCATAAACGTCGTCATTAACGCTGCTGCATAAATTCACGATAAGCGGCAACCACCTGCAGGAAATCCTCCACGCCGCACAGGGAGAGGCTCTCTTCGTCGTAGTAGCTCATCCCCTCCTCGATTTCATCGCCAGAAAATTCCAGCTGATTGGCGCGGATCATTACCTCTTCGCCATCCAGCCACAGCGTATATTCATGGCCGGCCCGCTGCCAGGAACGTTCACTGCCCTTCACGGTGCGCGCAGCCTGCTCCACTTCGTCCAGCAGAGCAAGATTGTCTTTCACCTCTTCGTTGAACCAGTGGCCGATCGCCTCATGATCCATCGACATTCGCACCTTTACCACTCCGGTAATATCGCGCAGAAATTCGTAGTCCATAGTCTTTTCCTCTGCAAGGGCAATGCGTCACCGCTGCACTGTACCCATGCTGTAATTATCGCAGCAGACAGAAAGAAAAAAAGCGTAGCGGGCAGGAGGTTTGGAAATAAAAATGCCCGGTGACGCAATGTTCACCGGGCATTGGGGAGTTTATAACCAAACGATCAGACGGGCTGACCGTTTTGATTTAGACGGCGGTCTGGAAGATCACGCCGTCAGCTTTCTCAGTGTACTGATCCAGCTGGTTGAAGTTCAGATAACGGTAGGTATCTTCCGCGGTCTTATCCACCTGCGCCACGAAGGTCTGGTACTCTTCCGGCGTCGGCAGTTTGCCGAGCAGAGAGGCTACCGCGGCCAGTTCGGCAGAGGCCAGATAGACGTTAGCGCCAGTACCTAAACGGTTCGGGAAGTTACGGGTGGAGGTGGAAACCACCGTCGCGCCGTCTGCCACGCGCGCCTGGTTACCCATACACAGGGAACAGCCAGGGATTTCGATACGCGCACCGCTCTTACCAAACACGCTGTAGTAGCCTTCTTCGGTCAGCTGCGCGGCGTCCATACGGGTTGGCGGCGCCACCCACAGACGAGTCGGCAGCTGGCCTTTGTGGCTGTCCAGCAGCTTACCGGCGGCACGGAAGTGGCCGATGTTGGTCATGCAGGAGCCAATGAACACTTCGTCGATCTTCTCGCCCTGCACGTCAGACAGCAGACGAGCATCGTCAGGATCGTTCGGCGCGCACAGGATCGGCTCTTTGATATCCGCCAGATCGATGTCGATCACTGCCGCGTACTCCGCGTCAGCATCGGCTTCCAGCAGCTGCGGATCCGCCAGCCATTTCTCCATGCCCTGGATACGACGCTCCAGGGTACGGCGGTCGCCGTAGCCTTCGGCAATCATCCACTTCAGCAGGACGATGTTGGAGTTCAGATACTCAACGATCGGCTCTTTGTTCAGCTTGATGGTGCAGCCGGCGGCAGAACGCTCAGCCGAGGCATCGGTCAGCTCGAATGCCTGCTCGACTTTCAGATCCGGCAAGCCTTCGATCTCAAGGATGCGGCCAGAGAAGATGTTTTTCTTACCTTTCTTCTCAACGGTCAGCAGGCCTTGCTTGATGGCGTACAGCGGGATGGCGTGGACCAGATCACGCAGGGTGATACCCGGCTGCATTTTGCCTTTGAAGCGTACCAGCACCGACTCCGGCATATCCAGCGGCATCACGCCGGTCGCAGCGGCGAAAGCCACCAGACCAGAGCCTGCCGGGAAGGAAATACCAATCGGGAAGCGGGTGTGGGAGTCACCACCTGTACCCACGGTATCCGGCAGCAGCATGCGGTTCAGCCAGGAGTGAATCACGCCGTCGCCCGGACGCAGCGAAACCCCGCCGCGGTTCATGATGAAGTCCGGCAGAGTATGGTGCGTGGTGACGTCAACCGGCTTCGGATAGGCCGCGGTGTGGCAGAAGGACTGCATCACCAGGTCCGCAGAAAAGCCCAGGCACGCCAGGTCTTTCAGTTCATCACGGGTCATTGGACCGGTGGTGTCTTGAGAACCGACGGAGGTCATTTTCGGTTCGCAATAAGCGCCCGGACGGATACCGGCAACGCCGCAGGCACGGCCAACCATTTTCTGCGCTAGAGAGAAACCGCGGGTGCTTTCCGCCACGTCTTTCGCCTGACGGAAAACATCGCTGTGCGGCAGGCCCAGCGCTTCACGCGCTTTGGTGGTCAGGCCGCGACCGATGATCAGCGGAATACGGCCGCCGGCGCGCACTTCGTCGATCAGCACATCGGTTTTCAGCTCGAAGCTGGCCAGCAGTTCGTTAGTCTCGTGGTTACGCACTTCGCCTTTGAACGGGTAAACGTCGATCACGTCGCCCATGTTCAGGTTTGACACATCCACTTCGATAGGCAGCGCGCCCGCATCTTCCATGGTGTTGAAGAAGATTGGTGCGATTTTGCCGCCCAGGCACAGGCCGCCGCCGCGCTTGTTCGGTACGTTCGGGATATCGTCGCCCATAAACCACAGCACAGAGTTGGTGGCGGATTTACGCGAAGAACCGGTACCGACAACGTCGCCGACGTAGGCCAGCGGGTAGCCTTTCTGCTGCAGGGCTTCGATCTGCTTGATCGGGCCAACCACGCCGGGCTGATCGGGATCAATACCTTCACGGGCGTTTTTCAGCATCGCCAGCGCGTGCAGCGGGATATCCGGACGCGACCAGGCATCCGGCGCCGGAGAGAGATCATCGGTGTTGGTTTCGCCGGTGACCTTGAAGACGGTAACCGTGATTTTCTCTGCCAGCTGAGGACGGTTCAGGAACCACTCAGCGTCAGCCCAGGATTGCATGACCTGTTTAGCGTGCTCGTTACCTGCTTTGGCTTTCTCTTCTACATCGTAGAAGTTATCAAACATCAGCAGGGTATGAGACAGCGCTTTCGCGGCAATCGGCGCCAGTTTCGCGTCGTCCAGCGCATCGATCAGCGGATGAATGTTGTAACCACCCTGCATGGTGCCCAGCAGTTCAACGGCTTTTTCAGGGGTTACCAGGGGGGAGGTCGCTTCGCCCTTGGCGATCGCGGCAAGGAATCCAGCTTTCACATAGGCGGCTTCGTCGACGCCCGGCGGTACACGGTTAATCAGCAGGTCTAACAGGAATTCTTCTTCGCCCGCAGGCGGGTTTTTCAGCAGTTCTACCAGCGCGGCCATTTGGGTTGCATCTAAGGGTTTGGCAACAATCCCCATGGCGGCACGCTCAGCTACGTGCTTACGGTATTCTTCTAGCACGACGGTTCTCCTCGCTTCTCATTGTCATAATGCGGCCTACACGTCTTCTATCAATCTGCTTCGGTATTGGCTTCGTTTGCCGCGTGACGCATCTTGAAGGATTTAGTGGCTGGGCGATTTTCTTCACGCTCCTGTGAGACAGCAGTTTGTAGGGTAAATGCCCGATACCGCGTCGGCAGCATAGCAGGATTTTTGAAAGGTGTTAATCTGTTTACAAAAAAGCAACATTAAAATTTAGCTGAATCGTTAAGGGCAGGATATTGCAGGCTTTCTGTTCAAATCCCGCGACAAAAATTCCTGTCCGCATACAACGCTACGGGTCGATCCCAACAATAATCAATAAAAAGCCGTACCGCATACCTATACTCAGCAGACGAGCCGTTTTCGCCGATACTTAAGCGAGATGGGTTACCTTTTGGGTCAGGAGCTTCCATGTCACTGCCGTTTAAACCCCATATTATCGCCCTGCTCTGTAGCGCTGGCTTACTCGCGGCGGCGGGAACACTCTATGTGCAAAGCCGAACCCCGGCGACGATCGCTGAACCGCCAGCCCAGCCAGCGCCCGCAGCGTCGACGACGCAGCCGGTGACCACCACCTACACCCAGGCGCAAATTGACCAGTGGGTCGCGCCTATCGCGCTCTACCCGGACAGTCTGCTGTCGCAGGTGTTGATGGCCTCCACTTATCCCGACAACGTCATGCAGGCGGTACAATGGTCCCAGGATAACCCCGCGATGAAAGGGGATGCGGCGGTTCAGGCGGTTGCCAGCCAGCCGTGGGATCCCAGCGTCAAATCCCTTGTCGCTTTCCCTGCCCTGCTGGCGATGATGGGCGAAAATCCGCCCTGGGTGGAGAACCTCGGCAATGCGTTTTTGGCCCAGCCGCATGATGTGATGGATTCAGTGCAGCGCCTGCGCGCCATTGCCCAACAGACCGGGACGCTTAAATCCACACCGCAGCAGAAAGTGATTGTCACTCCTGCCGCACCGGTTGCTGCCAGCAGCAGCACGGCAGCAACGTCCACCACCCACTCGGCGGCGCCTGCGCCCACGCAGGTCATTAAAATAGAACCGACCAATCCGCAGGTGGTCTATGTTCCCAGCTATAACCCCTCCACCGTCTATGGCACCTGGCCGAACAGCGCCTATCCTCCGGTCTACCTGCCGCCGCCTCCCGGGGAGCAGTTTACCGATAGCTTCGTCAAAGGCTTCGGTTACAGCCTGGGCGTGGCCACTACCTGGGCGTTATTTAGCAGCATCGACTGGGATGATGATGATGACCACCACCATCACGATGACGACTATCACCACGGCGATTACTCGCATAATGGCGATAACATCAATATTAATGTAAATAATTTCAATCATATAACGGGAGAAAACCTGCCGGGTAACCACGTTAACTGGCAGCACAATCCTGCCTATCGCGGTCACACACCGTATCCCGATAATACGGTTGCTCAACGCTTCCATCAGACCAACGTTTCCGGCGGACTAAGCGCGACCCAACATGCGCCAGTCGATCGCGAAGCGCAGCGCCAGGCAGCGATGACCCAGCTGCAGCATAACGTACCGGCGGCGACAGCGGGCAACCTGGCGGCAAACAACGCCTCACGCGATGCCCAGCGTCAGGCAGCTTCGGCGCAGCTGAAGCAAGCCACCCAGCGCAGTAATTACCGCGGTTACGACAGTACGCCGACCCAGCAACAGCGTCGCGAGGCGGCAAAAACGCAGCTGAAAAATACCGCGCCGCAGCAACAGCAGCGTCGGGAAGCCGCCAGGAGCCACGAGCAGAACCGCACACCTCAGCAGCAGCAGCGCCGGCAGCAGTTCCAGTCCGCCACGCCAGCCCAGCGTCAGCAGACGGTCAGCCATCTGCGCGCCAACGCCCTTAGCGGCAACGAAAGCCGCGCTCCCTCCTGGCAAGCACAACAGGAACGAGGACTGCAAAGCCGCCAGTTTTCCGGCGTAAACCGCGAGTCACGCGACGGCGCCAGAGAGCGTTTTTCCGAACACCATGAACTGCGCCGTCGCTAAGGATGAGCAGAATGAGAAATCCATTATCCATCACCCTGTTGACATTACTGCTGTCGCCGCTTGCCGCCTTCGCTCAGCAGCAGTTTGCCACGCCGGAACAGGCCGCAACTGCGCTGGCCGAAGCGATCAGCCAGCCAAATGAAGACGCGCTGAGCGAAGTACTCGGCGATAACTGGCAGCAATTTTTACCCACCGATGGGATCGACCCCACGGCCGTCGACCGCTTTCAACGCGACTGGCAGGTGAAACACGTTATTGTCCAGCAGGGTGATAAAGCCTGGCTCGATGTCGGCAGCGAGGCATGGCGACTGCCCGTGCCCATCGTAAAAGCACCGAAGGGTTGGCGCTTTGATATGGCCGCTGGCGAAGAAGAGATCCTCACCCGCGCAATCGGCCGCAATGAGCTGTCAGCGATCGCCGCCATGCACGCGTACGTTGATGCCCAGCAGGATTACTATCAACTGAATCACCGCTGGGCACAGAAAATCATCAGCAGTGAAGGCAAAAAAGATGGTTTGTACTGGCCGACATCGCCTGGCGAAGCGCCAAGTCCGCTTGGCCCGGCCTTCAGCCCGACGGAGCCCGGCAGCGGTTATCATGGCTACCGCTTCCGGATGATTGCGGGTCGCGATGATCAGAGCGTCGCCCTGCTGGCCTGGCCAGTGGAGTGGGGAGAAACTGGCGTGATGAGTTTTATGATCGATCAGCACGATACGGTCTATCAGGCCAATCTCGGTGAAGAGAGTGCCGTAAAAGCACAGGCGATAACGCACTTTGCCCCTGACGCCGGCTGGCAGGTGGTGAAACCATAAAAAAACGCCCGGTTGCTTGCATGCAACCGGGCGTTTTATATTCGCTTAGCCCTGATGAGGCATCAGAGAAGGATCGCCGGCAAACGCCGGTTTAGTGCTGGATAATGCCGCTTCGTCAGCGCTGATACTGCCGGAATTCGCCGCCCATACCCCTTCATGCGTTTTTGTCACCTGCTGATGCTGAGCATTCAGATCCTGACCTACGGCCGCAATATGGGTCGTTTCCGTACCGCCGCTGTTGTCGGCCCAGGGAATGTTAGCGTCAGCGGCGCAGGCCACGCCGGTAAAAAATGTTGCAGCGACCAGCGCTGTGGTTAAAAAGCGTTTCATCTCACACCTCATCGATATCGTTAACTGCCTATAAGTTTACCGAGTGACTATTTTCAAAGTATGTATGAGGTGTAGCGGTTTATGAACAGCGACATAGTTCTAAACATCGGACATAAAAAAAGCGGCTCCGGGAGCCGCTTATGCTTTTTGCCTGAAAGAAAAAGTTACTTTTTCTTCGCTTTGGCGTTTGGCAGGTCGGTGATGCTGCCTTCAAAGACTTCTGCCGCCAGGCCAACGGACTCATGCAGAGTCGGGTGAGCGTGGATAGTCAGCGCGATGTCTTCAGCGTCGCAGCCCATTTCGATAGCCAGACCGATTTCACCCAGCAGCTCGCCGCCGTTGGTGCCGACAATCGCGCCGCCGATCACACGGTGGGTCTCTTTGTCGAAGATCAGTTTGGTCATACCGTCTGCGCAGTCGGAAGCGATAGCACGGCCGGAAGCCGCCCACGGGAAGGTGGCAGTTTCATAGCTGATGCCTTTCTCTTTCGCTTCTTTCTCAGTCAGGCCAACCCATGCCACTTCTGGCTCGGTGTAGGCGATGGACGGGATCACTTTCGGATCGAAGTAGTGTTTCAGGCCGGAAATAACTTCTGCGGCAACGTGACCTTCATGGACACCTTTGTGTGCCAGCATCGGCTGACCGACGATATCGCCGATAGCAAAGATGTGCGGCACGTTGGTGCGCATTTGTTTGTCAACGCGGATGAAGCCGCGATCGTCCACTTCCACGCCGGCTTTGCCTGCATCGAGGTTTTTGCCGTTCGGTACTCGACCGATAGCGACCAGCACCGCGTCGTAACGCTGCGCTTCCGCAGGGGCTTTTTTGCCTTCCATGGAAACGTAAATACCGTCTTCTTTCGCTTCAACGGCAGTGACTTTGGTTTCCAGCATCAGGTTGAATTTCTTGCTGATGCGTTTGGTGAAGACTTTAACGACGTCTTTATCGGCAGCCGGGATAACCTGGTCGAACATTTCCACCACGTCAATCTCTGAACCCAGCGCATGGTATACGGTACCCATTTCCAGACCGATGATACCGCCGCCCATGACCAGCATGCGTTTCGGTACGGACTTCAGTTCCAGCGCGTCGGTGGAGTCCCATACGCGCGGATCTTCATGCGGGATAAACGGCAGCTGAATCGGACGGGAACCCGCCGCGATGATCGCGTTGTCGAAGTTGATGACGGTTTTGCCGTTCTCGCCTTCCACTTCCAGGGTGTTAGCGCCGGTAAATTTACCCAGACCGTTAACCACCTTCACTTTACGGCCTTTGGCCATGCCAGCCAGACCACCGGTCAGCTGAGTGATGACTTTTTCTTTCCAGGTGCGGATCTTGTCAATGTCAGTTTTCGGCTCGCCGAAAACGATGCCGTGTTCGGCCAGCGCTTTCGCTTCTTCGATAACTTTTGCTACGTGCAGCAGCGCTTTAGAAGGGATACAACCCACGTTCAGACAAACACCACCGAGGGTGCTGTAACGTTCTACGATGACGGTTTCCAGACCTAAATCAGCGCAACGGAAGGCTGCAGAGTAACCTGCGGGGCCTGCCCCAAGTACCACGACCTGAGTTTTGATTTCAGTACTCATCATGACCTCTGTAATTTATATCCGGCGGGTCTGACGCTATTATTCTTACGCCCAAGTCCACCGGGACGTTCTATCCGCGTGTATTTTACAAAATTGTTAACAATTTTTAAACAACAAACGGCAAACGATTTTGTCCTTTGTTGCTGATAATCCCCAACAGCCTGAGGTTATCAGAAAAAAGCCGGCCGTCAGGCCGGCTTTTTCGCTTACATCACCAGGCGGCGAATGTCGCTCAGGGTGTTGTTAATGATGGTAATGAAGCGGGCACCATCAGCACCGTCGATGACGCGGTGGTCGAAGGACAGAGAGATCGGCATCATCAGACGCGGAACGAACTCTTTACCATTCCATACCGGCTCCATCGCGGACTTAGACACGCCGAGGATGGCCACTTCCGGCGCGTTAACAATCGGCGCGAAGTGGGTAGTCCCCAGGCCGCCGATGCTGGAGATGGTGAAGCAACCGCCCTGCATTTCGCCAGCCGTCAGCTTGCCATCGCGCGCTTTCTTGGAGATGGTGGTCAGCTCGCGAGACAGCTCGGTGATGCTCTTCTTGTTCACGTCTTTAAAGACCGGAACCACCAGACCGTTCGGAGTATCAACCGCCACACCGATGTTGATGTATTTCTTCAGCGTCAGGCGCTGACCATCTTCGGACAGCGAGCTGTTGAAGCGCGGCATCTGCTCAAGCGCAGCGGCAACCGCTTTCATGATGAAGACCACTGGGGTGAATTTCACGTCCAGTTTACGCTTCTCAGCTTCGGCATTCTGCTGCTTACGGAACGCTTCCAGATCGGTGATATCGGTTTTGTCGAAGTGGGTAACGTGCGGGATCATCACCCAGTTACGGCTCAGGTTAGCGCCAGAGATTTTCTGGATACGCCCCAGTTCCACTTCTTCGATTTCGCCAAACTTGCTGAAGTCAACCTTCGGCCATGGCAGCATGCCCGGGATACCGCCGCCTGCGGCAGCCGCCGGTGCGGATTCAGCGCGTTTAACCGCTTCTTTCACGTAAGCCTGGACGTCTTCGCGCAGGATACGACCTTTACGGCCGGTCCCTTTCACTTTCGCCAGGTTTACGCCGAACTCGCGCGCCAGGCGGCGAATCAGCGGCGTCGCGTGAACGTAAGCGTCGTTTTCAGCGAATTCGGTTTTACCTTCTGCTTTCGCAGCCGGTGCCGCGGCAGGCTTAGCGGCCTGAGTCGGGGCAGCAGCCGGTGCCGGTGCCGCAGCCTGAGCCGGAGCAGGCGCAGCGCCTTCCACTTCGAAGACCATAATCAGGGAACCGGTTTTGACTTTATCGCCGGTGCTGATTTTGATCTCTTTAACGGTACCCGCGAACGGCGCCGGCACTTCCATAGACGCTTTGTCGCCTTCGACGGTGATCAGGGACTGTTCCGCCGCGACTTTATCGCCAACTTTAACCATCACTTCGGTGACTTCAACTTCGTCGCCGCCGATATCCGGGACGTTAACGTCTTTCACGCCAGCGGCAGCGGCCGGAGCCGCGGCAGCCGCCGGAGCAGCAGCCTGTGCCGGAGCGGCCGCAGGCGCTTCGCCCGCCACGTCGAATATCATGATCAGGGAGCCGGTGGAGACTTTATCGCCGGTGTTGATTTTGATCTCTTTCACGGTACCCGCGAACGGCGCCGGGACTTCCATAGAGGCTTTATCGCCTTCTACGGTGATCAGGGATTGCTCAGCGGCGATGGTGTCGCCTACTTTCACCATGATCTCGGTGACTTCAACTTCATCGCCACCGATATCCGGGACGTGCACTTCTTTCGCTGCCGCGGCAGCTGCCGGAGCAGCAGCAGCCGGAGCGGCTTCTTTCTTCTCTTCCTGCGCAGGTGCAGCAGCTGCTGCACCGTCGGCGGAATCGAAAATCATGATCAGTTTACCGGTCTCGGTTTTGTCGCCGACGGAGACTTTAATCTCTTTCACGACGCCAGCCTGCGGAGACGGCACTTCCATAGAGGCTTTGTCGCCTTCTACGGTGATCAGCGACTGTTCAGCTTCTACTTTGTCGCCAACTTTGACCAGGATCTCGGTGATTTCAACTTCATCAGCCCCGATGTCCGGTACTTTGATTTCGATAGCCATTATTCTTTTACCTCTTACGCCAGACGCGGGTTAACTTTTTCTGCATCGATGTCGAATTTCGCGATAGCGTCAGCCACCACTTTCTTATCGATTTCACCACGTTTAGCCAGTTCGCCCAGCGCTGCTACGACCACGTAGGAAGCATCAACTTCGAAGTGGTGACGCAGGTTTTCACGGCTGTCGGAACGACCGAAGCCATCGGTACCCAGTACGCGGTAATCATCAGCCGGTACGTAAGTACGAACCTGCTCGGCGAACAGTTTCATATAGTCAGTGGATGCCACTGCCGGAGCGTCGTTCATCACCTGAGCGATATACGGCACGCGCGGGGTTTCCAGCGGGTGCAGCATGTTCCAGCGTTCGCAATCCTGGCCATCACGCGCCAGTTCGGTGAAGGAGGTGACGCTATACACGTCAGAACCCACGCCGTACTCTTTCGCCAGGATCTGCGCTGCTTCACGCACGTGACGCAGGATAGAACCGGAGCCCAGCAGCTGAACTTTACCTTTGCTACCTTCGAGGGTTTCGAGTTTGTAGATACCTTTACGGATACCTTCCTCGGCGCCTTCCGGCATGGCCGGCATGTGGTAGTTTTCGTTCAGCGTCGTGATGTAGTAGTAAACGTTCTCTTGCGCTTCGCCGTACATACGGACCAGACCATCATGCATGATGACAGCCACTTCATAGGCGTACGCCGGGTCGTAAGAGATACAGTTCGGGATAGTCAGTGACTGAATGTGGCTGTGACCATCTTCGTGCTGCAGACCTTCGCCGTTCAGGGTAGTACGACCGGAAGTCCCGCCAATCAGGAAGCCGCGAGCCTGCTGATCGCCAGCCGCCCAGCACAGATCGCCGATACGCTGGAAGCCGAACATCGAGTAGTAGATGTAGAACGGGATCATCGGCAGGTTGTTGGTACTGTAAGAGGTCGCTGCAGCCAGCCAGGATGCGCCTGCGCCCAGCTCGTTGATCCCTTCCTGCAGAATCTGGCCTTTCTCGTCTTCTTTGTAGTAAGCAACCTGCTCACGGTCCTGCGGGGTGTACTGCTGACCGTTCGGGCTGTAAATACCGATCTGACGGAACAGACCTTCCATACCGAAAGTACGCGCTTCGTCAGCGATGATCGGCACCAGACGATCTTTGATCGACTTGTTCTTCAGCATCACGTTCAGGGCACGAACGAAAGCGATAGTGGTGGAAATTTCTTTGTTTTGCTCTTCCAGCAGCGCGCTAAAGTCAGCCAGGGTCGGCAGCTCCAGTTTCTCAGTGAACTTCGGCTGACGAGTCGGCAGGTAGCCGTTCAGCTTCTCACGTTGCGCATGCAGGTAGGTGTGCTCTTCGGAACCTTCCGGGAAGGTCACGTACGGCAGTTTTTCGAGATCGGCATCAGCCACCGGCACATTGAAACGATCGCGGACATAGCGAACGCCGTCCATGTTCATTTTCTTAACCTGGTGCGCGATGTTCTTACCTTCAGCGGTATCGCCCATACCATAACCTTTGATGGTATGCGCCAGGATCACGGTCGGCTGACCTTTGGTCTCCTGCGCTTTCTTCAGTGCAGCGTAGACTTTCTTCGGATCGTGACCACCGCGGTTCAGGGCCCAGATCTGCTCATCAGTCCAGTCAGCAACCAGGGCAGCGGTTTCCGGATATTTGCCAAAGAAGTGCTCACGAACGTAAGCGCCGTCTTTGGATTTGAAGGTCTGGTAGTCGCCGTCAACGGTTTCGTTCATCAGCTGAATCAGCTTACCGCTGGTGTCTTTACGCAGCAGCTCATCCCAACGACCGCCCCAGATAACCTTGATAACGTTCCAGCCCGCACCGCCAAAGATGCCTTCCAGTTCGTTAATGATTTTACCGTTACCCGTTACCGGGCCGTCCAGACGCTGCAGGTTGCAGTTGATGACGAAGACCAGGTTATCCAGTTTTTCACGAGTTGCGATGGTGATAGCGCCTTTAGATTCCGGCTCATCCATCTCACCGTCGCCGAGGAAGGCGTAAACGGTTTGCGCAGAGGTGTCTTTCAGACCACGGTGTTCCAGATATTTCAGGAACTTAGCCTGATAAATCGCACCCAACGGCCCCAGACCCATGGATACGGTCGGGAACTGCCAGAACTCCGGCATCAGTTTCGGGTGCGGATAAGAGGACAGACCATTACCGTGAACTTCCTGACGGAAGTTGTTCATCTGCTCTTCGGTCAGACGGCCTTCCAGGAAGGCACGTGCATATACGCCCGGAGAGATGTGGCCCTGGAAGTAAACCAGATCGCCGCCATCTTTTTCAGTGCGCGCACGGAAGAAGTGGTTGAAGCAGACTTCGTAGAAAGTCGCAGAAGACTGATAGGACGCCATGTGGCCGCCCAGTTCAAGATCTTTTTTCGATGCGCGCAGAACGGTCATGATGGCGTTCCAGCGAATCGCAGAACGAATACGACGTTCCAGATCCAGATTGCCCGGGTATTCCGGTTCATCTTCAACGGCAATAGTGTTGACGTAGTTGCCGGCGGAAGAGCCTGCCGCAACCTTCACTCCGCCTTTACGGGCTTCAGAAAGGAGTTGGTCAATCAGATACTGAGCGCGCTCAACACCTTCTTCACGGATGACCGATTCGATCGCCTGTAGCCAGTCGCGAGTTTCGATCGGATCCACGTCATTGTGTAAACGTTCTGACATGGGGGTATTCCTTATCTATCTAATCGTTGATTAATCTGGAACCTGTCCCATTGAACTCTGTGTTCTTCACGCTGGAACAACCCAAAATTCAATAAGACAGGTTCTGCGTTTAGTTGCCGCGCTCTAAAAATGGCGCTTAAGAACCGGAGTTCTCGTCCTTTCGTTGCTGTAAACGACGCAGTGAACGCTCTCGACGGCTCTGCTCACGGCTACGATCCAGCAAAATTTCCTCAATGAACGCCAGGTGACGGTGCGACGCCTCACGCGCCTGCTCCGGCTCCCCGGCCATTATCGCCTCGAAAATACGAGTACGATGGTTGCTGACCAACGGGAGCATTTCCCGGCGGGCATACAGCAATTCAAAGTTCTGACGAACGTTCTGTGCCAGCATCGGCTCCATACACCTTAGCAGATGGAGCAACACCACATTGTGTGCCGCCTCGGTGACGGCGATTTGATACTGGACGACGGCGCCGGACTCGGCGTCGAGGTCGCCGGACTGTTGGGCCCGTTCAATAGCCTGATGCAGCTCGCGGATACGATCGCGGTCTTCATCGTTGCTACGCAGCGCCGCGTAATAGGCTGCAATGCCTTCCAGCGCGTGACGGGTCTCAAGCAGATCGAATTGGGATTCAGGGTGATCGGACAGCAGCTCGACCAGCGGATCGCTGAAGCTCTGCCATAGGCGGCTCTGAACAAACGTTCCACCTCCCTGACGACGAAGCAACAAGCCCTTGGCTTCGAGGCGTTGAATCGCCTCACGTAGCGAGGGGCGGGAAACATCGAACTGTTTAGCCAGTTCGCGTTCAGGCGGGAGTTTTTCACCGGGGCGCAATGTCCCCTCAAGGATCAGAAACTCCAGCTGCTGCTCTATCACATCGGATAATTTTGGTTGGCGGATTTTGCTGTAGGCCATATTCCCTGTCTCTGCCATTAGCCCGGAGTCAATTGGTCTTACCAATTTAAAGTTCGTAGCGCTAAAGTAACAAAGTATTCACCTTCTGTCCATACAGGTTTTGATTGAAATCAGTAAACCACGGACATTTTAACAACCTTACAGAAATAACATTTCAGAAATGTAACCTTGCACAAATGTTACGTTTACTCATAAAGAGGTAGCGTTAACTTAATAGAAACGAAAAATTACGCTTTCTGAACCGATTCAACTCTGCAATATACGAATAAAAAATCAAACAAAATGAATAAATAGACAGCACAGGACATGCATGTGAATATGACAAATTGTGACTATTGATGTCTTTTTAGACACTTCGTCATCATCCCTTCATAAAGCAGGTGCATTCAAACGCGCCTACCACTATTCTCCCTGAGACGAAAGGCCTTTTTCTGAATTAACGCCTAGCCTTCCGTAAACAAAACAATACAGAAACGGAAGTCGCAAAATACACAAACACAACAATATGTGCGCGACATCACTCGGGTAAAAAGCGGGCCACAGCGCCCAAATTTTCGCTGGCTATGCTTTCTGCAGGGACAGCAGTGAAGCAGCAACCTGACGGATGACGTACACAAAAAATAACCACACACGAGGTTTCATATGGAAGGTCAACAGCACGGCGATCGGCTGAAGCGCGGCCTGAAAAACCGCCACATTCAGCTCATCGCGCTGGGCGGGGCTATCGGCACCGGCCTGTTTCTGGGGAGCGCGTCCGTCATTCAGTCCGCCGGCCCGGGTATCATTCTTGGTTACGCTATCGCCGGCTTTATCGCTTTTCTGATCATGCGTCAGCTGGGTGAAATGGTGGTGGAGGAGCCGGTAGCCGGCTCGTTTAGCCACTTCGCATATAAATACTGGGGCGGCTTTGCCGGCTTCGCTTCCGGCTGGAACTACTGGGTGCTGTATGTCCTGGTGGCCATGGCGGAACTGACCGCTGTGGGCAAATATATCCAGTTCTGGTGGCCCGAAATCCCGACCTGGGCCTCGGCGGCGGTCTTCTTCATCGCTATCAACGCCATTAACCTGACCAACGTGAAAGTGTTCGGTGAAATGGAGTTCTGGTTCGCGATTATCAAAGTAGTCGCCGTGGTGGCAATGATTCTGTTCGGTGGCTGGCTGCTGTTCAGCGGCAACGGCGGCCCGCAGGCGACGGTACGTAACCTGTGGGACCAGGGTGGCTTCCTGCCGCACGGCTTTACCGGTCTGGTGATGATGATGGCGATCATCATGTTCTCCTTCGGCGGTCTGGAGCTGGTGGGCATCACCGCCGCGGAAGCGGATAACCCGGAGCAAAGCATTCCGAAAGCCACCAACCAGGTTATCTACCGTATCCTGATCTTCTACGTTGGCTCACTGGCGGTGCTGCTCTCTCTGCT
The DNA here is from genome assembly GCF_048589245.1 of Klebsiella sp. 10982. Classification (NCBI taxonomy): domain Bacteria; kingdom Pseudomonadati; phylum Pseudomonadota; class Gammaproteobacteria; order Enterobacterales; family Enterobacteriaceae; genus Klebsiella; species Klebsiella sp. 10982. The sequence goes on from NZ_JBMAXV010000016.1 coordinate 15,062, forward strand.
GCCGTGGACCCGCGTGACCGCAGACACCAGCCCGTTCGTCCTCATCTTCCATGAACTTGGCGATACGCTGGTGGCTAACGCCCTCAACGTAGTGGTGCTGACGGCCGCTTTGTCGGTTTACAACAGCTGCGTCTACTGCAACAGCCGGATGCTGTTCGGCCTTGCCCAACAGGGTAACGCGCCGAAAGCGCTGCTCAGTGTCGACAAACGCGGCGTGCCGGTGAATACCATTCTCGTCTCTGCCCTGGTCACCGCGCTGTGCGTGCTGATCAACTATATGGCGCCGGAGTCCGCTTTTGGTCTGCTGATGGCGCTGGTGGTCTCCGCTCTGGTGATCAACTGGGCGATGATTAGCCTGGCGCATATCAAATTCCGTCGCGCCAAGCAGCAGCAGGGCGTCGTCACGCGCTTCCCGGCGCTCTTCTACCCGCTGGGCAACTGGCTGTGCCTGCTGTTTATGGCGGCGGTGCTGGTGATTATGCTGATGACCCCGGGGATGGCGATTTCCGTCTGGCTGATCCCGGTCTGGATCGCGGTGCTGGGCGTGGGCTATTTGTTTAAACAGAAAGCCGCCGCCACCATAAAAGCACAATAATACATCTCATCAATAGCGCTCTTTGCTCTGCGTCTGCTTGTGAATAACGGGCGCAGAGCATTGTTATCTGCTTCACACTTTCCTCTCCATAGCTGTTTTATCCATATCGTCAACGAGTTACTGCAACGTATTTCCCTCCATAGCAGCCAATAATTCTCTCCATACTGCAACGGAGAGACCGCACATGGCAGACAACAAATTATCTATAAAAGAGAAGATTGGTTACGGGATGGGGGATGCCGGATGCAATATTATCTTTGGCGCCATCATGCTGTTTGTGAACTATTTTTATACCGATATTTTCGGCCTGGCGCCGGCGCTGGTGGGCGTATTACTGCTGTCAGTGCGCGTTATCGACGCGGTGACCGACCCGATTATGGGCGCCCTTGCCGATCGCACCCGCAGTAAATATGGCCGCTTTCGTCCATGGCTGCTGTGGATTGCCTTCCCCTACGCCCTGTTTAGCGTGCTAATGTTCACCACCCCTGAGTGGACCTACAACAGCAAAGTTATCTATGCGTTTGTCACCTACTTTCTGCTGTCGGTGACCTATACCGCGATTAATATCCCTTACTGCTCGCTGGGAACGGTGATGACCGCAGACCCGAAAGAGCGCGTGGCCTGCCAGTCCTATCGTTTTGTCATGGTGGGTATCGCCACGCTGCTACTGTCATTGACGCTGCTGCCCATGGCCGACTGGTTTGGCGGTGCCGATAAAGCGAAGGGCTATCAGATGGCGATGACCGTACTGGCCTTTATCGGTATGTGCATGTTTTTATTCTGCTTCGCCACCGTGCGTGAACGCATACACCCGGCGGTACAAACCAATGACGAGCTGAAGAAAGACCTCAAAGATGTGTGGAAAAATGACCAGTGGGTGCGCATCCTGCTGCTCACGCTGTGTAACGTTTGCCCGGGCTTTATCCGCATGGCCGCCACGATGTACTACATTACCTGGGTAATGGGACAAAGCACCCATTTTGCCACCCTGTTTATCAGCCTCGGCGTGGTCGGGATGATGATTGGCAGCATGCTGGCGAAAGTCCTCACCGACCGCTGGTGCAAGCTACAGGTCTTCTTCTGGACCAACATCGTGCTGGCGATCTTCTCCTGCGCCTTCTATTTCTTCAATCCGCACGCCACCACGTTGATTATGGTGCTCTACTTCCTGCTCAATATCCTGCATCAGATCCCTTCCCCGCTGCACTGGTCGCTGATGTCCGACGTTGACGACTATGGCGAGTGGAAAACCGGTAAGCGCATCACCGGTATCAGCTTCTCCGGCAATCTGTTCTTCCTCAAGGTCGGCCTGGCGGTCGCCGGAGCGATGGTCGGTTTCCTGCTGTCATGGTATGGCTACGATGCTGGCGCGAAAGCACAAAGCGCCTCCGCGCTGAACGGTATCGTGCTGCTGTTCTCGGTCATCCCCGGCGTCGGCTATCTGATCACCGCCGGCGTGGTACGCCTGCTCAAGGTTGACCGCACCCTGATGCGCCAGATTCAAAGTGATTTAGAGAAGCGCCGCAGCAACTACAGCGAGCTGAACGAATACCAGGAACTGAAAACCAGTGAACACGTAAGGAAAGCCTGATGAACAACTGGCCAAACCCGTTTATTGAACAGCGCGCAGACCCCTTTATTCTGCGCCACCTTAATCACTACTACTTTATTGCCTCGGTCCCGGAATATGACCGGCTGGAGATCCGGCGCGCGGCAACCCTTGAAGGATTGCGCGATGCTGAGCCGGTGGTGGTCTGGCACGCGCCGCAAAGCGGGCCGATGAGCCAGCTGATTTGGGCGCCGGAGCTGCACGAAATAGACGGTAAGTGGTATATCTATTTTGCCGCCACCCATACTCACGATTTGGATGCGCTGGGGATGTTCCAGCATCGCATGTTCGTTCTCGAGTGTGCTGACAGCGATCCGCTAACCGGCCGCTGGCAGGAAAAAGGCCAGGTCGTCACGCCTTTCGATACCTTCGCCCTCGATGCCACCACCTTTACCCATCAGGGGAAACGCTGGTATCTGTGGGCGCAAAAATCCCCGCATATCGAAGGCAACTCAAACCTGTATCTCGCCGAAATGGCTAATCCGTGGACGCTAAAAGGCGAGCCGGTCATGCTGAGCAAGCCGGAGTTCGACTGGGAGTGCCAGGGATTTAAGGTCAACGAAGGTCCCGCGGTGCTGGTGCATGGCGATAAGCTGTTCATCAGCTATTCCGCCAGCGCTACCGATGAAAACTACTGCATGGGGTTACTCTGGATCGATCTGCAGGCCGATCCGCTGCAGCCGACGAACTGGCATAAAGCCCCGCAGCCGGTCTTTCGTACCAGCTATGAAAACCGCCAGTATGGCCCGGGTCATAATAGTTTTACCCAAACGCCGGAAGGAGAAGATGTGCTGGTGTATCACGCGCGGAATTACACCGAGATAGAAGGCGATCCGCTGTATGACCCCAATCGCCACACGCGGTTAAAACTGGTCAACTGGCGGGAAGACGGGATGCCCGACTTCGGTATTCCACCAGCGGATACGCTGTAGCGATTCGGTATATGACCCGCTAGCGCAGGTTCTGCAGGCCGGGTCAGGCGAAGCCGCCACCCGGCAATATGACGGGCACGGCGTCTGATATCTCGCCCGGCGGCGCTGTTGCCTGCCGGGCCTGCGTGGTGTGAGCCCCAGGCCGGATAAACGCAGCGCTATCCGGCAAGCAAAGTCCCGCTGGTACATGTACTGTGGCTGGCAGAAGCGGGCTCAGGCCGTTAAACCAGGGTACCGTAAATCGTCAACAGCGCCATGATCACCACTACCACCAGCGACGTTTTCTTGGCCATCGATACGGCGGCTTTGGGCGTCGCCACTTTATCCACGTGCGGTTCACGGGCCAGGGAATACTGCGCCAGGCGCGTCAATACCTGATACTGCGACGAATGGCGGTCGCCTAACGAGGCAAACCACGCCGGCAGCGCTTTCTCACCATGCCCCACCAGGGCATAGACTACCCCCACCAGGCGTACCGGCAGCCAGTCCACAATATGCAGAATTCCATCGATCCCGGACTGCAACCGATGGTGCGGCGTCTGGTAGCGAGCCAGCCATGTCTGCCAGGCGCGCAGTACGCTGTAAGCGATAAGCGTCAGAGGGCCCCACGCCCCACCCACCACAAACCAGAACAGCGGCGCCAGATAGTATCGATAGTTAATCCACAGCAGCGCATTTTGCAGCTCACTCAGGTATTCACGCTCATCGCAGCCCGGAGGGACGCCGTGGATCAGCGTCAACTCGCTGGCCATGGCATCGCAGGCGCGACTGTCATTGCGCGACGCTGCTTTCAGATAAGCATGATAATGCAGCCGAACCTTGCCTGCCCCAATGCACAGCAGGCCCAGTAAGATCCAGAACACCAGCAGCGGTACGTTAAACAACTGCCCCTGCAGCAGGCGCTGAATGATATAGACGACCACAACGGCCACCAGCGTCATCAGTAGCGTGCCCAACAGAGAAAAATGTTTTATCCGGCGGAACACCACCTCCAGCCGATGATCAAGCTGCCAGTGTTCGCCCAGCTTAAACAGCCGTTCGGCGATAAGCACCAGCAGCGTCGTAAACAGCGTCATGAGGTCTCCTTTTCTGACGGTACGCTAAGTAGCGCCCGGTATTTTTGCCAGTTAAAGGCCGGTCCCGGATCGGTCTTGCGCACGGGCGCAATATCGCTATGACCTGCAATGTTGTTAGCGATGGCCGGATAACGCGTGATGAGGAGATCGGTTATCGCCGCCAGCTGTCGGTACTGCGCATCGGTATACGCCAGGGTATCCGTGCCTTCCAGCTCAATACCGATGGAAAAATCATTGCAGCGTTCGCGTCCCTGATAACAGGAGACCCCCGCATGCCACGCACGCTTATCGAAAGGCACATACTGCACGATTTCACCATCACGGCGAATCAGACAATGTGCGGAAACACGCAGATGAGCAATCTCCGCAAAGAAAGGATGTGCCTGCGGATCCAGGGTGCCGGTGAACAGCGCATCAATCCACGGGCCACCAAATTCGCCTGGTGGCAAGCTAATGTTATGCACCACCAGTAAGGAAGGGGTTTCTTCATCCGGACGGCAGTCATGGTGCGGCGAGGGAACCCGACGCGCGCCGACCAACCATCCCTCGTTCAACTGCATGCGGGATCTCCTTTCGCGAACTCATGCTTCCGGGCCACACGCCGGCCCAAAGGATGAAGTGTGTATGGTACTGAAACGTCGTTCAGGTTAGCATGTTTCCCACTTCTGAATCTTATCTATCTGGAGCTTTATCATGTCGCCTCGTCGTTATAACCCCGACCGCCGCCGTGACGTGCTGCTGGAACGTATTAATCTCGATATTACCGATGCTGTCGCACACTCCCTGCGGGAAGATTTGGGCGGCGAAGTCGACGCCAACAACGATATTAGCGCACAATTATTGCCACAGGATGCACGCTCTCATGCAGTGGTCATTACCCGCGAAGATGGTGTCTTCTGTGGGAAACGCTGGGTGGAAGAGGTCTTTATTCAGCTCGCCGGCGATGACGTGAACATCACCTGGCATGTGGCCGATGGCGACGCCGTCAAAGCCAACCAGCCGCTGTTCGAACTGGAAGGCCCGTCGCGTATCCTGCTCACCGGCGAACGCACAGCACTGAACTTTGTGCAAACCCTCTCCGGCGTCGCCAGCGTCGTCCGTCGCTATGTCGACCTGCTGGCGGGCACTAAAACTCAACTGCTTGATACGCGTAAAACCCTGCCAGGGCTGCGTACCGCGCTAAAATATGCCGTACTCTGCGGCGGCGGAGCCAACCACCGCCTGGGTCTGTTCGACGCTTTCCTGATTAAAGAAAACCATATCATTGCCTCCGGCTCGATCCGCCAGGCGGTGGAAAAAGCGTTCTGGCTGCACCCTGACGTGCCGGTGGAAGTGGAAGTGGAAACCCTGGATGAGCTGGAGCAGGCGTTAAAAGCCGGCGCTGATATTATTATGCTCGATAACTTCACCACCGACCTGATGCGTGAGGCGGTGAAAATCACCGCGGGCCAGGCGGCGCTGGAGGTTTCCGGTAACGTCACCTTTGACACCATCCGCGAATTTGCCGACACCGGCGTCGACTACATCTCCGTCGGCGCCCTGACCAAACATGTGCAGGCGCTCGACCTGTCGATGCGCTTTCGCTAAGGTTCAGGCCTTCACGTTCTGCTACGTGAAGGCCTAAATTTGCGACCCGTCTCGCAGCCCCCCATGCTCACCCTGCAATCAGAGTAAAAACCCTGGAACCCGGTTTCCCGGATCGTTTTCGTCTCCTCGCCTGGTTCGCGAGATCCCGTCACAGTGCTCCTCTCACAACAAGGAGCGACTTATGGATAAACAACGAGGTTTTACCCTGATTGAACTGATGGTGGTTATTGGGATCATCGCCATTCTCAGCGCCATCGGCATCCCGGCCTATCAAAACTATCTGCGTAAAGCGGCCCTCACCGACCTGCTGCAGACCTTTGTCCCCTACCGGACGGCCATCGAACTTTGCGCGCTCGATCATGGCGGCCTGACGGTATGCGACGGCGGCAGCAACGGCATCCCCTCGCCCACCACCACGCGCTACCTCTCCGCGATGAGCGTGGCCAAAGGCGTCGTCACCCTTACCGGCCAGGAGAGTCTGAATGGACTGGGCGTCACCCTGACCCCGACCTGGGATAACGCCGAGGGCATCACCGGCTGGCAGCGGGTCTGCACCATCACTGGCAACAGCGCGCTTCAGCAGGCCTGCGAAGACGTCTTTCGGGTGAAGTGAGGGCGAAAAGATGAAAACAGAACAGCTGATCCCACTTTGTCGTCGCTATCACGCCCTGCTGTTGCATAGCGATGAGCAGACCATTTCTATTGCGGTGGTGGATACCCCACCGGCGGAGCTGATGGAGGCGCTGCGCTTCGCGACACAAAAACGGATCGATATTGAATGCTGGAACCAGGAACAGATGGACAAGCGTCTGCAGGCCCAGGAAAAGCAGGCGCAACTGGCGCAAAACGCAGGACCAGAAAATATCGCCGAGCGGGTCAACCAGATCCTCGAGCAGGCTCTGCGACAACGAGCATCCGATATCCATATTGAGCCTACGGAAACCCACTTACGCATCCGCCTGCGAGTCGACGGCGTCCTTCACGCCCTGCCGCTACTGGCGCCCGAGCTGGCCGCACCGGTTATCGCGCGACTCAAGGTGATGGCCAGTCTGGATATCGCCGAGCATCGTTTGCCGCAGGACGGCCAGTTCGCCCTCAACCTCGCCGGACGGTCACTCTCCTTTCGTATCGCCACTCTGCCCTGCCGCTATGGCGAAAAAATTGTTCTGCGCCTGCTACATCAGGTGGATCAAGCGCTGGATCTGGAGGCTCTCGGCCTCTCATCCTCCCAGCTGGCGGCCTTTCGCCAGGCGCTGAACCAGCCACAGGGGCTGCTGCTGGTCACCGGCCCAACCGGCAGTGGTAAAACGGTGACCCTCTACAGCGCCCTGCAGGCCAGAAACCGGGAGCAAGTAAACATCTGTAGCGTGGAGGATCCGCTGGAGATCCCTATCGCCGGAATGAATCAGACGCAAATCAACCCCCGCGCCGGACTGACCTTTCACAGCGTGCTGCGCGCCCTGTTACGCCAGGACCCGGATATTGTGATGGTGGGTGAAATCCGCGATGCCGAGACCGCTGAAATCGCGCTCAAAGCCGCCCAGACCGGTCATCTGGTACTGTCCACTCTGCACACCAACTCCACCAGCGAAACCCTGACTCGTTTGCAGCAAATGGGCATTGCTCGCTGGATGATCTCTTCTGCGCTCTCGCTGGTTATCGCCCAGCGTCTGGTCCGCAAGCTGTGTCCCCACTGTCGGCGCAATGCCGGCAGCGCCGCCGACCTGCCGCACAGCCTGTGGCCACGCCCGCTGCCACGCTGGCAGGCGACGGGCTGCGAACACTGCTATCACGGGTATTATGGGCGTCTGGCGCTGTTCGAAGTATTACCTGTCACCCCAGCATTACGTCAGGGAATAGTCCAGGGGTTGAACGCTATTGAAATTGAATCTCTGGCGCGAGCAGCGGGCATGATGACGCTCTTTGAAAGCGGCTGTCAGGCTATCGAGCAGGGATTGACCAGTCTTGAAGAGGTGGTGCGGGTGCTGGGGATACCTCATGGCGACTAAGCGTCTCTGGCGCTGGCGAGGTGTCGATGCGCAGGGCGCGCCTCGTCAGGGGATGTTATGGCAAGCCAGTCGTCTGGAGGCGCTGCACCACCTCCAGCAACAGCGCATCATGCCGCTGGCCGTGCGCCGCTGTCCAGTGAAGCAGAGCCTGTGGCATCCGCGCTACAGTAGCGAAACGATCCGTCAGCTCGCCACTCTTCTGGCGGCCGGGCTGCCGCTGGCGGACGGGTTAACGCTGCTGGCGCAGCAGCAACCGCATGCGCAGTGGCAGGCGCTGCTTGAGGCACTGGGCCGCGAGCTGGCTCAGGGCGTAGCGTTCTCTACCGCGCTGGCGCAGTGGCCGCAGGCCTTTCCGCCCCTTTATCTGGCGATGATTAGCACCGGCGAACTAACGGGCAAGCTTGACATCTGCTGCCTGCAGCTGGCCAACCAGCAGCAGGAGCAGCAGCGGCTTGCCGGTAAGGTCAAAAAAGCGCTGCGCTACCCGCTGATCGTGCTCTCCCTGGCGTTGGTGGTGGTGCTGGGAATGCTCTATTTTGTCCTGCCCGAGTTTACTGCCATCTACCAAACGTTCAATACGCCGCTGCCGCTGTTGACGCGGATCGTCATTGCGGCAGGCGATATGCTGAGTCGTGGTTGGGCACTGCTGTTGGCCATTCTGCTCAGCCCATTGCTGCTCAACCAACTGGTCCGGCAGCGTAGCGACTGGCTGCTGCGTCGCCAGCGTTTGCTTAACGCGCTCCCCCTCGTCGGCCCCCTGATCGGCGGCCAACAGCTGAGTCTGATATTTACCATCCTGGCATTAACCCAAAGCGCTGGCATTAGCTTCCTGCAAGGGCTGCAAAGCGTTGAAGAGACCCTGTCGTGTCCACTGTGGCGTCAGCGCCTGGCACAGGCACGTGAGCGGATAGCGCAAGGAGAACCCATCTGGCAGGCGTTAAGCCGCTGCGGTGGTTTTACACCGCTGTGTCTGCAGCTCATTCGCACCGGTGAAAGCGCGGGGGCCCTGGATCAGATGCTGGAAAACCTGGCACACCATCATCGGGAGCAAACCCATCAGCGCGCCGACAGTCTGGCTGCGCATCTGGAACCTCTCATGCTGGTGATAACCGGCTCGCTGGTCGGCATCCTGGTGGTGGCGATGTATTTGCCCGTTTTTCACCTCGGCGATGCCATTGGCGGGGCGGGAGGATGAGAAATGCTGGCACCGCACTGGCGCCAGCGCAGCCGGTTACAGGCTGTTGAAAACCCGGTTCTCTTGTTCCTGAACGCGGATAAAGGTCGTCCGTTTGGTCAGCTCTTTCAGTCGCGAGGCGCCAACATAGGTGCAGGCAGAACGCAGGCCGCCGAGAATGTCGCGTGCGGTATTGTCCACCGGACCACGCAGCGGCAGCTTAACGGTTTTGCCTTCCGCCGCGCGGTATTTCGCCACACCGCCCACATGGCGCGTCATCGCCGACTCGGAGCTCATGCCGTAGAACAGCATGAATTTCTCGCCGTTTTCTTCAACGATGGTGCCGCCGCTCTCTTCATGGCCTGCCAGCATGCCGCCAAGCATCACGAAATCGGCGCCGCCGCCAAAGGCTTTCGCGACATCGCCAGGCATTGTGCAGCCGCCGTCACTGATGATCTGGCCGCCCAGGCCGTGCGCCGCATCAGCGCACTCAATCACGGCGGAGAGCTGCGGATAGCCGACGCCAGTTTTGACGCGGGTAGTACAGACAGAGCCCGGGCCAATCCCAACTTTCACAATATCGGCGCCGGAGAGGATCAGCTCTTCACACATTTCACCGGTAACCACGTTCCCGGCGATAATGGTTTTCTGCGGCCAGGCTTCGCGGGCTTTCGCCACGAACTGGACGAAGTGCTCAGAGTAGCCGTTGGCGACATCAATGCACACGAAGCTCAGTTGTGGGTTCTGAGAGAGGATCTGTTGGGTCTTTTCGAAATCCGCATCGGAAGTACCGGTGGAAACCATCACATGCTTGAGTGTGTCTGCGGAGGCTTCCTGCACAAACGCCTGCCACTCTTCAGCAGTGTAATGCTTATGTACAGCGGTCAGAATGCCAAAAGTGGCCAGTGCTTTCGCCATGCTGAAGGTGCCGACGGTATCCATGTTAGCCGCAATAATTGGCACACCGGACCAGGTCTGGCCTGAATGTTTAAAGGTGAATTCACGTTCCAGCTCAACATCAGAACGACTTTTGAGGGTAGAGCGTTTCGGGCGGATAAGAACGTCTTTGAAACCAAGCTTCAGATCTTCTTCAATACGCATGTGCGAATTCCTGGGGTTAATGGCATTAATGTGAGAGCACAACTCCAGTGACGTTATCATACGCACGAATCAGGCCCGCGCAAGACTGCGATTTTCACTTTTTTTACGCTACAATCGTATAAATTTACCTGGTGAATAGTGAAAAAAGCGCTAACGCCTTCACCCGCCAGTGTATTATTTTTAACCATTTGATTTGCTTGATTAAAAGAAACAGAATAGCGGACGGCGTTCCCGGTTGGCACGGGACCTCACGACATGATCACTGTTGCCTCCCCGGCGTACCGCCAGTTATCGCTGTCTGAATACAAATAAATACGAGCAATCCGTTTCAGGGTCAGAAGATATGGGGTACACAGTCGCGTTAACAGGCGGGATCGGTAGCGGTAAAAGTACGGTCGCCGACGCCTTCGCGCAGCTCGGGGTTAACGTTATCGATGCCGATGTCATCGCCCGTCAGGTCGTCGAGCCCGGTACCCCGGCACTCCAGGCCATTGCCGGCCACTTCGGGCCACAGATGATTGCCGCCGACGGCACGCTAAACCGTCGCCTGCTACGGGAAAAAATTTTTGCTCATGTGGAGGAAAAAGCCTGGCTCAACGCGCTGTTGCATCCGCTGATTCAGCAGGAAACGCGCCGCCAGATGCAGGCCGCTACCTCCCCTTATCTCCTCTGGGTCGTACCTTTGCTGGTCGAAAACCGCCTGTCCAGCCAGGCCGATCGCGTACTGGTCGTCGATGTGCCAAAAGAGACGCAAATCGAACGCACTATGCTGCGCGATAAGGTCAGCCGCGAACATGCTGAACATATTCTTGCCGCCCAGGTCTCGCGCGAGCAGCGCCTGGCCATCGCGGACGATGTTATTGAAAACACTGGCACGCCGGATGCAGTGGCATCGGATGTTGCCCGCCTGCACGAAAAGTATTTAACGCTGGCATCGCAGGCCGCCTCACAGGAAAACTCGTAATGCATACCCCCGTTCTGTTTGAACATCCTCTTAATGAGAAAATGCGCACCTGGCTGCGCATTGAATTTCTGATCCAGCAGATGGCTTTCCATCCCCTGATTGCCAGCCATGCCGATGCGCTCCATTTTTTCCGTAACGCCGGCGATCTGCTGGATGTTCTGGAGCGTGGCGAGGTACGTACCGACCTGGTCAAAGAGCTGGATCGTCAGCAGCGTAAGCTCCAGTCCTGGGCAGAAGTGCCGGGCGTCGATCAGGAGCGTATTAACGAACTGCGCCAGCAGCTGAAGCAGTCCTCCAGCACCCTGATGGCCGCGCCGCGCATTGGTCAGTTTCTGCGTGAAGATCGCCTGATTGCGCTGGTGCGTCAGCGCCTGAGTATTCCTGGCGGCTGCTGTAGCTTCGATTTACCGACCCTGCATATCTGGCTCCATATGCCGCAGTCACATCGTGATGAACAAATAGCCAGCTGGCTTGCCAGCCTCGATCCGCTGGTCCAGTCCCTGAGCCTGATCCTCGATCTGATCCGTAACTCTGCTCAGTTTCGTAAACAGACCAGCCTCAATGGCTTTTACCAGGATAATGGCGAAGACGCCGACCTGCTACGACTGCGTCTCGATCTGGCCTATCAGCTCTATCCACAAATTTCCGGCCATAAGAGCCGTTTCGCCATCCGTTTCCTGCCGCTGGACAGTGAATATGGGATCGTGCCGGAACGCTTTGATTTTGAACTGGCCTGCTGTTAAGGAGATATCATGTCAGAAGAGACTATCGTCAACTGCCCGACCTGCGGCAAAAACGTGGTGTGGGGCGAGCAGAGCCCGTTTCGTCCGTTCTGTAGCAAGCGTTGCCAGCTGATCGATCTGGGAGAATGGGCAGCAGAAGAGAAGCGTATCCCCAGCGCGGGCGATCTCTCCGACAGCGATGACTGGAGCGAACAGCAACCCTGAGGCACTGGGCAGGCTAACCCGACAGGTTTCGGGTTAGCCTCGTAACCTGGGGCTCAGCCCTGGGCAATGAGTTTACTGATAACCGGTTCATTCGCTGGAGGAAACGCTGCCGGATCCAGCGCCAGTCGAGCCATCCAGCATCCCGGCTGTCCCTCTTTGCCCCACGGCTCGCCTTCCCAGTCCTCCACGAGGAAAAACCACAGTGTAATGTGACGATCGGGGAACTGATAATCCAGCTTATCGAAGAGCGTTGCAGACGTTACCGTAATCCCGACCTCTTCCTGCAGCTCGCGTACTAGCGCCTGCTCCGGCGTTTCATCAGATTCAATCTTCCCGCCCGGGAACTCCAGCTTATTCGCCATGTGGGCATCAGCAGAACGCTGGGTTATAAAGATTTCGCCTTGCGGATTGCGAATGATCCCGACGGCAATTTGCAGTGTTTTCATTAAATCAGCTCCATAAAAAAGGCGCAGAACTCTGCGCCTTTGTTTTTTTATCAGCCCTTAGCTCAGACGGCCGTGGCACTGTTTGTATTTTTTACCGGAACCGCACGGACAGGGATCGTTACGCCCCACTTTACGCTCGCCGGTTTGTGCCGCCAGATCCTGGGCTGCGGCTTCATCATCGCTCTGATGGCTAAGCTGCTGCATCTGCGCCAGGCGCTCGGCCTCTTCACGACGCTGCTGTTCCATCGCCTCGACTTCTTCCGGCATCCGCACCTGGACTTTGCTCAGGGTGCTGATCACTTCATACTTCAGTGACTCCAGCATCGCCGCAAACATAGAGAACGATTCGCGCTTGTACTCCTGCTTCGGATCTTTCTGCGCATAGCCACGCAGATGGATCCCCTGGCGCAGGTAATCCATCGCCGCCAGGTGCTCTTTCCACAGCGAATCCAGGGTCTGCAGCATCACGCCTTTCTCGAAGTGGCGCATCATCTCGGCACCGACCACTTCTTCTTTACGCTGGTAGGTTTCTACCGCGCTCTGCAGAATACGTTCGCGCAGGGTCTCTTCATGCAGCTCTGGCTCTTTATCCAGCCACTCTTTGATCGGCAGCTCGAGGTCGAAGTCGTTTTTCAGACGCTCCTGCAGGCCTTCAATATCCCACATCTCTTCCAGCGACTGCGGCGGAATATGCGCATCGATAGTCGCTTTAAAGACGTCTTCGCGGATGCTGTTGATGGTTTCGCTGACATCAGACACGTCCAGCAGTTCGTTACGCTGAGTGTAGATCGCGCGGCGCTGGTCGTTAGCCACATCATCATATTCCAGCAGCTGCTTACGAATATCAAAGTTACGGCTTTCCACTTTACGCTGGGCGTTGGCGATAGCCTTAGTCACCCATGGGTGCTCGATGGCTTCACCCGGCTTCATCCCCAGTTTGCGCATCATGCCGGACACACGATCGGAGGCGAAGATACGCATCAGGGCATCTTCCATCGACAGGTAGAAGCGGGAAGAACCGGCATCACCCTGACGACCCGCACGGCCACGCAGCTGGTTATCGATACGGCGTGATTCATGACGCTCAGTACCGATAATGTGTAGACCGCCTGCGGCCAGAACCGCATCATGGCGCACCTGCCAGTCCGCTTTGATTTTTTCAATCTGTTCCGCCGTCGGATTTTCCAGCGCGGCGACTTCCGCCTGCCAGCTACCGCCGAGCATAATATCGGTACCACGACCCGCCATGTTGGTGGCAATGGTCACCGCTGCCGGATAACCCGCCTGGGCGACGATATCCGCTTCGCTGGCGTGGAACTTGGCGTTCAGTACGTTGTGCTTGATGCCGGCTTTGGTCAGCTCGCGCGAAACTACTTCGGATTTTTCGATCGAGATAGTCCCCACCAGCACCGGCTGGCCGGCAGCGGTGCGGGTTTTAATATCTTCGATAATCGCCTGAATTTTTTCCGCTTCGGTCATATAGACCAGATCCGCCATGTCCTTACGGATCATCGGACGGTTGGTCGGCACGACAACGGTATCCAGCTTATAGATAGAGCTGAATTCGAAGGCTTCGGTATCCGCTGTACCGGTCATCCCCGCCAGTTTCTCGTACAGGCGGAAGTAGTTCTGGAAGGTGATAGAGGCCAGCGTCTGGTTCTCGTTCTGGATCTCCACGCCTTCTTTGGCTTCTACCGCCTGGTGCAGACCATCGGACCAACGGCGGCCTTGCATCGTACGGCCAGTGTGCTCATCGACGATGATAACTTCGCCATCTTTAACGATGTAGTCAACGTCGCGGGTGAACAACGCATGGGCGCGCAGCGCGGCGGTCACATGGTGCATCAGCATGATGTTGGTCGGGGAGTACAGCGACTCACCTTCTTCCATAATGCCTTCCTGCACCAGCAGCTCTTCGATGAGCACCAGACCGCGTTCGGTCAGGTTAACCTGGCGGGCTTTCTCATCAACAGAGAAGTGGCCTTCACCGGTAAAGGTATCCGAATCCTCTTTTTCCTGACGGATCAGGTGCGGGATGATTTTGTTTACCTTACGGTACATTTCAGAGCTGTCTTCCGCCGGACCGGAAATGATCAGCGGGGTACGCGCTTCGTCGATCAGGATGGAGTCCACCTCATCCACCAGCGCATAGTGCAGTTTACGTTGAACGCGCTCTTCCGGGCTGAAGGCCATGTTGTCGCGCAGGTAGTCGAAGCCGTATTCGTTGTTGGTGCCGTAAGTGATGTCGGCCGCGTAGGCTTCACGCTTCGCCGGCGCAGGCAGGCCGGACATATTGATGCCCACGCTCATACCGAGGAATTCGAACAGCGGACGGTTGTTTTCGGCGTCACGCTGCGCCAGATAGTCGTTGACGGTCACCACGTGGACGCCTTTACCGGTCAGCGCGTTGAGGTACGCCGGCAGGGTCGCGGTCAGCGTTTTACCTTCACCAGTACGCATCTCGGCGATGCAGCGATCGTTAAGCACCATACCGCCCAGCAGCTGGACGTCGAAGTGGCGCATGCCGAACACACGCTTACTGGCTTCGCGAACGACGGCAAAGGCTTCCGGGATCAGATTCTCCAGCACTTCGCCTTTTTCCAGACGCGCGCGGAATTCCGCGGTTTTCGCTTTAAGCTCGTCATCAGAGAGTTTTTCCATCGCCGGTTCCATACCGTTGATGATATTGACAACTTTGCGCATACGACGCAGCGTACGGTCGTTACGGCTGCCGAAAACCTTAGTTAACATTTTAATAAGCATAATAAAATCTCAAACGCCCCGCGGTGCGGAGTCACAAAAAATAGGATGGTCCGTGGTTATTTTCAGCTGAGACGTTGAGGTCCTGCGCGGATCCCCGCCACCTGGCTAATCCAGGCGCTCACGCGGAAGGCAGAATATGAGGAAGAGATGTAAGCCACCTGGCGGATCACCACCGGCGGCGTGCTGTCCTGGGTCAGCAGCGCGCTGAGCGTATCAAGCAGCGCCAGATGTTGGGCCTGCAGCGGAGAAGTTTCTTCCGCCACTGGCAATGCCTGTGGCGCCATCGCGAAGGAGAGATGACGAATAACGGTGCGAATGGCGTGCTGATGCCAGTAGTCGACGGTAAAGTTCGGCCGACGATTACTCTCCAGCAGCGCCAGCTGAGAGAAGTTAACTTTGCTCGGATTATGGTTGCTGGACGTTGCCTTCGCCGGCGTCGCGGTTTCGTGGCTGTTGCTAAGCGCGGGCAGGCCGAAGCTGGCCGCGACCATCCCCAACAGGAGATGCGGCCAAAAATACCGTCTGCCAAACTGTCGCCAGCGCGTCAGCAATCCACTCACTTTCATTACCTTTCGTTGGTATACCCGTCGTCGTTCAGGCTGCCTCTTAATTAGCGTTTTTTGCAGGACACCCTGACATCCACGGGGTAAAGCAACCCGGAGAAATAATTTTGCGCTCAAATACTAACATTATTACCGCGCTGAGGCAGCATGAATGAAGGCGATTGCCCGGGGAAAACGCTTAATAAAACAGCGAACGCGCGCTAATTATTGCCCGACAATCACTGCGAAAAATAACTGGAAGGGGTTATAAAAGAAAAACGACTGGTTCCCTGGTCGGAGAGAGTACCAGGTTACCAGTCGAATTTACTGAATGGTCAGGCTTACGCCAGAACCATCGACGGTGCGCGGAACGCCATAGGCAGTTTTGCGTCGTCTTCGAAGGTCACATACTCCCAGGCTTCCTGTTTTGCCAGGACCGCCTGCAGCAGTTTGTTATTCAACGCGTGACCCGATTTGTACGCCGTGAATGCGCCGATAATGTTGTGACCACACATAAACAGGTCACCGATCGCATCCAGCATTTTGTGGCGAACAAATTCGTCTTCAAAGCGCAGACCGTCTTCGTTCAGTACGCGATAATCGTCAACAACGATGGCACAATCGAAGCTGCCGCCCAGGCACAGGCCGCGGGACTGCAGATATTCGATATCGCGCATAAAACCGAAGGTACGCGCACGGCTAATCTGACGCATGAACGCATCGGCCGAGAAGTTCAGCGTATAGCGCTGGGTGCTGGCATCAATCGCCGGATGGTTAAAATCGATGGTGAAATCCAGCGAAAAACCATTGTACGGTTTGAATTCAGCCCATTTGTCGCCATCTTCGACGCGAACCGTCTCTTTGATACGAACAAATTTCTTGGCGCAATTCAGTTCATCGATGCCGGCGTCCAGCAACAGATAAACGAACGGAGCCGCACTGCCGTCCATAATCGGGATTTCCGGTGCGTCGACTTCAACAATAATGTTGTCGATACCCAGGCCAGCCAATGCGGCGTTCAGGTGTTCAACCGTAGAAATCCGCACGTCATGCTCATTAACCAGGCAAGTACAGAGCATGGTATCACGCACAGATTTGGCATCAGCCGGAAAATCTACCGGTGGATTCAAGTCGGTGCGACGATAGATGACCCCGGTATTTGCCGGCGCAGGGCGTAACGTCAGTGTGACTTTCTTGCCGGTATGCAAACCGACACCAGTCGCCTGAACGATACGTTTAAGAGTCCTTTGTTTGATCATCGTATAATCTCGCCAATTTACCTATCCAACCGAAGTGTACACCACTATCGGGAGGCCAGTTTAGCACAAAGAGCGCAGATGCCCAACTTCCAGTCGATTCTTAATCGGCTTGCTTACGCAGGAAGGCTGGGATATCCAGATAATCCGGCTCTTTCGCGGTTTGCGGCGTATTGTCGTTCACCACTTTTGCTGCCGGCTTCTGCTCTTGCGTCAGCGGCGACAT
The DNA here is from genome assembly GCF_048589245.1 of Klebsiella sp. 10982. Lineage (NCBI taxonomy): Bacteria > Pseudomonadati > Pseudomonadota > Gammaproteobacteria > Enterobacterales > Enterobacteriaceae > Klebsiella > Klebsiella sp. 10982. Next base: position 32,289 of record NZ_JBMAXV010000016.1, read on the forward strand.
ACCGTGCTGCTGGTAGCGATCCATCACCGGCTGCTGAACCTGTTTGTTGGTCACCAGGGTAATTTCCGGACGCTTGTCCATGCCGATACCAGTCGCCACCACGGTCACGCGCAGCTCGTCGTTCATATCCGGGTCCAGAGAAGTACCGATAACCACGGTCGCGTTATCCGACGCAAAGGCACGGATGGTGTTACCCACGGTTTCGAACTCATCCAGACGCAGGTCGAAGCCCGCAGTAATGTTAACCAGTACGCCGCGCGCGCCGGACAGGTCGATATCTTCCAGCAGCGGAGAAGAGATAGCCATTTCAGCCGCTTCTTCCGCACGGTCTTCACCACTCGCCACGCCGGAGCCCATCATCGCGTAGCCCATTTCTGACATCACGGTACGGACGTCCGCGAAGTCGACGTTCATCAGGCCCGGACGCGTAATCAGTTCGGCGATACCCTGCACCGCGCCTTTCAGTACATCGTTTGCCGCGCCGAACGCGTCGAGCAGAGAAATACCACGGCCGAGTACTTTCAGCAGCTTGTCGTTCGGGATGGTGATCAGTGAGTCAACGTGCTTGGACAGCTCGGTGATCCCCTGCTCAGCAAACGCCATGCGCTTCTTGCCTTCGAAATTAAACGGCTTCGTGACCACCGCAACGGTGAGGATACCCAGATCCTTCGCCACTTCCGCAACCACTGGCGCCGCACCGGTACCGGTACCGCCGCCCATACCTGCCGCGATGAACACCATGTCTGCGCCATCAAGGGCCGCACGCAGCGCTTCGCGGTCTTCGTCCGCCGCATTGCGGCCGACTTCCGGGTTCGCGCCCGCACCCAGACCTTTGGTAATACCGCTACCGATCTGGATAGTCTGGCCAACAGCCGTTTTACGCAGCGCCTGCGCATCGGTGTTCACCGCGAAGAATTCAACACCCTCAATGCGCTCGCGCACCATGTGTTCAACGGCGTTACCGCCGCCGCCACCGACGCCGATGACTTTAATCACCGCGTCGTTGGTCAGTTCCATAGGTTCAAACATAGTTTCTCTCCGTCTTGTGCCTGTCGCCTGAGAACGCTAATTGTCTGCGTTCTCTTAAAAAATTAAAACTCTTTTCGCAGCCAGCTGTTCAGTCGTTTGATCCACGACCCTACTGAGGCTGTCACACGTTTTTCCACTTCTGCCTCACCACTGAGATGTGACTCTTTCCCGTAGTGCAGCAGACCCACTGCCGTTGAATAATACGGCTCTTGGGCATAATCCGTTAAACCGGTGATATTCAGCGGCGCGCCAATACGCACTTGCGTATGGAACACCCGCTGAGCACAGGCGGCAAGCCCTTCAATTTGCGCCGCGCCGCCGGTTAAAACAATTCCCGCTGCCAGATGATGTTTGACACCCTGCTGGCGGAGCTGTTCCTGCAGCTGCAGGATCTCTTCATTGACCAGATTAAGCAGCTCGGTGTAGCGTGGTTCAATGACCTCTGCCAGCGTCTGACGCTGCAGGCTACGCGGCGGACGCCCGCCAACGCTCGGCACTTCGACGTTTTCGTCTTTGCCGACAATGGAACCTAATGCACAGCCGTGACGAACCTTGATCGCTTCGGCATCGCTCGGCGGTGTACCGAAGGCATAGGCGATATCGCTGGTTACCACGTTCCCTGCATAAGGGATCACCTTGGTGTGACGCAGCGCGCCACCGGTGTAGACCGCGATATCCATTGTACCACCGCCGATGTCTACGACGCAGACGCCCAGCTCACGTTCGTCTTCTGTTAATACGGAATAACTGGCCGCTAAGCCGGCGAAAATCAGTTGGTCAACTTTCAGACCACAACGTTCCACCGCTTTAACAATGTTTTTCGCCATATCGTTATGGCAGGTAATCAAATGTACCTTCGCCTGCATACGCACGCCGGACAGTCCTACCGGGTTTTTAATCCCTTCCTGATAGTCGATAGCGTATTCCTGCGGGATGACGTGCAGGACGCGATGTTCATCGCGTACACGAACCGACTTCGCGGTATGGACCACGTTCTCGACGTCGTCCTGCGTCACTTCTTCTTCCGAAATCGGTACCATCCCGATTTCATTCTGACAGCTTATATGTTTACCCGAAAGTGCCAAATAAACTGATGAAATCTGGCAATCCGCCATCAGTTCGGCCTGATCGATGGCGCGCTGTACGCATTTCACCACCGACTCAAGGTCGTTCACACCGCCTTTATCCATACCCCGCGATGGGCAACTGCCCACGCCGATGATATTAATCATGCCGTCGGGCAGAACTTCCCCTACTAAAGCGGCCACCTTGGCGGTGCCAATCTCCAGTCCAACTACCAGTTTTCTGTCCGTCGCCTTGATCATTGTTGTTCTGCCTGTGCCTGATTCTGTTGTTGATTAGTTTCCTCTGCGGGAGCAGGTACCCAGCCCACTGCCGCACCCGAGTCATAACGCAAATCAACGTAGCTAATCCGTTTGCCGTCGGTCTGCGCCTGTTGCTGAAGAACCGGGTAGAGTTCCATAAAGCGCTGAAGCCGTTTCATGGTATCGCCACGGCCAAGGTTGAGCTTAATGTCATTATTAAGCGTCAACTGCCAGGAGCGACGGGCGGTCATCGCCGCCACTTTCAACGTGAATTTATCCTTTGCCAGCACCTGCCCCATGTCACGATACCCCTGCAGCACTTCGTTCTCGCTGCCTTCCGGGCCGTACAACATCGGTAAATTCTGTTTGCTGGTGCGATCCGCCGGCACGCTGAAGGCATTTCCTTCTGCATCCACCATATGTTGATCATTCCAGCGCGCAATCGGCACATATTCAACCAGATGAATCTTCAATTCATCGGGCCACTGCTTTCTGACACTCGCCTGCTTAATCCACGGCAGGCGTTCAATTTGACTCTGAATGATATTCACATCCTGAGTCATAAAGGTTCCCGGCGAACCCAGCGCCAGGATCGCCTGGCGAATGTCATCATTGCGCGTATAGTGGCGCTCGCCGGTGACGACCATCTTCGACAGCGGTAAGCGCTGCGCATCTTCCATCCAGCCAAGAACCATCCACCCGCTGACCAACACGGTACACAAGACCGCCAGCAGGAAAACGATACCTGCCAGCCGGGTTCCATTATTCCGACGCGAAGAAGCAATCGACTCTTCTTCCTGGTTCCGCGTATTCAGCGCAGCCTGCGACATATCACCCCGCCAGGTCCAGAATTCGTACAACAAGCTGCGAGAAGCTCATCCCCGCCTGACGCGCCGCCATCGGTACAAGGCTATGGCTGGTCATGCCCGGGGAAGTATTCGCTTCCAGCAGATAAAACTGGCCATCGCTGTCCAGCATCACGTCAATACGGCCCCAGCCTTTGCAACCCAGAACATTCCAGGCTTTAAGCACCAGGCTCTGGATGGCTGACTCACGCGCGGGATCTTCAAATCCTGGGCAGAAATATTGCGTCTCATCAGAGAGATACTTCGCCTCATAATCATAGAAGGTTCCCGAGGCCTGGATACGTATTGACGGTAAAATTTCTTCACCGACGATGGCGACGGTAAATTCCGGCCCACTGAGCCATTTTTCAACCAAAACTTCATCATCATGCTGAAAAGCCAGCGCCAATGCACTCGGTAAATCACAGCTTTCACTGACTTTCGACATCCCGACGCTTGAGCCTTCACGGCTGGGCTTGATGATGACCGGCAGCCCCAGCGCCGCAATCTGTTGTTCATCTTCAGCAGAAAGCCCGGCGTTGAACTGGGCGCGGGTCAGCGCCACCCACGGCGCGACCGGCAATCCCGCCCCCTGCCACAGCCATTTGCTGCGCAGTTTATCCATCGACAGCGCGGAAGCCATCACGCCGCTGCCGGTATAAGGCAGTTGGATCAGATCCAGCAGCCCTTGCAGGGTGCCATCTTCCCCGCCGCGACCATGCAGGGCAATAAACGCTTTCTTAAAGCCCAGATTTTTTAGCTGGGTAATATCGACATCGCGCGGGTCAACCGGATGGGCATCCACCCCGCCTTCACGCAGCCCGGCCAACACCGCGGCGCCTGAATTCAGCGACACTTCACGTTCAGCGGAGGTTCCACCGAAAAGCACCGCGATTTTATCAGCCATGGCGCTCTTCCTCCGTTTTTTGCGGAATCAGTTTGATTTCAGCCAGGTGACGGGCAATTTTTCCGATGTTTCCGGCGCCCTGCACCAACACTAAATCGTTACCGGTCAGTACCGACGCCAGCATCTCCGCCGCCTGAGCCGGATCGGATACCAGGATTGGGTCCACTTTTCCACGGCCGCGAATGGTGCGACACAGGGAACGGCTGTCGGCGCCAGGGATCGGCGCTTCGCCCGCCGGATAGACGTCCAGCATCAGCAGGGCATCGACCTGAGTCAGCACGTTGGCAAAATCGTCATACAGATCGCGTGTACGGGTGTAACGGTGCGGCTGGAAAACCATCACCAGATTTTTATCCGGCCAACCAGCACGTGCCGCTTTAATCGTGGCGTCCACTTCCGTCGGGTGATGACCGTAATCGTCGATCAGCATCGCGCTACCGCTCTTGCCGTTGACTTCCGCCAGCGGATATTCGCCAAGGAAGTCGAAGCGGCGGCCGGTGCCCTGGAAACTTTCCAGCGCGCGCAGGATCGCCTGGTCATCAATCCCCTCTTCCGTCGCCACGGCAACCGCAGCCGCCGCGTTCAATGCGTTATGGCGTCCCGGGGCATTGAGCGTGACCTGCAGGATCTCTTTATCCTGACGCACCAGGCGAAAATGGCCTTGAGCCCCAAGCTGACGGTAGTCCTCGACGCGAACGTCGGCGTCGTCGCTAAAACCGTAGGTCGTGATCTGCCGGCCGACGCGCGGCAGCAGTTCACGAATAACCGGGTCGTCCACGCACATCACCGCACGTCCGTAGAACGGCAGGTTGTGCAGAAAATTAATAAAGGTCTGCTTCAGATTCTCAAAGTCACCATGGTAAGTATCCATATGGTCGGCTTCGATGTTGGTCACAATCGCGACCATCGGCTGCAGATGCAGGAACGACGCGTCGCTTTCATCGGCTTCCGCAATCAGGTAACGGCTGTGGCCGAGACGCGCATGGACGCCCGCCGCTTTGACCAACCCACCGTTGACGAAGGTTGGGTCAAGCCCGGCTTCGGCGTAAATACTCGACACCATCGCGGTGGTGGTGGTTTTGCCATGCGTTCCGGCAATCGCAATCCCGTGGCGGAAGCGCATCAGCTCCGCCAGCATTTCCGCACGGCGGATCACCGGGATGCGCGCCTCGTGCGCGGCAACGATTTCCGGGTTATCCGCGGAGATCGCGCTGGAGACGACAACAACGCTGGCATCGCGCACGTTTTCCGGGCGATGGTTGAAATAAATGGTGGCGCCAAGCTGCGACAGCTGCTGGGTCACCGGATTCGGCGCCAGGTCGGAGCCGCTTATCTGATAACCTTCATTCGCCAACACTTCGGCAATACCGCCCATACCGGCACCACCGATGCCGACAAAGTGAATGTGCCGGACGCGACGCATCTCGGGCACTATGGAACGCAGTTTTGCCAAATCTTGTGTATTCATTCTTTACGCCATCAACTTCTTTATTCGGGCGGTGAAACTCACCGCAATTAGCGCGCCAAAGCTACGGCGCTGACCTCTTCTGCTACTCGCTCGGTGGCGTCCGGAATAGAAGCGCCACGCGCCCGTTCCGCCATATTCACCAGCGTTTCCCGATCCCAGCTCGCCAGGGTAGAAGCCACCGCCTCTGCCGTGAACTCGGGCTGTTCGAGAATTTTCGCCGCGCCGGCTTTCTCCAGCGGCAGTGCATTCCAGTACTGCTGGCGATCCTTATGCTGGAACGGCACAAACAGCGCCGGTAATCCGGCGGCAGCGATTTCGCTAACCGTCAGCGCACCGGAACGACAAACCACGACATCAGCCCAGGCATAGGCTGCCGCCATATCATCAATAAATTCCGTCACTTTATGCTGCGGTTGTCCCGCTGCGGCATAAGCCTGCTGCACGGTTTGCTGACCGCCTTTGCCGCTCTGATGCCAGATGGTCACCGTATCGCCGAGCTTGGCCGCCACCTGCGGCATGGTCTGGTTCAGGACGCGCGCGCCCTGAGAGCCACCCACCACCAGCACGCGAATCGGCCCCTGACGCCCAGCCAGACGCTGACCCGGCAGCGGCAGCGCCAGAACGTCGGTACGTACCGGGTTCCCAACGACGTCCGCATGTGGGAAAGCGCCAGGAAACGCCTGCATCACTTTCTTCGCAATCTTCGCCAGCCACTTGTTAGTCAGGCCGGCAATACCGTTTTGTTCATGGAGGACCACCGGGATCCCCAGCGACCACGCCGCCAGACCGCCAGGCCCGGAAACATAGCCGCCCATGCCCAGCACCACGTCCGGCTGGAAACGCTTCATGATCGCCCGAGCCTGACGCCAGGCGTTGAAGATTCGTACCGGCGCTAACAGCTGCGCTTTGATCCCTTTGCCACGCAGGCCGGAGATACGGATAAAATCAATCTCGATGCCGTGTTTCGGCACTAAATCCGCTTCCATACGATCGGCGGTACCCAGCCAGCGAACCTGCCAGCCCTGGTCCATTAAATGGTGCGCGACCGCTAGTCCCGGGAACACATGCCCACCGGTACCACCCGCCATCACCATCAACCGCTTTTCCTGACCGCTCATCGAACACCCCGTGTAAACGCCTGGGCTTTTTCCAGACGCGTTTCATAATCAATTCGCAACAACAACATGATTGCCGTCGACATAATCAGCAGACTGGAGCCACCATAACTGATCAGCGGCAGCGTCAGACCTTTGGTCGGCAGCATCCCCGCCGCCGCCCCGACGTTAACTAACGCCTGGAAGCTGAACCAGATGCCAATCGCGCAGGCAAGAAAACCGGAAAAGCGATGATCGATCTCCAGCGCTTTACGGCCAATCGACATGGCGCGGAAAGCGACGAAGAATACCATTAAAAGCGCCAGTACCACACCGATATAACCGAGTTCTTCGCCGATAATGGCGAAGATGAAGTCAGTGTGAGCTTCCGGTAAATACTCCAGTTTTTGCACCGAGTTGCCGAGGCCCTGCCCCCACATCTCGCCGCGGCCGAAGGCCATCAGCGACTGAGTCAGCTGATAGCCGCTGCCGAACGGGTCTTCCCACGGGTTCCAGAAGGAGGTGACACGGCGAATACGGTAGGGTTCGGCGAGGATCAGCAGCACCACCGCCGAGATACCCATGCCGATAATGGCGATGAATTGCCACAGCTTCGCGCCGGCGAGAAACAGCATCGCCAGCGTGGTGACGAACAGCACCACCACCGTACCGAGGTCAGGCTGCGCCAGCAGCAGGATCGCCAGCACGAAAATCACGCCCATCGGTTTTAAGAAGCCGCGCAGGTTGTTACGCACTTCATCGGCTTTACGCACCAGATAGTTGGCGATGTAGCAGAACAGCGACAGCTTGGTGAACTCCGCCGGCTGAATACGCAGCGGGCCAAGGGCTATCCAGCGCGACGCACCGTTAACCGAACTCCCCACCACCAGTACGATCAGCAACATTACAATCGAGGCGATAAGCATCGCGGTGCTGTGGCGCTGCCAGAACTCCATCGGCAGACGGAGCGTAATCATCGCCAGCGCGAAGGCCAGCACAATGTACAGGCCATCACGCTTAGCAAACAGGAACGGATCGTTCGCCAGACGCTGTCCAACCGGCATCGAGGCCGAGGTCACCATGATAAAGCCGATCGCTGCCAGGCCAAAGGTCAGCCACAGCAGCATCCGGTCATACATCACCAGACTGTCGTTATCTTTCGGGCGCGAGCCCATCACCCAGCCTTTCAGCGCGGCGAACAGCCAGGCGAAGATAAACATCCCCGGCAGTCGCGGCAGTCTCAACCGAGGCAGGCTCAGTTGCGGCATTCTCAGGCGTGGGAGAGAAAAACGCATCAACCTAACTCCTTCGCCAGACGGGCAAAAATATCGCCCCGTTGTTCAAAGTTTTTAAACTGATCCAGACTCGCACAGGCCGGCGACAGGAGAACCATATCGCCAGCTTTCACCAGAGTCGCAATCTGGCGCATCGCCTGTTCCATGGTCTCGGTTTGTACCGCCACCTCAGGACGCAGTTCGGCAAGCTCGGCGCCGTCGCGACCAAAGCAGTACAGGCGGATACGATCGCCGCCAAGATAGCGCTTCAGCGGGGTGAAATCAGCGGACTTGCCGTCGCCGCCCAGCAGAAGATACAACGTGCCATCAAGCTGCAGTCCGTTCAGCGCCGCCTCGGTACTACCGACGTTGGTTGCCTTGGAGTCGTTAATCCAGCGTACGCCGTTGTGATCCAGCACCAGCTGGAAACGATGTGCCAGACCGGTAAAAGTGGTCAATGCCTTCAGGCTACTGGCCCGCGGCAGACCCGCGGCATCCGCCAGCGCCAGCGCCGCCAGGGCGTTACTGTAATTATGCTGGCCGGTGAGAGGCATCTCTTTCACATTGAGGACTTTCTCACCTTTGACGCGCAGCCAGGTTTCGCCCTGCTGACGGTTAAGGTGGTAGTCACCAACATCCACACCAAAACTGATGCAGCGATCGTCCGCCCCGCGTACCGGCATGGTGAGCGCATCGTCTGCATTCACCACGCAGGTCTGTGCATTCTCGTAAATCCGCAGCTTCGCCGCACGATACTGCTGCAGACCCAGCGGGTAGCGGTCCATATGGTCCTCAGTCACGTTGAGGATGGTTGCTGCCACCGCCCGCAGGCTGGAGGTGGTTTCCAGCTGAAAGCTGGAGAGTTCCAGGACGTAAAGCTCGCGATCGGTGTCCAGCAGCATCAGCGCCGGCAGGCCGATATTGCCGCCCACGCCGACGTTAACCCCGGCCGCTTTCGCCATCTCGCCCACCAGCGTAGTGACGGTGCTTTTACCGTTAGAACCGGTGATGGCGATAATCGGCGCCTGCGCTTCACGGCAGAACAGTTCGATATCGCCAACGATTTCTACACCTGCATCGGCCGCCGCGCTGAGCGAAGGATGGGCCAGCGCAATTCCCGGACTGGCGACAATCAGATCCGCCGCCAGCAGCCAGGTATCATTGAGTCCGCCGACATGGCACTCGACCGATTCGGGTAATTTATCCAGACCCGGAGGCGCGACGCGGGTATCCATCACGCGCGGGATAACGCCGCGCGCCATGAAAAAGTCCACGCAAGACAGGCCGGTCATGCCCAGCCCAATAATGACGACTTTTTTACCCTGATAATCTGCCATGATTAACGTACCTTCAGCGTCGCCAGGCCAATCAGCACCAGCATCAGCGAAATAATCCAGAAGCGCACGATAACGCGCGGTTCCGGCCAGCCTTTCAGTTCATAGTGGTGGTGAATCGGCGCCATACGGAAGATGCGCTGGCCGCGCAGCTTGAATGAGCCGACCTGCAGGATCACCGACAGGGTTTCCACGACGAAAACGCCGCCCATGATCACCAGCAGGAACTCCTGACGCAGCAGCACGGCGATAATGCCCAGCGCGCCGCCGAGCGCCAGCGAACCGACGTCGCCCATAAAGACCTGCGCCGGATAGGTGTTGAACCACAGGAACCCCAGCCCCGCGCCGACAATCGCCGTACAAACGATCACCAGCTCGCCGGCATGGCGCAGATATGGAATGTGCAGATAGTTGGCGAAGTTCATGTTGCCGGTGGCCCATGCCACCAGCGCAAAGCCCGCGGCAACGAAAACGGTCGGCATAATCGCCAGGCCGTCGAGGCCGTCGGTCAGGTTGACCGCATTGCCGGTACCGACGATAACGAAGTAAGCCAGCAGGATATAGAACAGGCCCAGCTGCGGCATCACGTCTTTAAAGAACGGCACCACCAGCTCGGTTGCTGGGGTGTCTTTCCCCGCCAGATACAGCGCGAAGGCCACGCCCAGGGCGATCACCGACATCCAGAAATACTTCCAGCGGGCGATCAGGCCTTTGGTATCTTTGCGCACGACTTTACGGTAATCGTCAACAAAGCCGATGATCCCGTAGCCGATTAATACCGTCAGTACGCACCAGACGTAGGGGTTGGACGGATAGGCCCACAGCAGAACGGACACGGTGATCGCGGTGAGGATCATGATCCCGCCCATGGTCGGCGTGCCGCGTTTGCTGAAGTGGGACTCAGGACCGTCGTTACGTACGACCTGACCAAAGGAGAGTTTTTGCAGACGGGCGATCATGCGCGGGCCCATCCACAACGAGATGAACAGCGCGGTCAGCAGGCTGACAATGGCGCGAAACGTCAGATAGGAAAAGACGTTAAAGCCGGAATAATATTTGACCAAATGTTCGGCCAGCCATACTAACATGTCCCAGTCTCCTGTAATGCGCGTACTACCTCTTCCATGGCGGCACTACGTGAACCCTTCACTAAAATGGTCATTATCTTGTGCTCCGCCAGCAGCTCGCGCAGGCGAGCCACCACGGCGGCTTTATCGTTAAAATGTTCGCCCACGCCGCTGGCGCGGCTGATATCCGCACTCAAAGTGCCGACGCTGAGGACACAATCCAGACCCGCGGCTTTCGCCGCTTCGCCGACTTCGCGATGACAGGCCGCGCTTTCCGCGCCAAGCTCCGCCATATCGCCGACGACCATCGTCCGGAAGCCGGGCATCTCTGACAGCACCTGCACTGCTGCGGTCATCGAACCGACGTTGGCGTTATAGGAGTCATCCAGCAGCAGCTGGCTCTCATTAAGCTGGATCGGAAACAGACGTCCCGGAACGGCCTGCAGCTGCGCCAGCCCGGCTTTTACCGCCGCCAGATCGGCGCCTACCGCCATCGCCAGCGAGGTCGCCGCCAGCGCGTTAGCGATGTTGTGACGACCCGGTAGCGGCAGCAGCACGTCAACGTTGCCGGTTGGCGTCTGCAGCGTAAACTCGGTGCCGCGGCTGGTGATCTGCACGTTGGTTGCCGTGAAATCGCTGTTGGCCGCGTTCGGCGAGAAGCGCCACACTTTGCGATCGCCAATCACCGCCTGCCAGTTCAGCCAGTCGTTATTGTCGGCATTGAGAATAGCGATGCCATTTTCCGGCAGACCGGTATAGATTTCGCCCTTGGCCTTCGCCACGCCCGCCAGCGAGCCGAAGCCTTCGAGGTGCGCGGCAGCAAGGTTGTTAACCAGCGCCGCTTCCGGACGCGTCAGACTGACGGTCCAGGCGATTTCGCCCTGGTGGTTGGCGCCAAGTTCAATCACCGCGTACTGATGCTCTTTGGTCAGACGCAGCAGGGTCATCGGTACGCCGATATCGTTGTTCAGGTTGCCGGCGGTATACAGCGTGTTACCGCACTGGCTGAGGATCGCCGCGGTCATCTCTTTGACCGAGGTTTTGCCCGACGAGCCGGTCAGGGCGACGACGCGGGTCGGTACCTGCTGACGCACCCAGGCGGCTAACTCGCCGAAAGCCTGCCGGGTATCTTTCACGATCACCTGAGGGAGATCGCAGGCCAATGGGCGGCTAACCAGCAGCGCGCCGGCGCCAGCGGCTTTCGCCTGTTCGGCAAAATCATGGGCATCGAAACGCTCGCCTTTCAGCGCCACAAACAGGCAGCCTGCCGTCACTTTACGGGTATCGGAGGTCACCTCGTCGATAGCGATATCGCTACCCTGCAGTTCGCCATGGGTGATAGCGGCGAGCTGGCTTAACGTAAAGCGAGTCATGCTACCGCTCCCAGCAGACGCGCGACGGTCACGCGGTCGGAATAATCCAGACGACGGTTGCCGACTATCTGGTAATCTTCATGGCCTTTACCCGCTACCAGCACAACGTCATTCTCTTTCGCCTGCATGACGGCATTAGTCACTGCTTCCGCGCGGCCTTCCATCACCTTCGCATGACCCGCATCGAGCATGCCGGCCAGAATATCGTTGATAATCGCCCGCGGCTCTTCGGTGCGCGGGTTATCATCGGTCACCACGACGATATCGGCGAACTCTTCCGCAATCGCCCCCATCAGCGGACGCTTGCCTTTATCACGGTCGCCGCCGCAGCCGAAAACGCACCACAGCTTGCCGCTGCAGTGCAGACGCGCAGCCTGCAGCGCTTTTTCCAGCGCATCAGGCGTATGGGCATAATCCACCACCACGGCCGGTTTACCCGGCGCACTGAACACTTCCATACGGCCGCACACCGGCTGTAAACGCGCGGCAGTTTTCAGCAGATCCGCCAGCGGATAGCCCAGCGCCAGCAGCGTGGCCAGCGCCAGCAGCAGGTTGCTGACGTTAAAGGCACCCATCAGACGGCTTTCGATTTCACCCTGACCCCAGCTGGAGTCAAACTGGATAGTGGCGCCGCTGTCGTGATAATTGACCGCGGTCGCCTTCAGCCAGCGGCCGTGGCAGTTCGGATTGATGTGATCTTCCATCGATACCGCCACCGCATCCGGTAACTTCGCCAGCCAGCGACGCCCCACTTCATCGTCCGCGTTGACGATAGCCTGGCCGCTATGGTGGGTGGAGTACAGCAGCCATTTCGCCGCTTCGTAGTGTTCCATGTCGCCATGGTAGTCCAGGTGATCCCGGCTCAGGTTAGTAAACACCGAGGCGGCAAACTGCAGTGCCGCCACGCGGTGCTGCACCAGACCGTGGGATGAGACTTCCATCGCGCCGAAGGTAGCCCCTTGCTCGACCAGACTGGAGAGCACATGCTGAACGTCTACCGCAGAACCGGTGGTGTTTTCGGTCGGCACGACTTTATCCAGCAGGCCGTTGCCCACGGTCCCCATCACCGCGCTGGTTTCGCCCAGCAGCTTCGCCCACTGCGCCAGCAGTTGGGTGGTAGTGGTTTTCCCGTTGGTTCCGGTTACGCCAACCAGACGCAGCTGCTGCGACGGCTGATGATAAAAACGCCCGGCCAGGGCCGACAAACGTTCGTTAAGCTGGCTCAGGAAGATAACCGGTACGCCGTGCATTTCACGGATTTCACCGTCTTCGGCCTCACCCTGTGCTTCAGCAATAATGGCAGCCACACCTTGCGCTATCGCCTGCGGGATATAACGACGCCCGTCCGCCTGATGACCCTGTACCGCGATAAAGAGATCGCCGGAAGCAGCCACCCGGCTGTCCAGCGTCATCTCTCGCAGAATGCGCTCCGGTGCGTTTGGCACCCACGGAGCGAGTAGGTCGCGCAAATTACGATCTGCCACCTGTTCCCTCGCCTTGATTAATTACAAATTCACTTTTTTCGCCCGTTGCCAGCGCATCCGGTTCGATGTTCATGGTGCGCAATACGCCGCCCATGATGGCACCGAAGACCGGCGCGGAAACGGCGCCACCGTAGTATTTACCTGCCTGCGGGTCGTTGATCACCACCACCAGCGCGAAGCGCGGATGGCTGGCGGGCGCAACGCCTGCGGTGTAAGCAATATATTTGTTGATATAGCGGCCATCCGGCCCCACTTTTTTCGCCGTACCGGTTTTAATCGCGATGCGATAGCCTTTGATCGCCGCTTTCACGCCGCCGCCGCCGGGCAGCGCCACGCTTTCCATCATATGGACGACGGTACGAACGAGTGATTCCGGGAAGACGCGCTCGCCCGGAACCGGTGGATCAACCTTGGTAATCGACAGCGGACGATAGATGCCGTAACTGCCAATCGTTGCGTAGACTCGCGCTAACTGTAACGGGGTTACCATTAGCCCGTAGCCGAAAGAAAAGGTGGCCCTCTCTATGTCAGACCACCGTTGTTTTTGAGGATATAAGCCACTGCGTTCTCCGACCAACCCCAAATTGGTCGCCTTTCCAAGCCCAAAACGTGAGTAAGTATCTACTAACGCTGAGGACGGCATCGCTAACGCCAGCTTAGAAACACCGACGTTACTCGACTTCTGCAGCACCCCGGTCAGGGTCAATTCGCTATAGCGTGCCACGTCTTTGATTTCGTGGCCGTTAATTCGATAAGGGACTGTGTTGAGTACGGTATTCTCATTGACGATACCGCGCTGCAGCGCGGTCATCACCACCATCGGTTTGACCGTTGAACCCGGTTCGAACACATCGGTGATGGCGCGGTTACGCATGGTGTCTTTTGCCGTACCAGCAAAGTTATTCGGGTTATAAGATGGGCTATTGGCCATAGCCAGCACTTCACCGGTGTTAACGTCTACTAACACGGCGCTGCCCGACTCGGCTTTGTTAAAGGCCACGGCGTTGTTCAGCTCGCGATAGACCAGCGCCTGCAGGCGTTCGTCGATACTCAGCGCCAGATTGTGCGCCGCCTGGCTGTCGGTAGAAGAGATGTCTTCAATCACCCGGCCATAGCGGTCTTTACGCACGATACGTTCGCCCGGCTGACCGGTGAGCCATTTATCAAAGCTTTTTTCGACCCCTTCAATCCCCTGGCTATCAACGTTGGTGAAGCCAATGAGGTGAGCGGTTACTTCGCCTGAAGGATAGTAACGGCGAGACTCTTCGCGCAGATGAATCCCCGGCAGCTTCAGTTTTTTGATGTAGTCGGCCATATCAGGGTTAACCTGACGTGCCAGATAGATAAAACGCATCCGCGGATTGGTATTGATGCGCGTTGCCAGCTGATCCAGCGGCATATTGAGGGCATCCGCCAGCGCCTTCCAGCGCGTATCCAGGGTGACGCCGCCGGCGTCGTGGAGTTCCTTCGGATCGGCCCAGATAGCTTTCACCGGCACGCTGACCGCCAGCGGCCGTCCGGAACGGTCGGTAATCATCCCGCGCGCGGTCGATACCTCCTGCACGCGCAGCGAGCGCATATCGCCCTGACGCACCAGCATATCCGGGCTAACCACCTGCAACCAGGCGACGCGCCCGAGCAGAAAAGCCAGCGCCAGCAGAATGCAGCCGCACAGCAACGCAAAACGCCAACTGATAAAGTTGGCCTGTTCTTCCTGACGTTTTGCTTTTGGCGTTTTTGGCGCTGCTTTCATCCGTCGCAATAATCCTTATTTCTGTACAACGATATTTTCTTGTGATGGATCGACATGTTGCATCTGCAACTTCTCGGTCGCGATCCGCTCAACCCGGCTGTGATCGCCGAGCGCGTTCTCTTCGAGGATCAGGTTGCGCCACTCAATGTCCAAAGCATCGCGTTCCAGAACCAGCTGTTCACGCTGCGCGGTCAACAGGCGCGTGTGATGCGCGGTGGTGACCACAGTAATCGCCGTAATAATGATGCAAATGAACAGGCAGAGTGGCAGCTTCCCAAACCGCAGGAGGTCGTCACCGATCACGCCAGGCAAAGCATGGCGCTCGTTGCTTCCTATCGACCCTTTAACCTTGCTTAAGGCCTCTGTCACTCTGCCGATCATGCGTTCGTCCTCTCTGCAATACGCAGCACTGAACTACGGGCACGTGGATTCTCTGCCACCTCTTCTTCGCCCGGCATCAACTTGCCTAGTGCTCGCAGCTCACGGCCGCCCAGTTTTTTGAGCTGCGCTTCGGTCATCGGTATTCCTGCCGGAACCTGCGGACCGCGACTTTGCTCACGCATAAAGCGTTTCACAATGCGATCTTCCAGCGAATGAAAACTAATGATCGACAGCCGCCCACCCGGGGCCAGCACGCTGAGCGAGCTTTTTAGCGCCTGCTCTATCTCCTCCAGTTCACTGTTTACCCAAATGCGCACCGCCTGGAAGGTACGGGTCGCGGGATGTTTGTGCTTATCTTTTACCGGCATCGCAGCGGCGATGACCTCCGCCAGCTCTTTGGTACGGGTCATCGGTTCAATCCGATTACGTTCAACGATCGCCCGGGCGATACGCTTACCGAAACGCTCTTCGCCAAAGGTTTTGATTACCCAGGCGATATCGGCTTCTTCAGCCGTCTGCAGCCATTCGGCCGCGGACTGACCGCGCGTTGGATCCATGCGCATATCCAGCGGCCCGTCACGCATAAAGGAAAAGCCGCGCTCCGCGTCATCAAGCTGCGGGGAGGAGACGCCGAGATCGAGCAAAATGCCGTCGATTTTGCCGGTAAGATTGCGCTCGGCGACATAGTCTGCGAGCTGTGAAAAGGGACCATGCACGATGGAAAAGCGGGGATCATCGATGGTTTGCGCGACGGCAATGGCCTGCGGATCGCGATCAATTGCCAGCAGGCGTCCTTCCGCCCCCAGTTGGGAGAGGATCAGGCGCGAGTGGCCACCGCGACCAAAAGTACCATCAATATAGATACCGTCTGGACGAATATTGAGGCCATTCACGGCTTCATCCAGAAGTACCGTAGTGTGTTTAAAATTTTCCATCATTTTTATAAGGACAAATCCTGCAGGCGCTCCGACAGTTCACCGGTCGCGGACTGCTCAGCGTCGATATCTTCCTTGACCCGTTGATACCAGGTCGTTTCGTCCCACAGTTCAAATTTATTAAACTGCCCGACCAGCATCACTTCTTTTGTCAGCCCGGCATGTTGCCGTAACACCGGCGCAATCAATAAGCGACCGGCATTATCCATCTGACATTCGCTGGCATGACCCAGAAGCAGACGCTGCACGCGCCGCTCAACGGGATTCATGCTCGATAAACGCGACAATTTCTGCTCGATGACTTCCCATTCAGGCAATGGATAAAGCAGCAGGCACGGGTGATGAATGTCAATGGTGCATACCAATTGACCGGCAGCGTCCTCGATCAGCCCATCGCGATAGCGCGTTGGCACGGCCAGGCGGCCTTTGCTGTCGAGATTGACTAACGTTGCTCCACGGAACATGCCAGCCTCACCCCTTTTCGCCACTTTACCCCACAAATTCCCACCAGAAGGAGTTTACGGAGCGGAGGAAAAGCTTGTCAAGCCAGCACGGATGCCAACGGAGCTCAAAAACCCATTATTTACAGCCGACATTAGCCCTGATGAAAAAATCATCAACAGGCGAGGCAAATTAACGTTATGAATACGTGTAAGAAAATAACCAACAAACTCGTAACAGTTATAAACAGCAAAATATCTTCGGCGGGAAAATATAAAGTGTCAGTTTGCGACGCGAGCGGCATTTTAGGCCATTATGCCGGCCGTTAACAGTACCTGTTGCTGGCTGAAGGGCCGACCAGATGCGGGATAAGGTGAGAGAGCGGAACCGGCGTGAACAAAATGAGTGTTAATTCAGCAATTAACCCGGTGAATGTAACAAAATAATACAATTAAAGGCCGGATAAACATTTTCCAGGCGCTGTTTTGCCTGACAAAACGTTTGCTCAGGAATAAACAAAATAACGCGTAAAAAAGTTTAGGGATTTGTCTGAAATATATTCAGTTTTGCTTTTTTGACATCCGTTGCCTGATTTATCGCCAAAGGCCTGCCTTGTGGCAGGCCTGCCAGGAATAATCCTGGTCGCTGGCGATCTTTTGCCGTTAACGGCGATTCAGGCTGCCGCGGCGATAGAGATTACGGCGAATACGGCTGAGGCCCGGCTTCGGCTTGCGCGGTTCATCAAGGCTGGCGAGGACGATCTCCAGCACTCGTTCAGCCACATCGCGGTGACGCTGCGCCACGGCCAGTACCGGACACTGCAGGAAATCGAGGAGTTCGTTATCACCAAAGGTGGCGATTGCCAACTCGGAAGGCAGCTTGCCCTCGCGGCGCAAGGTCACATCCATCACGCCCTGCAGCAGTGGGAAAGAGGTGGTAAACAGCGCCTGTGGCATCGGATGCGTTTCCAGCCATCTCTCAAATAGCTGGGCCGCCGCTTCACGCTCATAGCTGTTGGCATAGAGATAGTGTACCTCGCGCGGATCGTCCTGCCAGGCTTTGCGGAAGCCCTGTTCGCGCAGGAAGCTCACCGACAGCTCCGGCAACGCCCCGAGATAAAGCACCGTTTCGCCCGGGAAAGTCCGCAACTCAGCAGCGAGCATCTCAGCGTCATCCTGGTCAGCGCCTACCACGCTGGTGAAGTGCTCGCGATCAAGGGCGCGGTCGAGGGCGACGATCGGAAACGGGTCGTTGGCCCAGCGCTGATAGAAAGGATGCTCCGGCGGCAGCGAGGTGGAGACGATAATCGCGTCAACCTGACGCTGCAGCAGGTGCTCAATGCAGCGCATTTCGTTATCAGGTTGATCCTCTGAACAGGCTATCAGCAGCTGATAGCCGCGCTGGCGTGCCTGACGTTCCAGATAATTTGCAATACGGGTATAGCTGGTGTTTTCCAGATCCGGAATCACCAGGCCGATAGAGCGTGTGCGTCCTGCACGCAGGCCAGCAGCGACCGCATTCGGATGATAGTTGTGCTCTCGCACCACAGCCATCACCTTCTCGACCGTTTTGTCGCTTACACGGTACTGCTTCGCTTTGCCATTAATCACATAGCTCGCGGTGGTTCTTGAAACACCGGCCAGCCGGGCGATTTCATCCAGTTTCACAATTGCCCCTTGGGTAAGAAGTGCCAAACATAACCATTATTCAGGTAAGGAACCCTTTTTATAACATCTAAACGCAGAATAGTTAGTGCAGCAACCGCTTTCGCTTACAGTTCCTACTGATTTCGCAAAAAAAATAGCCCGACAGTCGCTGTCGGGCTATTTTTACATCAGTTCCCGCTCATTAGCGCATGATTTTATCACCGCGAGACAGGCCAACCACGCCGGAGCGAGCCACTTCCACGATCCGAGCGACATCGCGCAGCGAAGCGAGAAAAGCATCAAGCTTATCGCTGGTACCGGCGAGCTGCACGGTATAGATAGCAGGCGTCACGTCAATAATCTGACCACGAAAGATTTCCGTGTTGCGCTTCACTTCTTCTCGGCCATAGCCGCTGGCCTGAACCTTCACCAGCATGATTTCGCGCTCAACATGAGCCCCCTGCCCCAGCTCACTAACCCGCAGGACATCCACCAGCTTGTGCAGCTGTTTTTCGATCTGCTCGATCGCTTTTTCATCGCCCACAGTCTGGATGGTCATCCTGGAGAGAGTGGGATCGTCCGTCGGCGCGACAGTCAGGCTTTCTATATTATAGCCGCGCTGGGAAAAGAGGCCGATAACGCGGGACAAAGCGCCCGATTCGTTTTCCAGTAATACCGATAATATCCGGCGCATAATCAGGTCCTCTCCGTTTTGCTCAACCACATCTCATCCATGCTGCCGCCGCGGATCTGCATGGGGTACACATGCTCACTGCCGTCGACGGTGACATCGACAAACACCAGCCGGCGCTGGCGCACCTGCTCCAGCGCTTCAGCCAGCTTCGGCTCCAGCTCCTGCGGCTCGCTGATGCGGATCCCGACGTGACCATAGGCTTCCGCCAGACGGACAAAGTCCGGTAGCGATTCCATATAGGACTGTGAGTGACGCCCGGAATAAAGCATATCCTGCCACTGCTTCACCATTCCGAGATAACGGTTGTTGAGGTTAAGCACCAGTACCGGCAGTTCGTACTGCAGCGCAGTAGAGAGTTCCTGAATGTTCATCTGGATACTGCCGTCGCCGGTGACGCAGACCACCATTTCGTCCGGCAGGGCCATTTTGACCCCCAGCGCAGCCGGTAAGCCGAAGCCCATGGTGCCGAGACCGCCGGAGTTAATCCAGCGCCGCGGTTTGTCAAAAGGATAATAGAGTGCAGCGAACATCTGATGCTGACCTACATCGGAAGTGACGTAGGCATCGCCATGCGTCAGACGCCAGATCGTTTCAATGACCGCCTGCGGCTTGATCTTATCGCTCTGCTCGTCGTAACGCAGACAATGGCGGGCGCGCCATTGCTCAATCTGCTGCCACCAGTCACGAATGTCATCCAGCGGCTGCTGCGCCTCTTCCTGCTCTAACAGCTCCAGCATCTGCTCCAGCACCAGGCGTGCATCGCCGACGATCGGCACATCCGCCGGTACCGTTTTCGAGATTGAGGTCGGATCGATATCAATATGCAGTACCGTCGCGTTCGGACAGTACTTGGCCAGATTATTGGTTGTCCTATCGTCGAAACGCACACCAACGGCGAAAATGACGTCTGAATGGTGCATCGTCATGTTGGCTTCATAGGTACCATGCATCCCCAACATCCCCAGCGCTTGCGCATGCGTCGCCGGGAAAGCGCCGAGTCCCATCAGGGACGAGGCTACCGGTAGCTTCAGCTTTTCCACCAGCTCGCGCAGCTGAGGTTCGCAATGCGCATTGATCGCCCCGCCGCCGACATAAACGACCGGTTTCTTCGCCGCCACCAGGGTCTGCAGGGCACGTTTAATCTGTCCTTTATGACCGCTGGTCGTCGGATTATACGAACGCATACTGACCGAATCTGGCCAGGCGTACGGCAACTTTTTCGCCGGATTGAGAATATCTTTCGGCAGATCGACCACTACCGGCCCGGGACGACCGCTGGCCGCCAGCCAGAAGGCTTTCTTCAGTACGCCCGGAATATCTTCAGTCTGCTTCACCAGAAAACTGTGTTTTACCACCGGCCGGGAAATACCGACCATATCGCACTCCTGGAAAGCATCGTAGCCGATAAGCGATGTCGCCACCTGCCCGGAGAGGATCACCAGTGGGATGGAGTCCATATAAGCCGTCGCGATACCAGTGATCGCGTTCGTCGCCCCCGGGCCTGAGGTGACCAGCACCACGCCGACCTCTCCAGTCGCCCGTGCCAGACCATCCGCCATATGCACTGCGGCCTGCTCATGACGAACCAGCACATGATCGATACCGCCAAGGGTATGTAACGCATCATAGATATCGAGGACCGCGCCTCCGGGATAGCCGAATACTTGCTTGACGCCCTGATCGACAAGCGATTGGACGACCATCTCGGCTCCTGACAACATCTCCATGGTTTGCCTCCAGGCTTATTGTTTTACGACAGCGGAATTCAATTTCCGCGCGCTCGCACGATGCGAAGGAAAACCCTCCGCACTGAGGTGAATGGACTGCCTGCCACTACCATAACTGCTCGCCAGCGGGCAGGCAATTCGCCACCAGGCTAGCTTTCCTTGCGTAATAAGAAGAAAAGAAAGCGGAGAGATGAAAATATGGTGGAATGCTTCAGAGATAAGAAAAGGGAATAGTAAATACTCGGGGAAAAGGCGCGTTTACAGGAATTGATCCATTTTTCATGCACGCGTCAAGCCATGCCGACAACGTGAACAGAATAAAATTCTGCATTATCGAATTTTAATCATATAAAAAAAAAGGAGCCGAAGCTCCTTTCACCCCTGCGCCATGACTTAGCGCTTACAAATATCCACTAGCAGCTCTTCCATCCATTGGTGGCCTTTATCACGACCGGCGGCTTCATGCCAGGAGAGATAGCAGGTCCGGCTGTTAACCTTCAACGGCAACGGTAATATTTGCAGTGCTAATTGGTCGGCATACTCATTAGCCAGCCAGCGCGGTGCAATGGCAACCATCTGCGTTTGTGATACCACGTTTAATACGCTCACCATGGCATTTCCCTGATAGGCGATTCGCGCCTGTTT
This sequence comes from Klebsiella sp. 10982, assembly GCF_048589245.1. NCBI lineage: Bacteria > Pseudomonadati > Pseudomonadota > Gammaproteobacteria > Enterobacterales > Enterobacteriaceae > Klebsiella > Klebsiella sp. 10982. The sequence continues at coordinate 53,711 of NZ_JBMAXV010000016.1, forward strand.
GTCGGCAGTGTCATACCACGGCTGGCTGAATGATGCATACCGGTCGAGAGCGACAGCAGCATGCTCTTCCTGGTAAATATCAGCCTCCATGACCGGCCCGGAAATACGAGGATGGTGGTGACTGGCAACCAAAACCATTTCATCTTTGAATAACGGCACGCAGGCAAACTCAGGGCGTCGGAACTCCTCATAGCTAATGACAAATTCCGTTTCCTGATAACGTAACTGATGTTCTGTATTTTGATTCAGCGCGGATTTAAAGACCAAATGAATATTGGGTGCGATCTCAGCGACTTTATTAAAAATGACCGATGTCAGGATGTTATCCAGCGGACTGCATACGCATAGATGGAAAACGCGCTCACTGCTCAGCGGTTCAAAACCGGATCCCGGCAGTTCGTTTTGCACCAGCTGCAGCGCCTGACGAACCGAACCAAACAGCTGATAGGCCCGCGCTGTTGGCTGGATGCCGCGGCCATAGCGCACAAACAGTTCGTCATTAAACATCACCTTCAGGCGCGATACGGCATTGCTCACTGCGGGCTGCGACATGCCGAGTGCATGGGCCGCACGGGTAATATTCTGCTCTTGCATAACCGCATCAAAAACGGTGAGCAGATTGAGATCAACCATCCGTAGTTGAGGTTTAACGACTTCCTGTCCGGGGGCTGTTTTATATTCTGGACTTTCAATTAACATATCTAACTCCGCCGTCACGATGAATTCCCTTTACTAAATCACTATAATTAGCGTCAAAAATATCATTTATCATGTAAATGACATTTGCAAAATAGCAAAGGAGATTTTTAGGAATATATCAAGGCTATGAGTGGCAGTGAAAAAAGGTACTTACGGGAAAAATAAACCACTTAAACCATACCAATTACTTAATGATGATGAGTGTAACCATAAACCACAAAAATAAAAACAGCACCGACAGTTAAGTGTAATTTAAGCATTAATAAAGCATTTTATTTTTAATACCATAAAATTAACAAGCCATTATCATTGAAAAATATTCCGTTAGCGCTCGAATACATTCACATGAAAAATAAATTTAATATTTTCATTCAGATAGCGCTTTCTTGCCGTCTCGAGCACCGCTCCCGATTGACGACATGTTGAATGCAAAGCATTTTTTCAAATGAAACAAATGCGGGCCTCGCCGCGCGAGTCCAAAAAAGGATCTTCGGCAAAACAGGTACTGTATCAGCACATTTTGCTAATTCCGTCAGTCAGTGCAAACCGCTTTTTCCGCGTCAGGGGTTGACTTTAAAACGGCTATCCAGTAACTCTAAAAGCATAACGATTTCATCTGGAGTTTGACGCAATGATTCGCACCACTCGTATCACCAGCCTACTACTACTAAACGCATGCCATTTGCGCGGTAGGCTGTTGGGCGACGTTCAGCGTTAAGTCATCTTCCAGCAAGACTATAAAACCCGCGCCTTGGCGCGGGTTTTTTTATGCTCGTCAACAAGGCGCCAGGACACAGACTAAGGATCCAAACCATGAGCCAGCAAGTCATTATTTTCGATACGACCTTACGTGATGGCGAACAAGCGTTACAGGCAAGCCTGAGTGTCAAAGAGAAACTGCAGATCGCTCTGGCCCTTGAGCGGATGGGTGTCGATGTAATGGAGGTCGGTTTCCCGGTTTCCTCTCCGGGCGATTTTGAATCAGTGCAAACCATCGCGCGCACCATTAAAAACAGCCGTGTTTGCGCCCTGGCGCGCTGCGTCGAGAAAGACATCGACGTGGCGGCGGAATCCTTAAAGGTAGCCGAAGCTTTCCGCATCCATACCTTTATTGCCACCTCGCCGATGCACATCGCCACCAAACTGCGCAGTACCCTGGATGAAGTCATTGAGCGTGCGGTCTATATGGTGAAGCGGGCGCGCAACTATACTGACGACGTTGAATTCTCCTGTGAAGACGCCGGCCGTACGCCGATTGCCGATCTGGCTCGCGTCGTGGAAGCGGCAATCAACGCTGGCGCCACCACCATCAATATCCCGGATACCGTCGGCTACACCATGCCGTTCGAATACGCCAACATCATCAGCGGCCTGTATGAGCGCGTACCGAATATCGACAAAGCGATTATTTCCGTCCACACCCATGATGACCTGGGTATCGCCGTCGGTAACGCCCTCGCCGCCGTCCACGCCGGGGCGCGCCAGGTCGAAGGCGCGATGAACGGTATTGGCGAGCGCGCCGGAAACTGCGCGCTGGAAGAAGTGATCATGGCAATCAAAGTGCGCAAAGACATCATGAATGTGCACACCAACATTAATCATCATGAAATCTGGCGCACCAGCCAGACCGTCAGCCAAATCTGCAATATGCCGATCCCGGCCAACAAAGCTATCGTCGGCACCGGCGCCTTCGCCCACTCCTCTGGCATCCACCAGGACGGCGTGCTGAAGAACCGCGAAAACTACGAGATCATGACCCCGGAATCTATCGGCCTGAACCAGGTGCAGCTGAACCTGACCTCCCGCTCCGGCCGCGCGGCGGTAAAACACCGGATGGAAGAGATGGGCTACCAGGAGAGCGATTACAACTTGGATCATCTGTACGACGCGTTCCTGAAGCTGGCGGACAAAAAGGGCCAGGTCTTTGATTACGATCTGGAAGCGCTGGCGTTTATTAACAAACAACAGGAAGAGCCGGAGCATTTCCGTCTGGATTACTTCAACGTCCAGTCCGGCTCCAGCGATATCGCTACCGCATCGATCAAGCTGGTCTGCGGGGATGAAGTCAAAACTGAAGCCGCCAACGGCAATGGTCCGGTTGACGCTATCTACCAGGCGATTAACCGCGTTACCGATTACAACATTGAATTAGTGAAGTATGGCTTAAGCGCGAAAGGTCACGGCAAAGACGCCCTGGGCCAGGTGGATATCGTGGTTGACTATAACGGCCGCCGCTTCCATGGCGTCGGTCTGGCAACGGATATCGTTGAGTCGTCAGCAAAAGCCATGGTACACGTACTGAACAATATCTGGCGCGCCGCCGAAGTCGAAAAAGAATTGCAACGCAAAGCTCAGAATAAAGAGAACAATAAGGAAACCGTGTAATGTCGAAGAATTACCATATTGCCGTTTTGCCGGGTGATGGCATTGGCCCGGAAGTGATGAACCAGGCGATGAAAGTACTGGAAGCCGTGCGTCAACGTTTTGCCATGCACATTACTACCAGCCAATACGATGTCGGCGGGATTGCCATCGACCGCCAGGGTACCCCCCTGCCGCAGGCGACCGTCGCCGGATGCGAACAAGCCGATGCGATCCTGTTCGGCTCCGTTGGCGGCCCGAAATGGGAACATTTACCGCCTGCCGAGCAGCCAGAGCGTGGCGCGCTGCTGCCGCTGCGTAAACACTTCAAACTGTTCAGCAACCTGCGCCCGGCCAAACTGTATCAGGGGCTGGAAGCGTTCTGTCCGCTGCGTGCCGATATTGCTGCCAACGGCTTCGACATTCTCTGCGTTCGCGAACTCACCGGCGGCATTTACTTCGGCCAGCCGAAAGGCCGCGAAGGCAGCGGTCAACATGAGAAAGCCTTTGATACCGAGGTGTATCACCGCTTTGAGATCGAACGTATCGCGCGCATCGCTTTTGAATCCGCCCGTAAGCGTCGTCACAAAGTGACTTCCATCGATAAAGCTAACGTCCTGCAGTCGTCCATTCTGTGGCGCGAAATCGTCAGCGAGATTGGTAAAGAGTATCCGGACGTTGAGCTGGCACATATGTATATCGACAATGCCACCATGCAGTTGATTAAAGATCCGTCCCAGTTCGACGTGCTGCTGTGCTCCAACCTGTTTGGCGACATCCTCTCCGACGAGTGCGCGATGATCACCGGCTCGATGGGAATGCTGCCGTCCGCCAGCCTGAACGAAGAAGGTTTTGGTCTGTATGAGCCGGCGGGCGGTTCCGCACCGGATATCGCCGGTAAAAATATCGCCAACCCGATTGCGCAGATCCTCTCCCTGGCCCTGCTGTTGCGCTACAGCATGAATGCCAACGAGGCCGCTACCGCGATTGAAAACGCGATTAACCGCGCTTTAGAAGAAGGCGTTCGTACCGGCGACTTAGCGCGCGGCGCGGCGGCGGTCAGCACTGATGAAATGGGCGATATTATTGCCCGCTATGTCGCAGAAGGGGTGTAATCATGGCGAAGACGTTATACGAAAAATTGTTTGATGCGCACGTGGTATATGAGGCGCAAAACGAAACCCCGCTGCTGTATATCGATCGTCACCTGGTGCATGAAGTGACCTCGCCGCAGGCGTTTGATGGTCTGCGCGCGCACGGTCGCCAGGTACGCCAGCCGGGTAAAACCTTCGCCACCATGGATCACAACGTCTCGACGCAGACTAAAGATATTAACGCGTCCGGTGAGATGGCCCGCATCCAGATGCAGGAGCTGATTAAGAACTGTAAAGAGTTCGGCGTTGAACTGTACGATCTGAACCACCCATATCAGGGCATCGTTCACGTTATGGGCCCGGAACAAGGCGTCACCCTGCCGGGGATGACCATCGTCTGCGGCGACTCCCATACCGCTACTCACGGCGCATTCGGTGCGCTGGCGTTCGGCATCGGTACTTCCGAAGTGGAGCATGTACTGGCAACCCAGACCCTGAAGCAGGGCCGGGCGAAAACCATGAAAATCGAAGTGCAAGGCAAAGCGGCGCCGGGCATTACCGCCAAAGATATCGTGCTGGCGATCATTGGGAAAACCGGCAGCGCCGGCGGCACCGGCCACGTGGTTGAGTTCTGCGGCGAAGCGATTCGCGATCTGAGCATGGAAGGCCGCATGACCCTCTGTAACATGGCGATCGAGATGGGCGCGAAAGCGGGCCTGGTCGCGCCGGACGAAACCACCTTCAATTATGTACGGGGTCGTCTGCATGCGCCGAAAGGCAAAGATTTTGACGATGCCGTAGCATACTGGAAAACCCTGAAAACCGACGACGGCGCGACCTTTGATACGGTCGTGACGCTGCAGGCGGCAGAGATTGCCCCGCAGGTGACCTGGGGCACCAACCCGGGCCAGGTGATTTCGGTAACCGATATTATCCCCGATCCGACGTCGTTCAGCGATCCGGTGGAGCGCGCCAGCGCCGAGAAAGCGCTGGCCTATATGGGCCTGAAATCCGGCATCCCGCTGACGGAAGTGGCTATTGATAAAGTGTTTATCGGTTCCTGTACCAACTCGCGCATCGAAGATTTACGCGCCGCGGCAGAAATCGCCAAAGGTCGTAAAGTGGCGCCGGGTGTTCAGGCACTGGTGGTGCCGGGCTCCGGTCCGGTAAAAGCGCAGGCGGAAGCGGAAGGGCTGGACAAGATCTTTATCGAAGCCGGCTTTGAGTGGCGTTTACCGGGCTGTTCTATGTGCCTGGCGATGAACAACGACCGCCTGAATCCCGGCGAGCGTTGCGCCTCTACCAGCAACCGTAACTTTGAAGGCCGCCAGGGTCGCGGCGGACGCACGCATCTGGTAAGCCCGGCCATGGCCGCCGCGGCAGCCGTTACCGGTCATTTCGCCGATATCCGTAATCTGAAGTAAGGAGACCATCATGGCAGAGAAATTTACCCAACATACCGGCCTGGTGGTTCCGCTGGATGCTGCAAACGTCGATACCGATGCGATCATTCCTAAGCAGTTTTTGCAGAAAGTTACCCGCACAGGCTTTGGCGCGCACCTGTTTAACGACTGGCGTTTCCTCGACGATAAAGGTCAACAGCCAAACCCGGAATTTGTACTGAACTTCCCTGAGTACCAGGGCGCATCTATTCTGCTGGCGCGCGAAAACTTCGGCTGCGGCTCCTCACGCGAGCATGCACCATGGGCGCTGACCGATTATGGTTTTAAAGTCGTTATTGCTCCGAGCTTTGCCGATATCTTTTATGGCAACAGTTTCAACAACCAGCTGCTGCCGGTAACCCTCAGCGACGAGCAAGTCGATGAACTGTTCAAGCTGGTGCAAAGCAACCCGGGCATTCAGTTTGAAGTGGACCTGGAAGCGCAGGTGGTTAAAGCGGGGGATAAAACCTACAGCTTTAAGATCGACCACTTCCGCCGCCACTGCATGCTCAATGGTCTGGATAGCATCGGCCTGACGCTGCAGCATGAAGCGGCGATCTCCGACTACGAGCGGAAACTGCCGGCGTTTATGCACTAACCTTCGGGCCCGGTCTTTTGACCGGGCTTTTATTTTATTGCTGAGAAAACTGAGATCTCACGCACAAAAACAATATTATTTTCTTCATCACCCGAGCAAAATGCGGACCTGGTATACGCCATAAAGACGAATCATTTCGCTTTTTGCCTCTCCTTCCCGGCTGTTTTTTGTATTATCCCCTCACTGCAAGTAAAAATAAGGCACGAGTATTTACGATAAAAATATAACAATGTGAAAGAAGCGTTAATCCCATAGAGAACCCCTATAGCTCAGGACAAAAAAAAGCATTATTTTTCGATTTTTCTCCTCGTTATCTTCTCCCACAGAGAAATATTAACTAAGGATACGCCCGGGCCCCCGCATATCGGCCTCCCGGCCTCCTGTGGAGAGAAGAGATGAGCCACTACCCGCACCTTTTCAGTCCGTTGACCATCAACGGTATGACGTTAAAAAACCGCATTATTATGCCCCCGATGGGCACTAATATGGCTACGCTCAACGGCGAAGTCTCGCAGGAACAGCTTGAGTACTATGAACTTCGGGCCAAAGGCGGTACCGGGCTTATCACCATCGAAAACATCTGTATTGATTTCCCTTTCGCCTCCAACGGCACCACCCAGCTGCGTATCGATAACGATCAATACATTCCGCGGTTGTTTAAATTAACCGAGACCCTGCATAAACATGGGGCCTGCGTATCCATTCAGTTAAATCATGCGGGCGCTTCCGCTTACGCCTACCGACTGGAAGGCCAGACGCCGCTCTCTTCCTCCACCACGCCATCGAAGAAGCACGGTAATATTCCACGCCCGATGACCCATGAGGAAATTTATCACGCGGTAGAAAAATTTGGCGATGCCGCAGAACGCGTTCGTCGTGCGGGCTTCGACAGCGTCGAAATTCATGCCGGCCACTCCTATTTAATTAGCCAGTTTTTATCACCGTTATTTAATAAGCGTACCGATGAATTTGGCGGCAGCGTCGAAAACCGCACCCGGATATTAAGTCTGATTGTCGACAAAGTTCGCGCCTGCGTCGGGCCGCGTTTCCCGGTCAGCTTGCGCATCAGCGCCGATGACTTCCTTAAGGGCGGTAATACCCTCGAAGATTCCCTGCGCATTCTTGAGCTCTGTCAGGATAAGGTCGATATCATCAACGTCTCTGCGGCACAGAACGACAACCTGAATCTGCAGATCGATCAGATGTCGCTGGAGGATGGCTGGAAGCGCTATCTTTCCCGCGCGGTACGCGACAAATTCCATAAGCCCACGGTCATCGCCGGCAATATCCGCTCACCGCTGGTGGCCGAGGATATTCTCGCTAGCGGAGATGCCGATCTTATCGCTATTGGCCGCGGTCTGATTGCTGAACCGGAATGGGTACAGAAAGTACAAAGCGGTAATGAGCGTCTGATGCGTAAATGCATATCCTGCAACATCGGCTGCGCCGACCATCGTATCGCTCGCTCCCGCCCGCTGCGCTGCTCGATTAATCCGGATATCATTCATGGCGACGCCTACAAAATGCGCCGCGTCAATCGCGAGACTAACGTGGTGGTCATCGGCGCCGGTACCGCCGGGATGGAAGCCGCTTGCACCGCAGCGGAAGTCGGTTGCCATACCTGGCTGCTGGAAGCGAAAAACCACGTCGGCGGCCTCGCCAGCGAAATCTCCCGTCTGCCGGAGAAAAAACGCATCGCTGATTTCCCGCAGTTTATGAAAAATCGTATCGCCTCGCTGGATAACCTGATGCTTCAGGTCGGCAAACGGGCCGACGTGGCTTCAGTTTCCGCCCTGCGCCCGCATCTGATTGTCAACGCCACCGGCTCGACTCCGCTGCTGCCGCCGATCGAAGGATTACGGGAGAACATTGACGTCGAGAACGGCAAGATATTTTCCATTACCGGCATGATCGACAACCTGGCGAAATTTACCGATATCGAGGGTAAACGCATCGCCGTGGTCGGCGCAGGTGCCGTTGGCCTGGACGTTATCGAATACTTTACCGCTCGCGGCGCGCAGGCGGTGCTAATCGAGATGCAAGATTCCGCAGGTCGCGATCTCGACATCATTACCAAAAATGCCATGTTGACCATGCTTGACGAGTATCAGGTCGAGCAGCACATGAATACCCAATTGATGGCGGTCGCAGCCGATCACTTCCAGGTGAAAAATGCGCAACAGACCTTCGATATCCCCTTCGACTACGGCTTTGTCTGCCTGGGAATGCGCGCCAACCGGACGGGTCTCGACGAGATCGAACGCTGGGCCAATGCCAATAACGTCAAAATCATGAATATCGGCGACAGCCTGATGGCACGGCGCATTATCGACGGCATCCGCGAAGGCCGCAATGTGCTGGACACCCTGGAAGACATGGGTGCGCTCGGCAGCCGCGAAGCACAACGAATTCCCTTTCTAACTTATTGAGGATTTTTGTCATGGCAGAACGTATTACTGGACACACTGAACTGATTGGCCTGATCGCGACTCCGATTCGCCACAGCATGTCACCCACCATGCACAACGAGGCTTTTGCCCATCTCGGACTGGACTATGTCTACCTCGCTTTTGAAGTGGGTAACCAGGAGCTGAAAGACGTGGTGCAGGGCTTCCGGGCGATGAAGCTGCGCGGCTTCAACGTCTCTATGCCGAACAAAACCGAGATTTGCCAGTATCTCGATAAGCTGTCGCCGGCGGCGCAGCTGGTCGGGGCGGTTAATACCGTGGTCAACGACGACGGCGTACTGACCGGGCATATCACCGATGGCACCGGCTACATGCGCGCTCTTAGCGAAGCAGGTATCGATATCATCGGCAAGAAGATGACCGTACTCGGCGCCGGCGGCGCGGCAACGGCGCTCTGCGTCCAGGCGGCACTGGATGGCGTGAAGGCGATCTCTATCTTTAACCGTCGCGATAAATTCTTCGCCAACGCTGAAGAAACCGTGGCCAAGATCCGCAACAACACTAACTGCGAGATCCATCTGTTCGATCTGGACGATCATGACAAGCTGCGTGCCGAAATCGACAGCAGTGTGATCCTGACCAATGCTACCGGTGTAGGCATGAAGCCGTTTGAAGGCCAAATGCTGCTGCCGGATGACAGCTTCCTGCGCCCGGACCTGATCGTCTCCGATGTCGTCTACAACCCGCGTAAAACCCACCTGCTGGAAGTTGCAGAGAAAAAAGGCTGCCGTACGCTGAACGGTCTGGGCATGATGCTGTGGCAAGGCGCGCGCGCGTTCGAAATCTGGACGGGTAAACAGATGCCGGTTGATTACATCAAAAGCATCCTGTTCTAAGGGCCAAGCGATGAAAAATAAATACATCCCTACTGCGGCAGGGCTGTACCTCAACTATCTGATTCATGGGATGGGGGTGCTGTTAATCACCCTCAACATGGCCCATCTTCAGGAACAGTGGGGAACGGACGCGGCCGGCGTATCGGTGGTGATCTCTTCGCTAGGTATCGGCAAACTGGCAACCATCGTGACCGGCTTCCTGTCGGATCGCTTTGGTCGCAAGCCTTTTATCTATCTTGGGATCCTTAGCTATCTGATCTTTTTCGTCGGCATCCTGCTGACCAAAAATATCTATCTGGCTTACGTGTTCGGCATTATGGCGGGCCTGGCGAACAGCTTCCTCGATTCCGGTACCTATCCGGCGCTGATGGAATCTTTCCCGCATTCTGCCAGCCGGGCCAACGTGCTGATCAAAGCCTTTGTCTCCGCAGGACAGTTCCTGTTGCCGTTCATTATCAGCTTCCTGATATGGGCAAATCTGTGGTTCGGCTGGTCGTTCGTGATTGCAGCGGCACTCTTTGTTCTGAGCGGGATTTACCTGCTTAAAATGCCGTTCCCTGACAGCCAGGCAGCGAAGAAAGAGGAATCTCCGGAGCCACAGGCGGAAACAGCCGCCCGGCCACAGGCCAATAAGCTGGATATGGTGATCTTCACCCTGTACGGTTATATCGGCATGGCGACCTTCTATCTGGTCAGCCAATGGCTGGCGCAGTACGGCCAGTTCGTGGTCGGCCTGCCCTATGCCTCGGCGATTAAACTGCTTAGCATCTACACCGTCGGCTCGCTGGTTTGCGTGTTCGTAACTGCCGCCTTCGTCAAAGAGGTGTTTAGCTCGGCCATTGCGATGATTATTTATACTGGCCTGTCGATGATTTCGCTGCTGCTGGTGTGCCTGTTCCCGACGCCAATGATGGTGACCGGCTTTGCTTTTGTCATCGGCTTTGCCGCCGCTGGCGGAGTGCTGCAGCTGGGTGCGACAATCATGGCGATGAGCTTCCCGAACGGAAAAGGCAAAGCAACCGGTATCTTCTACACTGCCGGCAGTATCGCCAGCTTCACGATCCCGTTGATCACCGCAAAGCTTTCGCAGATCAGTATCGCCAGCATTATGTGGTTTGATTTTCTGATCGCCGTTATCGGCTTTGTGATCGCCCTGTACATCGGCTATCGTCAACTGCAGGCTCGGGCGGCGCAAAAAGTGTCACGCACCGCAGTCACCGCCTGAAGTTCAACGCGAAAAATAATGGATACCTACATGACAAATGCAGTAACCGTAAAGAACATCACCTTCCAGGAAGGGGAAACCTTAATTTGCGTACCGCTGATCGGCAAAACGCAGGATGAACTGCTGCGTAACGCCCAGGGTCTGGTTGATGCCGGCGCCGATATTATCGAATGGCGCGTTGACCATTTTACCCAGGTCAGAGAAGTGGCTCAGGTGATGGCTGCGCTGGCGGAAATCCGTCACGCGCTGAAAGCACTTCCGCTGCTCTTCACCTTCCGCAGTAAGAAAGAAGGTGGCGAGACTGAGATCAGCGACGAGGCGTATTTTGCGCTCAACCGCGAGGCCGCGCGTAGCGGGCTGGTTGATGTTATCGATATCGAGCTGTTCAATGATGAAACGCAGATCCGCGCGCTGGTTGACGATGCGCATGCCGCGGGCGTCAAGGTCATCATGAGCAACCATGATTTCCATAAGACCCCTGCTCAGGAAGATATCATCTATCGCCTGCGCCGCATGCAGGAGCTGGGTGCCGACCTGCCGAAGATCGCGGTGATGCCGCAGTCGCCGCAGGATGTGCTGACCCTGCTCGCCGCCACGCTGACCATGAAAGAGAAGTATGCCACGCGCCCGCTGATCACCATGTCGATGGGGAAATCGGGCGGCGTTAGCCGGGTAACCGGGCGTCTTTTTGGCTCAGCCATGACCTTTGGCACCGTGGGCCAGGCTTCTGCGCCGGGACAGATCGCCATCGCCAAGCTGCGTGAAGTGATGGATATTCTCTCCTGATATCCGGATGGCCCGGAGGTCACATCCGGGCCATCCGTTAACAGATCTTCTGGCTGTCGTGGATAACCACATTTTTAAATGACTCCAGCGCCGGAGAGAGCCCCTTGTCTTTCATGGTCGCCAGATAGATATAGCGGGGGGGGATGGTGTTTTTAATCTTCAGGATATGGACGTTGTAATAGGAGAGCGCGGTGATGCGCGGCATAATCGCGATCCCGTAGTCAATACTCACCAGCCCGGCCATCGCCGTATCCTCATCCACATAGCAGGCGATCTCCGGCACCAGCTTTTGCTGCATAAATACATTATCGATAAACGGACGTAAGCCACTATTTTCTGAAAAATAGATATACGGATAATGAATCGTCTCCACCAGATCGACTTCATGTTCATATAGCCGGGCCAGCGGATGATCCTTTGCCGTGACCACCACCAGTTCCTGCTGGATCACCGGAATAAAATCGATATCGGGTTCATCGGCAATATAAGAGCAGATCGCCAGATCGACTTTTCCGGCCTTCAGCTCCTGCAACAGCGTCAGCGATGTCCCTTGAGTAAAAGAAAAAGTCACATTGTGACATTCAGGTGAAAGAGAATATTTATTAATTAACTGTGGAACAACATACTCCCCCATCGTGTAAATAAAGGCGATGCGAATATTCTCTTTATTCTCAGCGCCATTTTTTTGCAATATCATGCGTCCGTTCTCCAGCGAGGCCAGCGCATCTTCAACATACGGCAAAAAACGCTTGCCGTTTTGGGTAATTTTTACGTTCCGCCCCTGTCTGGCGAATAGCGCGACCCCTAACTCCTTCTCCAGCTCCGATATCGCGTGGCTTAGCGAGGGCTGGGTGATGCACAGACTGGAGGCGGCTTCGGTGTAATGCTCAGTTTCAGACAGACGTTTAAAATAATAAAGTTGCTTTAGGTTCATTATTTTTACCCGTATAATATAAGAATAAATACACTGACGCTAATATACCATGCAAGCCGCCAATAATGCGCATGAGCGGGTAAATATCGGCGTTACATCAAATATTATTTTGAGAAGCGTATGAATGTGCAACAAGGCATTGCCATTCATAGATAACATCTATGGTTCCGGGAGATGTTTTTGCATGTGCGAATATATGCAAAAATATTTTAAACTTTAAAGGAACTCACTATGAGTATGTCAAACTCTCAGGAAGTCCTCACTTCCTCATCGGGGACAAAAAAAAGAAGCCGCGTACGGATATTTATTCTCCTGCTGTTGTCTCTCGGAACGATGATCAATTATCTCGACCGCACTATTCTGGGTATTGTTGCCCCACAATTAACCAAAGAAATTCATATCGATCCGGCGATGATGGGGATCATCTTCTCCGCTTTTGCCTGGACCTATGCTCTGGCGCAGATCCCCGGCGGTGTGTTTTTAGACCGGTTTGGTAACAAGTTGACCTACACGCTGGCCATTTTCTTCTGGTCACTGTTTACTCTGTTACAGAGTTTCACCCTCGGCCTTAAATCTTTGTTGCTCCTGCGCCTGGGGCTTGGCGTCAGTGAAGCGCCCTGTTTTCCGGCGAACAGTCGCATCGTCAGTACCTGGTTCCCTCAGCACGAGCGCGCCCGTGCAACAGCTACATATACGGTTGGTGAATATATAGGACTGGCGGCCTTCTCACCGTTATTATTTTTAATCCTCGAACACCATGGCTGGAGAACGCTATTTTTTCTTACCGGTGGGTTAGGTATTTTATTTACTTTGGCATGGTGGCGTTTTTATCATGAACCGCATGAATCGCGCACGGCTAATCAAGCGGAGCTGGAGTATATCGGCGCAAACGGCATTAACAATAAAATCCAGAACGTTCCATTTAACTGGCGTGACGCCAGACGCCTGCTGGGCTGTCGCCAGATCCTCGGCGCCAGCCTGGGTCAGTTCGCCGGCAACACCACACTGGTCTTTTTCCTGACGTGGTTTCCCAGCTACCTCGCCAACGAGCGCCATCTTCCATGGCTGCACGTCGGCTTCTTCGCCACCTGGCCCTTCCTTGCCGCCGCGATTGGCATCCTCTTCGGCGGCTGGATCTCCGACCGGTTGTTGAAGCGAACCGGCTCCGTCAACATCAGTCGAAAGTTACCAATAATTTCCGGTTTATTGCTGTCCAGCTGTATTATCGCGGCGAATTGGGTAAGCGCCAATAGCACCGTAATTATTATCATGTCGGTGGCTTTTTTTGGCCAGGGGATGGTCGGTCTGGGCTGGACCTTAATTTCGGATATTGCCCCGGAAAATATGGCAGGCCTCACCGGCGGCATATTTAATTTCTGTGCCAATATGGCCTCGATTATCGCACCACTGATAATTGGTGTGATTATTTCCGCCACGGGTAATTTCTTTTACGCGCTGATCTACGTCGGCCTGACGGCGCTGATTGGGGTGATTGCCTACATTTTTATCATCGGCGACATTAAGCGTATCGAACTCAAGTAGGCCTGGTCGCCCCGGCGATGCCGGGGCGAGTAGTCAGATATCCTTCACCTTGCTGGTCAAAAACAGCGTCACCAGCGAAATGGCCGCGATCGTCCAGTAGACGCTGGCGTGACCATAGCTCTGGGACAGCGCCCCCTGCATCACGCCGGCAAGGATCACGCCGGTGGAAATACTGTTGGTGAACAGGGTGGTCGCCGCTCCCGCCCGTCCCGGCATTAAATCCTGGAACCACAGCATGCCTATCCCGGCGATAATGCCGATAAAGATGGCATTGAACAGCTGCAGAGCCAGCAGCGCCGTGCGACCATGAAACAGGATCAGTCCGGCATAAAACAGCACGCCGGCGGCCACCGCCGCCACCATCATTTTACGTTTGCCAAAGCGCTTCACGTAGTAGCCGGCGAGGATCATCGCCGGTATCTCCAGTCCGGCGGCAGTTCCCATCAAGATCCCGGCCAGACTGTCCGGAAGCCCGAGATCGCTACTGATCCACAGCGGCATATCAATGATATACATGGTGTTACAGGTCCACATGAGCGTGGAAGCGATAAACAGCATGCGTACGTTTTTGTCATGCCAACCGCCGGCCTGCGCCAGCGCCTGCGCCTCTTCCGAGGGCTGTTCCACACGCGCAACCGAGGGCAATTTAATGGCAATCAGCGCCAGGCTAATCACAAAGATGCCCGCCGCGATAGAGAACATGGTGGTGAAGCCGTAGTTGAGCGCCAGCATAAAGGCCAGCGGCGGACCGATCACCCACGCCAGGGAGAGCTGGGCACGCATGATCGAGCTGAACATCACCACTTCCCGCGCTGAACTGTCAGCATACTCTCGCGCCAGAGCAAAGAGCTGCGGCATGGCGGCGTTAGCGATGGACGCCAGCATCACGCCGCAGGTGATCAGCGTCAGATAGTGGCGGTTGAAGGCAAAGAGCAGCGCATTACCCACCGCCATCAGGCAGCAGAACATAATTAATCGCCGCCGATCGCCGCGGCTATCGGAGCGCTTGGCCAGCGCCAGACTCACCAGAATCCCGGCTATCGCATTCACGGTGTAGAACAGACCCACCCAGAACGGTTGCGCCCCAACTTCGCGGCTGAGAAATAAACTCAACGTCGGCGCCTGCAGTGCGCCCGCCACGCCCATCATAAATGCAACCAGCATAAAGGCGGCATACACGCCGTTTAGCCGTCGTCCCATCGTCATCAACCACAGCATGGAATGTCCTTAACACACGCGAAGTAAACGAAAAAAGCCAGCAGAAGCTTTCTGCTGGCGGGTGATTCTATACTCTATGCGTTTCATGTTGCAGGACAAAACGGTTACCCGTTTTGCACAGCGCTTGCGCTGGCCCTGAAAGGATGAGCGTGGCCAGAACGTTAGGCCCTGAGCGCATCGACAGCGAGGCGACCAGGCCACCTGCAGCGTGAAAGACGACGAGTATAACACCAATACTCAGTCACACATGATGTCTGCAAGTCAATGATCCGAGGTCTTTGACGTCACTCCCCACTGCATCAGTTCTCCCAGAATTTCCTGCTGTCTTCCTGCCATCAGGCGGGCCAGCCAGGACGCTTCCTGCGTCGCAGAAAAGTAGTGCTGGTAGAACGATTTTGCGGTTGACCTCATCATATTCACCTCCTCGCTTCATCGGGAATCATTATTGGCTTAATATGGGGAGTAATAAATTGCTGAGTTTTGCGCAGGAGTTCCCCTTTTATGTCTTCCAGCCGTCTGCAACAACAGTTCATCCGCTTATGGCAGTGCTGCGACGGCAAGTCGCAGGAGACCACTCTTAACGAGCTGGCGGAAATGCTGAGCTGCTCGCGCCGCCATATGCGCACCTTGCTCAATATGATGGAGTCCCGCGGCTGGCTGGCCTGGGAGGCGGAAGCAGGCCGCGGCAAGCGTTCGCGGTTGACCTTTCTCTATACCGGTCTCGCCCTGCAGCAGCAGCGTGCCGAGGATCTCCTCGAGCAGGATCGCATCGATCAGCTGGTGCAGCTGGTCGGCGATAAGGCCGCCGTCCGCCAGATGCTGATCTCTCATCTTGGCCGCAGCTTTCGCCAGGGACGCCATATCCTGCGCGTGCTCTACTATCGTCCGATGAAGAATTTACTGCCCGGCAGTGCGCTGCGGCGTTCGGAAACGCATATTGCCCGGCAAATTTTCAGCGCCCTGACGCGGGTAAATGAGGAAAATGGGGAACTGGAAGCCGATATTGCCCACCATTGGCAGCAGCTGACCCCCACCCACTGGCGCTTTTTCCTCCGCCCGGGCATCCATTTTCACCACGGCCGTGAGCTGGAGATGGCGGATGTGATCGCCTCTCTGCAGCGCAGCAATGCCCTGCCGCTCTATTCACATATCGAACGCATCGAATCGCCCACCGCCTGGACCCTGGATATTCATCTGCGCCAGCCCGACCGCTGGCTGCCCTGGCTGCTGGGCCAGGTGCCGGCGATGGTGCTGCCGCAGGAGTGGCAGACCATGAACCACTTTTCCTCCATGCCGGTCGGCACCGGCCCTTATGCTGTGGTGCGTAACAATCAGAACCAGCTCAAGATCCATGCCTTTGAAGACTATTTTGGCTACCGGGCGCTGATCGATGAGGTGAACGTCTGGGTGCTGCCGGAAATTAGTGAAGAGCCCAATGGCGGCCTGACGCTGCAGGGCAATACCGAAAGCGAAAAAGCGGTGGAGAGTCGCCTGGAAGAGGGCTGCTATTACCTGCTGTTCGACTCGCGAAGCCCGCTGGGGGCCAACGACGCGGTGCGTCGCTGGTTAAGCTATCTGTTTCAGCCCGCCAACCTGCTCTACCATGCGGGCGAACACTACCAGGGCAACTGGTTTCCCGCCTACGGCCTGCTGCCGCGCTGGCATCACGCCAGCAACCACGCCTGCGAGAAGCCGGCGGGGCTGGAGACCGTCACCCTCACCTATTACCGCGATCACGTCGAACATCGGGTGATCGGCGGGATTATGCGCGACCTGCTGGCAGCGCATCAGGTAAAACTGGAGATCCAGGAGCTGGAGTATGATGCCTGGCATCGCGGCGAGGTGGTCAGCGATATCTGGCTTAACAGCGTTAACTTCACCTTACCGATCGAATTCTCACTCTTCGCCTATCTGTACGAAGTCCCGCTCATTCAGCGCTGCATCCCCATTGACTGGCAGGCAGACGCCTGCCGCTGGCGCGCGGGAGAGTTTAATCCGGCCACCTGGAGCCAGCGGCTGCTGGCCGGGCAACATATCGTGCCGCTGATCCACCACTGGCTGATGATTCAGGGGCAGCGCAGTATGCGCGGCGTACGGATGAACACCCTCGGCTGGTTCGACTTTAAATCCGCGTGGTTTGCGCCGCCGGAGCCGTAAGCGCTTTCCGTCATCTGACAAAATCATTACACTAAGGCCGTTCTCAACGGGGTGCTAATAAACATACGCAATATCATTCACGTTGCATCAAGGCAGCAAGCGGGTGAATCCCCTGGAGCATAGATAACTATGTGACTGGGGTGAACGCGCGAAGCTAACGCAGATGCGGCTTGAAGGATGAAGCGTATGGGCTGAGAAAATACCCGTCGAACCTGATCCGGATAACGCCGGCGAAGGGATTTGAGGCTCACTCAAAATCCTTTGCCACCCCTTTTTTCTGAGGTGCAAAGTGTTGAAAAAATTACTCCCGCTGCTGGCGCTGGTCGCCATGCCCGCTCTGGCTAAGCCTGTCCTCACCGTCTATACCTATGACTCCTTCTCTGCCGACTGGGGCCCCGGCCCGGCGGTCAAAAAAGCCTTTGAAGCGGACTGCGGCTGCGAACTGAAGTTCGTCGCCCTGGAAGATGGCGTTTCGCTACTGAATCGCCTGCGCATGGAAGGCAAGAACAGCAAGGCCGACATCGTGCTTGGCCTGGATAACAACCTGCTGGAAGCCGCGGCGCAGAGTAAACTGTTCGCCAAAAGCCACGTACCTGCCAGCGCGGTCAGCGTGCCAGGCGGATGGGATAATGACACCTTTGTCCCCTACGATTACGGCTATTTCGCCTTCGTCTATGACAAAAATAAACTGGCTAACCCGCCGAAAAGCCTGAAAGAGCTGGTTGAGAGCCCGCAGAAATGGCGCGTCATCTACGAAGATCCCCGCACCAGTACCCCGGGGCTGGGCCTGCTGCTGTGGATGCAAAAGGTCTATGGCGATAAAGCACCCGAGGCCTGGCAGAAGCTGGCGGCGAAAACGGTCACCGTCACCAAGGGCTGGAGTGAAGCCTACGGTCTGTTCCTGAAAGGGGAAAGCGACCTGGTCTTAAGCTACACCACCTCGCCGGCTTACCACATTATTGAAGAGAAGAAAGACAACTATGCGGCGGCGAGCTTCGCCGAAGGCCATTATCTGCAGGTCGAAGTTGCCGCGCGTACCGCCGCCAGCAAGCAGCCGGCACTGGCGGAGAAGTTCCTCAAATTTATGGTCTCGCCTGGCTTCCAGAACGCCATCCCCACCGGGAACTGGATGTATCCGGTGACTCAGGTCGCGCTGCCGGCCGGGTTTGATACCCTGGTGAAGCCGCAGACCACCCTGGCGTTTACCCCGCAGCAGGTCGCCAGCGAGCGTCAGACCTGGATTAGCGCATGGCAACGCGCCGTCAGCCGCTAAACCTTCGCGGGCTATTGCCGGGCCTTTTTGCCGCCACCCTGCTCTGCGCCGTCGCGCTGGCGGCGTTTCTGGCGCTGTGGTTTAGCGCCCCCGGCGCGGGCTGGCAATCGGTCTTCAGCGATAGCTACCTGTGGCACGTGGTGCGCTTCTCCTTCTGGCAGGCGTCGCTGTCAGCGCTGTTCTCGGTGGTGCCGGCCATCTTTCTCGCCCGCGCCCTTTACCGGCGTCGCTTCCCGGGCCGCACACTGCTGCTGCGCCTGTGCGCGATGACCCTGATCCTGCCGGTGCTGGTGGCGGTGTTCGGCATCCTCAGCGTCTATGGCCGCCAGGGCTGGCTGGCCTCGCTGTTTCACGCGCTCGGCTGGCAGTGGGATTTCTCGCCCTACGGTCTGCAGGGCATCCTGCTGGCGCACGTCTTTTTCAATATGCCGATGGCCACCCGCCTGCTGCTGCAGGCGCTGGAGAGTATCCCTGGTGAACAGCGGCAAATTGCCGCCCAGCTTGGCATGCGCGGCTATGCCTTCTTCCGTCTCGTCGAATGGCCGTGGATGCGCCGGCACATTCCCGCCGTCGCTGCGCTGATTTTTATGCTCTGCTTCGCCAGCTTCGCCACCGTGCTGTCGCTGGGCGGCGGCCCGAAGGCCACCACGATTGAGCTGGCTATCTACCAGGCGCTGAGCTTTGACTACGATCCGGCGCGAGCGGCAATGCTGGCGCTGATCCAGATGCTTTGCTGCCTCGCGCTGGTGCTGCTCAGCCAGCGCCTCAGTAAAGCGGTGGCTATCGGCGTCAGCCATGTCCGCGGCTGGCGCGACCCTGACGATCGTCTGCACAGCCGCCTGAGCGACGGACTCTTGATCGGCGCCGCCCTGCTGCTGCTGCTCCCGCCTCTGCTGGCGGTCATCGTCGACGGGATCAACCGCAACATGCTGAACGTGCTGGCGCAGCCGGCGCTCTGGCAGGCATTGAGTACCTCTCTGCGCATCGCCATCGCCGCCGGGCTGTTGAGCGTAACCCTGACGATGATGCTGCTGTGGAGCAGCCGGGAGCTGCGCGCCCGCCAGCGGCCGCTGGCCGGGCAGGCGATGGAGCTGAGCGGCATGTTAATCCTTGCCATGCCGGGGATTGTGCTGGCCACTGGCTTTTTTCTGCTGCTCAGTAACAGCGTCGGACTGCCGGAGTCCGCCGACGGCATCGTCATCTTCACCAATGCCCTGATGGCGATCCCCTACGCGCTCAAAGTGCTGGAAAACCCGATGCGCGACGTGACCGCTCGCTACAGTATGCTGTGCCAGTCGTTGGGGATTGAAGGCTTCACGCGGCTGCGGGTGGTTGAGCTTCGCGCCCTCCGGCGCCCGCTGGCCCAGGCGCTCGCCTTTGCCTGCGTGCTGTCGATTGGTGACTTCGGCGTGGTGGCCCTGTTCGGCAACGAGGCGTTCCGCACCCTGCCTTTCTATCTCTACCAGCAGATAGGCGCCTACCGCAGCCAGGACGGGGCCGTCACCGCCCTACTCCTGCTGCTGCTCTGTTTCTTATTATTTACGCTGATTGAAAAACTTCCGGGGCGTGATGCTAAAACTCAATGATGTGACCTGGCTGTACCAGCATCTGCCGATGCGTTTTACCCTCGACGTCGCGCGCGGCGAGCGTATCGCGGTGCTCGGCCCCAGCGGCGCCGGAAAGAGCACCCTGCTGAATCTGATCGCCGGTTTTCTACCGCCCGCCAGCGGCAGCCTGCGGATCAATGGCGAGGCGCATAACGCGACGCCGCCGGCGCAGCGTCCGGTCTCGATGCTGTTCCAGGAGAATAACCTGTTTAACCATCTCACGGTTCGGCAGAATATCAGCCTCGGGATCCACCCGGGCCTGAAACTGAGCCGCGAGCAGCAGGCGCAGGTGGCGGCGATGGCCGGACAGATGGGAATTGATGCGCTGCTGGAACGCCTGCCGGGCGAGCTTTCCGGCGGTCAGCGGCAGCGCGCGGCGCTGGCCCGCTGTCTGGTGCGCCAGCAGCCGGTGCTGTTACTGGATGAACCCTTCTCAGCGCTTGACCCGGCGCTGCGTCAGGAGATGCTGTCCCTGGTCGCCGATGTCTGCGAGCAGCAGCAGCTCACTCTGCTGATGGTCTCCCACAGCGTGGAAGATGCCGCGCGCATCGCGCCGCGCTCGATAGTGGTCGCCGAAGGGCGGATTGTCTGGGATGGCGCCACCGCCGAGCTGTTAAGCGGCAACAGCAGCGCCTCGCATCTGATGGGCATCAGCGCGCAATAACCTTGTGCAGGATCGCCAGATAGACCGGCATCAGCGGATGGCGGCAGACCAGAGTCAGCGCCGTCGCGGCGACCACCACCATCAGCGGTGACAGCCACAGTAGTCGGCCGCGCGGCAGCCAGCGGGTCAGGCGATCGCCTGAGGTTTTCGCGCTCCGCCACAGCCGCCAGCACAGCCACCCTGCCAGCCAGGCCAGCAGCGCCGCCCCCAACAGCAGCCATTTAAAGCTGGCGCTGTTTTCATCGGCCGGAATATCAATCGCCGCCCCGGCGAGAATGCCGGGCAGGAAATAGAGCGGCGGCCAGAGCAGGCAGCCGATAATATTCGGTAGCACAAACTTCGCCACCGGCAGATCGAGCATCCCGGCGACCATCGGCACCAGCGGTCGCGTCGGCCCAACAAAGCGGCCGATCAGAATGGTGATCATGCTGTGCTGATGCAACGCATGCTCGGTCTTCTCCAACAGGGCACGGTTTTTCTTCATAAACGACCAGCGGTGCAGCGGCTTTTTAAAGCGCCAGCCGAGCCAGAATGAGATCCAGTCGCCCAGCAGACAGCCGACAATCCCCGCCAGCCACGCCTGCCAGAAGTTAACCTCACCGCTGCCGATAAGCGCCCCAAGGCCGGCCATCATCACCGTTCCGGGTAAGATAAGCCCCACCAGCGCCAGCGACTCGAGAAAGGCCACCAGCATCACGGCTAACAACGAGTAGACCGTGGATTGGGTGATAAAGTGTTCCAGCAATGCTTGCATAATGTACCCGGTTAAAAAACGAAGCCCGGATTCTCCGGAGCCATCGCGCCCTCGTCAAGCCACCAATTGTCTTAATAGTTTACTGGCTGTGACATTTAAGCGGGTCATCATTTCACTTTCTTTACTTTTTATTCACATCCTGCGCGGAATTCGCTCGGGCTGGCGCCGGTGCATTTTTTGAATACGCGCGAAAAATAGAGCTGATCTTCAAAGCCGACGTTGCGTCCGACGGTGGCGATCGGCATCCGCGTGGTACTCAACAGCAGTTTGGCCTGGCTGATACGCTGGTCTTCCCGCCAGCCGAGCACGCTGATCCCCAGCTGCTGGCGGAACAGGTGCGACAGACGCGAAGGCGACAGGCAGACATGCTGGGCGACGCTGGCAATATCAAAATGGCTGTCCGCCAGATGGTCGCTGATGTACTGGCAGGCGTCGCGTACCCGGTTATCCAGCGGCGGATGCAGCGATTCGTTGATCGCCTCCATGCGCCGCAGCAGCAGCTGCTCCAGCAGATTAATCGCCAGCAGCTCGGAATAGCGCCCCGCCCCCTGCCCGGCATCGACGATCTGGCCGAACAGCTCGCCAAAGCGCGCCTGCCACTGTTCATCCGGGCGGAAAAAGCCGGTCTGGGCAAAAATCGTCGGCCAGTTGAGCCACTCGTGCCAGTAGGCGCGCGGCCGGAAGTAGACCCACTGGTGATACCACTCGCTGGCGTCCGGATGGCGGCCATAGTGGTGGATCTCCCCCGGCGGGAACAGCAGCATATCGCCTGGCCGGCAAACGAACTGCTCGCCGTGGTTATTGATAACACCCTCGCCGCGAATGGTCAGATTGAGGATATAGCCTTTCATGCCCAGCGGGCGGTCGATAAAGAAATCCAGGTATCCCTGCGCCTCGATCGGCGTAAGGCCGGTGACCAGATGGGCGTTAAAAGAGTAGCCTGGCAGCAGCGGATCGTTTTGCGTTTCGGCCATACGCGTCGTTCTCCCCGAAGGTATTATTGACACCAATTGTCCATATTCATGATTTTATCGCTATCCGCCCTGTCACGACTGCGACGGCGGTGGGAATTTCGCTAAAAACCCGCACAGTAAGCGAAAAAAGCGCCAGCAGCGTGCATTCCACCCTGACATGCCGGGTAACAAAAGTGTCTATAAATACGGCAGGAAAGTCCACATCGAATATTTGCACGGCGTCACACTTTGCGAGGTGACAGCAAAATAATCCATAAGATTAGCGAATACGGCCTGACGGATTTTGCCGGGGGTATCTACTGTTGCTGCATGAATGATTTCTGCATGGAGTAACAAGATGGCAATTGCGATTGGCCTCGACTTTGGTAGTGACTCAGTCCGCGCCCTGGCGGTGGAATGTGCGTCCGGCGCAGAACTGGCGGCAAGCGTGGAGTGGTATCCGCGCTGGCGGGAGGGACAGTATTGCGATGGCGCTAACAACCGGTTCCGCCACCACCCGCGAGATTACATCGAATCCATGGAAGCGGCGCTGAAAAGCGTACTGGCCTCCCTGAGCGCCGAACAGCGCGCTGACGTCGTGGGCATTGGCGTCGACAGCACCGGCTCAACCCCGGCTCCCGTCGATGCCGAGGGCAACGTGCTGGCGCTGCGCGAAGAATTCGCTGACAACCCTAACGCCATGTTTGTCCTGTGGAAAGATCACACCGCGGTCGAGGAAGCCGAGGCGATCACCCGCCTGTGTCACCAGCCGGGCAAAGAGGATTATTCCCGCTATATCGGCGGGATCTACTCCAGCGAATGGTTCTGGGCCAAAATTCTCCACGTCACCCGCGAAGATAGCGCCGTCGCCGAGGCAGCCGCCTCGTGGGTGGAGCTTTGCGACTGGGTGCCCGCCCTGCTCTCTGGCACCACCCGTCCGCAGGATCTGCGCCGCGGCCGCTGCAGCGCCGGACATAAATCGCTGTGGCACGAAAGCTGGGGCGGTCTGCCGCCGGCCAGCTTCTTCGATGAGCTTGATCCCATCATTAACCAGCATCTGGCCTGGCCGCTGTTCACCGATACCTGGACGGCCGATGTGCCGGTCGGCACGCTGAGCGCAGAGTGGGCCGAGCGTCTGGGTCTGTCGCAGACTGTGACCATCTCCGGCGGCGCCTTCGACTGTCATATGGGCGCCGTTGGCGCCGGGGCACAGCCTAACGCGCTGGTGAAAGTCATCGGCACCTCCACCTGCGACATCCTGATTGCCGATAAAGAAAGCGTCGGCGACCGCACGGTGAAAGGCATTTGCGGCCAGGTCGACGGCAGCGTGGTCCCACACTTTATCGGCATGGAGGCAGGCCAGTCCGCCTTCGGCGATATTTACGCCTGGTTTGGCCGCATCCTCGGCTGGCCGCTGGCGCAGCTCGCCCGGCAGCATCCCGAACTCAGCGAGCAGATCAAAGTCAGCCAGCAGCAGCTTCTGCCGGCCCTCACCGAAGCCTGGGCCAATAATCCGTCGCTGGAACATCTGCCGGTGGTACTCGACTGGTTCAACGGCCGCCGCACGCCGAATGCCAATCAGCGTCTGAAAGGGGTGATCACCGACCTTAACCTGGCCACCGATGCCCCCGCGCTGTTCGGCGGGCTGATCGCCGCTACCGCCTTCGGCGCCCGCGCCATTATGGAGTGCTTCACCGAGCAGGGGATCCCGGTTAACAACGTGATGGCCCTCGGCGGTATCGCGCGGAAAAATCAGGTCATCATGCAGGCCTGCTGCGACGTGCTGAACCGTCCGCTGCAAATTGTCGCCTCCGATCAGTGCTGTGCGCTGGGAGCGGCTATCTTCGCCGCCGTCGCCGCCGGCGTCTATGACGATATTCCCGCCGCCCAGCAGCGGATGGCAAGCCAGGTGGAAACCACCCTGCAGCCACGCCCGGCGCAGGCACAACGTTTCGAACAACTCTATCAGCGCTACCAGCAGTGGTCGGTCAGCGCTGAACAACACTATCTCCCTTCGGCTGCAAAGGCGGAAAAAGCCCCGCAATCTCAGGCAGCGCTCACCCATTAAGGATACGAAAATGACGATTTTTGATAACTATGAAGTATGGTTCGTTATTGGCAGCCAACATCTGTACGGCCCGGAAGCCCTGCGCCAGGTGACGAAGCATGCCGAACATGTGGTGAACAGCCTGAATGCGGAAGCCAAACTGCCGTGCAAACTGGTTCTCAAGCCGCTGGGCACCACGCCGGACGAGATCACCCATATCTGCCGCGACGCCAACTACGATGACAAATGCGCCGGGTTAGTGGTCTGGCTGCATACCTTCTCGCCGGCAAAAATGTGGATCAACGGCCTGACTATCCTCAATAAGCCGCTGCTGCAGTTCCATACCCAGTACAACGCCGCACTGCCGTGGGACAGCATCGATATGGACTTTATGAACCTGAACCAGACCGCGCACGGCGGCCGCGAGTTCGGCTTCATCGGCGCCCGTATGCGCCAGCAGCACAGCGTGGTGACCGGTCACTGGCAGGATAAAGAAGCCCACCAGCGTATCGGCGGCTGGATGCGCCAGGCGGTCTCCAAACAGGACACCCGTCAGCTGAAAGTGTGCCGTTTCGGCGATAATATGCGCGAAGTGGCGGTGACCGACGGCGATAAAGTCGCCGCGCAGATCAAATTTGGCTTCTCGGTGAACACCTGGGCGGTCGGCGATCTGGTGCAGGTGGTCAACAGCATCAGCGACGGCGATATCAGCGCCCTGGTCGATGAATATGAGAGCAGCTACCGTCTGACCCCGGCGGCGCAGGTTCACGGCGACAAGCGCCAGAACGTGCTGGACGCCGCGCGCATTGAGCTGGGGATGAAACGCTTCCTTGAACAAGGTGGTTTCCACGCCTTTACCACCACCTTTGAAGATCTCCACGGCCTGAAACAGCTTCCGGGTCTCGCCGTGCAGCGCCTGATGCAGCAGGGCTACGGCTTTGCCGGCGAAGGCGACTGGAAAACCGCCGCTCTGCTTCGCATCATGAAGGTGATGTCAACCGGTCTGCAGGGCGGCACCTCCTTTATGGAGGATTACACCTACCACTTCGACAACGGCAACGATCTGGTGCTCGGTTCGCATATGCTGGAAGTGTGCCCGACGATCGCTACCGCTGAGAAACCGATCCTCGACGTCCAGCCGCTGGGTATCGGCGGCAAAGCGGATCCGGCGCGTTTGATCTTCAATACCCAGACCGGCCCGGCGATTGTCGCCAGCCTGATCGATCTGGGAGATCGCTTCCGTCTGCTGGTCAATACCATTGAAACCGTCCCGACGCCGCACGATCTGCCGAAGCTGCCGGTGGCCAACGCTCTGTGGAAAGCGCAGCCGGATCTGCGTACCGCTTCGGAAGCCTGGATCATCGCCGGTGGCGCGCACCATACCGTCTTCAGCCATGCGCTGAACCTCGACGATATGCGCCAGTTCGCCGAGCTGCACAATATCGAGCTGACGGTCATCGACAACGATACCCGTCTGCCGTCCTTCAAGGACGCGCTGCGCTGGAATGAAGTGTATTACGGTTCAAAACGCTAAGAGGCCGTCCCTCACCCTAACCCTCTCCCCAGAGGGGAGAGGGAACCGACCGGCGCGGTGTCAACTTTCTCCCTCTCCCTTTGGGAGAGGGTCGGGATGAGGGGAACCGACCCGGCGCGGTGTCATCTTTCCCCTCCCCCTTTGGAAGAGGGTCGGGATGAGGGGAACCGACCGGCGCGGTGTCAACTTTCTCCCTCTCCCTTTGGGAGAGGGTCGGGGTGAGGGATACCCGACTCGCCTGCTATTCGGAGCACACTATGTTAGAAGATCTTAAACGCCAGGTCCTCGAAGCTAACCTGGCCCTGCCAAAGCATAATCTGGTGACCTTAACCTGGGGCAACGTCAGCGCCGTCGACAGCGATCAGGGCGTGCTGATTATCAAGCCTTCCGGCATGGATTACAGCGTGATGACCGCCGACGATATGGTGGTGGTCAGCCTGGAGACCGGCGAGGTGGTGGAAGGCAATAAAAAGCCCTCGTCGGATACCCCAACCCATCGTCTGCTGTATCAGGCCTTCCCGACGCTGGGCGGCATTGTGCATACCCACTCCCGCCACGCCACCATCTGGGCGCAGGCCGGGCAATCTATTCCGGCGACCGGCACCACCCATGCCGACTATTTTTATGGTCCGGTCCCCTGCACCCGATTGATGACCGATGCGGAGATCAACGGCGAATACGAGTGGGAAACCGGCAATGTGATTGTCGAAACCTTCCGCCAGCAGGGCATAGACCCGGCGCAAATGCCCGGCGTGCTGGTGCATTCCCACGGCCCGTTCGCCTGGGGCAAGAACGCCGAAGACGCGGTACATAACGCCATCGTGCTGGAAGAGATCGCCTATATGGGCATATTCTGCCGCCAGCTGGCGCCACAGCTGCCGGCTATGCAGCAGACGCTGCTCGATAAGCACTATCTGCGTAAGCACGGGGCCAAAGCCTACTACGGCCAGTAATCACCCTGCTCGCGCTGCGCTTAGCAGGGCTTCGGCTCTGCACCGTCTGGTAGCCCGGATAAGGCGCAAGCCGCAATCCGGGTCAACTTTAGCGCCGAATGCCTGTATAAAACCCCAGCACCCATCATGAAACCAGGCTATAATCAGGCCTGGTTTTTTATCATTGAGAGCACCCGTGACCCAGCCGCGAGCAGGTTTTTTACTCACCCGTCACTGGCGGGACACCCCGCAGGGCACCGAGCTGTCCTTCTGGCTGGCCACCGACGATGGCCCGCTGCAGGTCACCCTCCCGCCGCAGGAGTCCGTCGCCTTTATCCCCGAAGCGCAGCGGGCGCAGGCTGAGCGACTGCTGCAGGGTGAGAAAGGGCTCCGCTTCGCCCCGCTGGCCCTGAAAGATTTCCACCGTCAGCCGCTTGTCGGCCTCTACTGCCGTGCCCATCGTCAATTGATGCGTCTGGAGAAGATGCTCCGCGACAGCGGCGTCACCGTCTACGAAGGCGATATCCGCCCGCCGGAGCGCTACCTGATGGAGCGCTTTATCACCGCCCCGGTGTGGGTGGAAGGCGAAACGCGCGGCTCGCAGCTGGTCAACGCGCGCATGAAACCGCATCCTGACTATCGCCCGCCGCTGAAATGGGTCTCGCTGGATATCGAAACCAGCCGTCACGGCGAGCTGTACTGCATCGGCCTGGAAGGCTGCGGCCAGCGGGTGGTCTACATGCTGGGGCCCGAGCCCGAATCTCCCCCGGCTGTCGGTTTCGAGCTGGTCTACGTCGCCAGCCGCCCGCTGCTACTGGAAAAGCTCAACGCCTGGTTTGCTGAACACGATCCCGACGTGCTGATCGGCTGGAACGTGGTGCAGTTCGATCTGCGGGTCCTGCAAAAGCATGCCGAACGCTATCGTATCCCGCTGCGGCTCGGCCGCGGCAACAGCGAGCTGGAGTGGCGCGAGCACGGTTTTAAGAACGGTGTCTTCTTCGCCCAGGCCAACGGCCGGCTGATTATTGACGGCATCGACGCGCTGAAATCGGCGTTCTGGAATTTCTCCTCCTTTTCTCTGGAGGCGGTGGCCCGCGAGCTGCTGGGCGAAGGCAAAGCCATCGACAACCCGTGGGATCGGATGGACGAGATCGATCGCCGCTTCCATGAAGACAAACCGGCGCTGGCGACCTATAACCTGCAGGACTGCGAGCTGGTGACGCGGATCTTCCACAAAACGGAGATTATGCCGTTTTTGCTCGAGCGGGCGACGGTCAACGGCCTGCCCGCCGACCGCCACGGCGGCTCGGTCGCCGCCTTCAGCCATCTCTACTTCCCGCGCATGCACCGCCTGGGCTACGTGGCGCCAAACCTCGGCGACGTACCGCCGCAGGCCAGCCCTGGCGGCTATGTGATGGACTCCCGCCCCGGCCTGTATGACTCGGTGCTGGTGCTGGACTACAAGAGCCTGTATCCGTCGATCATTCGCACCTTTTTAATCGATCCGGTCGGTCTGGTGGAGGGCCTGGCGCAGCCCGATGACCAGCACAGTATCGAAGGCTTCCTCGGCGCCCGCTTCTCGCGCGATAAACATTGCCTGCCAGACATTGTCAGCCAGATCTGGCACGGCCGGGATGAAGCCAAGCGCCAGCACAATAAGCCGCTCTCCCAGGCGCTGAAGATCATCATGAACGCTTTCTACGGCGTGCTGGGCACCAGCGCCTGCCGCTTCTTCGACCCACGTCTTGCCTCGTCGATCACCATGCGCGGCCACGCAATTATGCGCCAGACCAAAGCGTTGATTGAAGCCCAGGGCTATGACGTTATCTACGGCGATACCGACTCCACCTTCGTCTGGCTTAAGCGCCCGCACAGCGAAGCGCAGGCGGCGGAGATCGGCCGGGCGCTGGTGAACGACGTCAACGCCTGGTGGGCGCAGGAGCTGGGCAAAAGCCAGCTCACCAGCGCCCTGGAGCTGGAGTATGAAACCCACTTCTGCCGCTTTTTAATGCCGACGATCCGCGGCGCCGATACCGGCAGCAAGAAACGCTATGCCGGGATGATTCAGGAGGGCGATACCCAGCGCATGGTGTTCAAGGGGCTGGAGACGGTACGCACCGACTGGACGCCGCTGGCCCAGCAGTTTCAGCAGGCGCTGTACCTGCGTATCTTCCGCAACCAGCCGTATCAGGATTATATTCGCGACACCCTCGCCCGGCTGATGAACGGCGAGCTCGACGAACAGCTGGTTTACCGCAAACGCCTGCGCCGCCCGCTGGCCGAGTATCAACGTAACGTACCGCCGCACGTGCGCGCCGCGCGGCTTGCCGATGAGCAAAATCTGAAGCGTGGGCGGGCGCAACAGTATCAGCAGCGCGGCACCATCAAATACGTCTGGACCACCAGCGGCCCGGAGCCGGTGGATTACCAGCAGTCGCCGCTCGATTACGATCACTATTTAACAAAGCAGTTGCAGCCAGTGGCGGAAGGGATCCTGCCCTTCGTCAACGATGACTTTGCTACAATAGTGACAGGACAGCTGGGGCTATTTTGATTTTTTGTCACCCATTCCGCGGGCACGAAAGCCTAAAAATGAAGCGTGAGGAGGACGTGACGAACGTTCTGCCATCCAGTAATATAGCGCCCTTTCCATTCCTGGCCCCAATTTTGACGCATCTCCGATTGTTCATGGAGATGATCAACTATTGCCTGCAATTAAAGAACTAAAGAGCCGAACATATATGCCTTTTACACTTGGTCAACGCTGGATTAGCGACACAGAGAGCGAACTAGGATTAGGGACGGTGGTAGCGCTGGATGCGCGCATGGTCACTCTCCTTTTTCCCGCCATCGGCGAAAACCGTCTGTACTCTCGCAACGATTCCCCGATCACCCGCGTGATGTTTAACCCGGGCGACACCATCACCAGCCATGAAGGCTGGCAGCTCCACGTTGACAAAGTGAATGAAGAGAACGGGCTGCTGTCCTACACTGGCACCCGCCTGGACACCCAGGAAGCGAACGTCACCCTGCGTGAAGTGCTGCTCGACAGCAAACTGGTATTCAGCAAACCGCAGGACCGCCTGTTCGCCGGCCAAATCGACCGCATGGATCGCTTTGCCCTACGCTACCGCGCGCGCAAGTTCCAGAGCGAACAGTACCGCATGCCGTGGAGCGGCCTGCGCGGCCAGCGCACCAGCCTGATCCCGCACCAGCTGCATATCGCTCACGACGTGGGCCGTCGTCACGCGCCGCGCGTTCTGCTGGCGGACGAAGTGGGTCTCGGTAAAACCATCGAAGCCGGGATGATCCTGCACCAGCAGTTGCTCTCCGGCGCCGCCGAACGCGTGCTGATCGTGGTCCCGGAAACCCTCCAGCACCAGTGGCTGGTGGAGATGCTGCGCCGCTTCAACCTGCGCTTCTCGCTGTTCGACGACGAGCGCTACGCCGAAGCGCAGCACGACGCCTACAACCCGTTCGAAACCGAACAGCTGGTGATCTGCTCTTTAGACTTCGTGCGCCGCAGCAAGCAGCGCCTGGAGCACCTGTGCGACGCCGAGTGGGACCTGATGGTGGTCGACGAAGCGCACCACCTGGTGTGGAGCGAAGAGGCCCCGAGCCGAGAATATCAGGCCATTGAACAGCTGGCTGAACGCGTACCGGGCATCCTGCTGCTCACCGCGACGCCGGAACAGCTGGGTATGGAGAGCCACTTTGCGCGCCTGCGTCTGCTGGATCCAAACCGCTTCCACGATTTCGCGCAGTTTGTTGAAGAACAGCAGAATTACCGCCCGGTCGCCGACGCCGTCGCCCTGCTGCTGGCGGGCAACAAACTGAACGATAACGAACTCAACACCCTGGGCGACCTGATCGGCGAGCAGGATATCGAGCCGCTGCTGCAGGCCGCTAACAGCGATCGTGAAGATGCTCAGGCCGCACGCCAGGAGCTGGTTTCGATGCTGATGGACCGCCACGGCACCAGCCGGGTGCTGTTCCGTAATACCCGTAACGGCGTCAAAGGTTTCCCGAAACGCGAGCTGCACACCATTCGTCTGCCGCTGCCGACCCAGTACCAGACGGCCATCAAAGTGTCCGGCATTATGGGCGCGCGCAAAACCGCGGAAGAGCGCGCGCGCGACATGCTCTATCCGGAGCAGATCTATCAGGAATTTGAAGGTGATACCGGTACCTGGTGGAACTTCGACCCGCGCGTCGAGTGGCTGATGGGCTACCTGACCAGCCATCGCTCGCAGAAGGTGCTGGTAATCTGCGCCAAGGCCGCTACCGCGCTGCAGCTGGAGCAGGTGCTGCGCGAGCGCGAAGGTATCCGCGCCGCGGTGTTCCATGAAGGGATGTCGATTATCGAACGCGACCGCGCCGCGGCGTGGTTTGCCGAAGAAGACACCGGCGCCCAGGTGCTGCTGTGCTCCGAAATTGGCTCCGAAGGACGTAACTTCCAGTTCGCCAGCAACCTGGTGATGTTCGATCTGCCGTTTAACCCGGACCTGCTGGAGCAGCGTATCGGCCGTCTCGACCGTATCGGCCAGGCGCACGATATCCAGATCCATGTGCCGTACCTGGAAAAAACCGCGCAGTCGGTGCTGGTGCGCTGGTATCACGAAGGCCTCGACGCCTTCGAACATACCTGCCCGACCGGTCGCACCGTCTACGACAGCGTGCACGATGAACTGATCAACTATCTTGCGGCGCCGGAATCCACCGACGGCTTTGACGATCTGATCAAATCCTGCCGCCAACAGCATGATGCCCTGAAGGCGCAGCTGGAGCAGGGCCGCGACCGTCTGCTGGAGATCCACTCCAACGGCGGCGAGAAAGCCCAGGCCCTGGCGGAGAGCATCGAAGAGCAGGATGACGACACCAGCCTGATCGCTTTCTCGATGAACCTGTTCGATATCGTCGGCATCAACCAGGACGACCGCGGTGAAAACCTGATCGTCCTCACCCCTTCCGACCATATGCTGGTGCCGGATTTCCCGGGCCTGCCGGAAGACGGTTGCACCATCACCTTCGAGCGTGATGTGGCGCTGTCGCGTGAAGACGCGCAGTTCATCACCTGGGAACATCCCCTGATCCGCAACGGTCTGGACCTGATCCTTTCCGGCGATACCGGCAGCAGCACCATTTCGCTGCTGAAGAACAAGGCGCTGCCGGTCGGCACCCTGCTGCTGGAGCTGATCTACGTCGTCGAAGCGCAGGCGCCGAAACAGCTGCAGCTTAACCGCTTCCTGCCAGCGACCCCGGTTCGTCTGCTGCTGGATAAAAACGGCAACAACCTCGCCGGCCAGGTAGAGTTTGAAAGCTTCAACCGTCAGCTGAGCGCGGTCAACCGCCACACCGGCAGCAAGCTGGTCAATGCGGTGCAGCAGGACGTTCACGCCATTCTGCAGCAGGGCGAAGCGCAGATTGCCAAAGCAGCGCAGGCGCTGATCGACACCGCGCGTAACGAAGCCGATGACAAGCTGACGGCGGAACTGTCGCGTCTGGAAGCGCTGAAGGCGGTGAACCCGAACATCCGTGACGACGAACTGGCGGCTATCGAAAGCAACCGTCAGCAGGTGCTGGAGGCGCTGGGACAGGCCGGATGGCGTCTGGACGCGCTGCGTCTGATCGTCGTCACCCACCAGTAACGGAACGCGAAATGGCGATGGAAAACTACAATCCGCCGCAGGATCCCTGGCTGGTGATCTTGTATCAGGATGAGCACATCATGGTGGTCAACAAGCCAAGCGGCTTGTTGTCCGTGCCGGGTCGTCTTGATGAGCATAAAGACAGCGTGATGACGCG
Organism: Klebsiella sp. 10982; assembly: GCF_048589245.1. NCBI lineage: Bacteria > Pseudomonadati > Pseudomonadota > Gammaproteobacteria > Enterobacterales > Enterobacteriaceae > Klebsiella > Klebsiella sp. 10982. The sequence goes on from NZ_JBMAXV010000016.1 coordinate 86,640, forward strand.
CATTCAGCGCGACTTCCCGCAGGCCGAATCGGTGCACCGCCTGGATATGGCCACCAGCGGCGTGATTGTGGTGGCGCTGAATAAGGCCGCGGAACGCGAACTGAAACGTCAGTTCCGCGAGCGCGAGCCGAAGAAGCAGTACGTCGCCCGCGTCTGGGGCCATCCGCAGCCGGCGGAAGGCCTGGTGGATTTACCGCTGATTTGCGACTGGCCGAACCGGCCAAAGCAGAAGGTGTGTTATGAAACCGGCAAAGCGGCGCAAACCGAGTATGAGGTGCTGGAGTACGCAGAGGACAACACCGCCCGCGTGCGTCTGAAGCCGATCACCGGACGCTCGCACCAGTTGCGCGTACATATGCTGGCGCTGGGGCATCCGATCCTTGGCGACCGCTTTTACGCCACCCCGGAGGCGCTGGCGATGGCCCCGCGCCTGCTGCTGCACGCCGAGACGCTCACCATCACCCACCCTGCCTACGGCAACGCGATGACTTTCCGCGCGCCGATCGACTTTTAACGCTCATACTTCGAGTTGCATGCGGGTTGGCTGCGTGCAACTCGGATTAGTGAGGGTACAGAAAACAATCCCGATTAATCGCGGGCGAACCACGCATCAATCATCTGCTCAACGCGCGCCACGACGAGATCGGTGTCATGGCGACGGCTGCGCGCGCAGGCGTGCGCCGGCTCATCGCACAGCAGGCAGCGGCGCTGCGACTCACCGAGCGACTGACGCCCCACCAGCCCATTCTGCGGACAGATCACATCGATATCCCACAGGCGTCCCAGCGGATGGCTCTGCTCCAGCGTACTGCACATCGCTTTGATTTCGCTGGCCGGGTGCGCCACGCACCACAGGGCTTCCGGTCCGGTCGGCAGCCACAGCACCTGGCGATCCAGCGTTTGCCAGCGGTGCTTCCACAGCAGCTGGTCGCAGGCCTGGAGGGCGACGCCCATCATGTTGCGATAGCGAATGCTGTCCTTCACCGCCCCCGGGGTTACCAGGGTCAGGGAAATAACAGGCTGCTGATAATGGGCCAGCCAGTCGGCCTGACGGGCCGCACGCTGCTCTTTCGCCGCCAGCAATGCGTCGATGCTGACGCCCGCCTGGGCGGGAGTATCCACTGACATTAATTCCTCTCCTACATATGATAAATGCGACAGCGCCTGGACTGTCATGATGATGGTTGCGATAGCCGATCGCGCGCTGATTGTAACGCTAAATGCGGAGCATTTAGGATACAGAACGCAGATATTTTCGGCGTTCTGTAGCGGAAAATAGCAGGTTTATCGCTGAGAGCAGCGTTAAATCACGCCAGATAGTGGCTGAGGAACAGTAGCGCCAGCGAGACATTTATCGCCCCGCCGATGCGGGTGGCGATCTGCGCGAACGGCATCAGGCTCATGCGGTTACCGGCGGTGAGGATCGCCACATCGCCGGTGCCGCCCTGCCCGCTCTGGCAACAGGAGACAATCGCCACATCGATCGGGTGCATCCCTATCTTTTTACCGACAAAGAAGCCGGTCGCCACCAGCGCAGAGACGGTACTGACGATCACCAGCAGGTTGGTGAAGGTGAAGGCGTTCACCAGCTCCTGCCACGGAGTGATCGCCACGCCGACGGCAAAGAGGATCGGATAGGTCACTGCGGTGCGGAAGAATTTATACACCATCTGCGATCCCTCCTGCAGACGCGGCGACACCACGTTAGCCAGCTTTAGCAGCACGGCGAGAAACAGCATCCCCACCGGCGCCGGCAGGCCAATCAGTTTGTGGCCAAGCATCCCCATCATATACAGCAGCACCGCCAACAGCGCGCCGGAGGCCAGGGTGCCGACGTCGGTTTTGCCGCTCACGCCTTCACTCTCGCCGAGGCTACGGGTTTCATAGCTGCGGTTCGGCATCAGCTGGCCTTCACCGGTGAGATGCGGGAAGCGCTTGCCGAGCTGGTTGAGGCAGCCGGAGATGACGATCGCCGTCAGGCTGCCGAGCATCACCATCGGCAATATCCGGCCCAGGGCCACGCCCTGCTCCATATGCATCAGCGCAGCGTAGCCCATCGACAGCGGGATCGCCCCTTCGCCTACGCCACCAGCCATGATCGGCAGCACGATAAAGAAGAACACCTGGAACGGCTCCATACCCAGCAGCGTGCCGACGCCGATGCCCACCAGCATGCCAACCACTTCGCCACACAGCATCGGGAAAAAGATCTTCAGGAAACCCTGAATCAGCGTGGTGCGGTTCATACTCATGATGCTGCCGACGATGATGCAGCAGATGTAGAGATAGAGGATGTTGGTGGATTTATAGAATTTGGTGGTGGATTCAACCACCACGTCCGGCAGCAGACCGTAGTGGACCAGCGCGGAAGGAATAAAGGTGGCGCAGATCGCCGCCGCGCCAAGTTTCCCCAGCACCGGCAGGCGCTTACCAAACTCGCCGCAGGCGAAGCCAAAGAAAGCCAGAGTGGCCACCATCACCACGATATCGCTCGGCAGTTTGCCGCCAAGGCAGTCGAGGGCAATCAGCCCCCCGGCCAGCAGAAACAGCGGCAGCGGGACGATGCCGACCTTCCAGTTATCCATAATGTGCCACCAGCGCTGCTTCAGCGTGGTTTTCGGCGTATTGATCGGTTCAAGGGTTGCAGAGAATGCATTGTCTGTGGTGCTCATAAATTCAGCCCTGTCGTTATTATTCATTTTCAGCGTAAAGGGACAGCGGCGTCGTTAATGTGAAGCTCCCCAGATTAAAAAAGAAGTTTTAATGGTCACTATGGTTTTTATGGTTTCTATTCGCCGAACCTCAAAGGAGTGATATATCTCTGATTTATTATCGTGGTTTTTATGGTTTTTATTTCCCGCCGCGTCTGATTTCCACTAGGGCCCTGCCAGCGCCTGCGCCGATGATCACAACTTTCCATTAACATTTACGTTACGTGACAGAAAAATGATAGAGTGCCGGGATGGTAAATACGCTGTTCGGGACCTATGAAATTATCTTTTCAATATAAGCTGTTTATTTCGCTGGTCGCTTTTTTCTCGGTCCTCTTTATCGCGCTCGGCATTTATTATTATTTTGACGCCAGCCGCCAGCTTTATCAGGAAATGAGCGCCCGGGCCAAAATTCAGGCCGAAGAGATAGCCCTGATGCCGAATTTACGCCAGCAGGTCAGCCAGCACGACCCGCAGGCGATTCGGGCGTTTATGCAGCAAATCGCCGCCCATAGCGATGCCAGCTTCATCGTTATCGGCGACCGACAGGGGGTACATCTGTTTCACTCCGTCCACCCGGAATGGGTTGGCACGCGGCTGGTCGGTGGCGACAACCAGGCGGTACTGGAGGGACACACCATCACCACCATTCGCAAAGGCGGCCTTGGCGTCTCGCTGCGCAGCAAAACGCCCATCGTCGATGACGAGGGGCAGGTGATCGGCATTGTCTCCGTGGGCTACCTGACCAGCTATCTTGACAGCATCACGCTGACCAAAGTGATCAATATTTTTATCGCTGCCGTCCTGCTGCTCATCGCCCTGTTTATCTTCTCCTGGTACTTTACCCGCAGCATCAAGAAGCAGATTTTTTCGCTCGAGCCACGGGAGATAGGTCTGCTGGTGCGCCAGCAAAAGGCGATGATGGAGTCGATCTTTGAAGGGGTGATCGTCATCGATCGCCAGCGGCGTATTGAGGTGATTAACCATGCCGCCCGCAGCCTGCTGGGGCTCAGCCAACCCGCCCGCCAGCTGCGAGGTCAGTCGATCGACAGCGTTATTTCACCACAGCCGTTTTTCGCCAGCGGCGACATGCTCGAGCGCGATACCCATGACGAACTGTGCCGCTTCAACCAGTTGACCGTGCTCGCCAGCCGGGTGCGCATTATGCTGGAGAACACGCTGCAGGGCTGGGTGATCACCTTCCGCGATCGCAACGAAATCAATGCCCTCACCGCCCAGCTCAGCCAGGTGAAGCGCTATGTCGACAATTTGCGCATCATGCGCCACGAGCAGCTCAACCGGATGACCACCCTCTCCGGCCTGCTGCATATGGGCCACTACGACGAAGCGATCCGCTATATTCAGGCCCAGTCGGAGCATGCCCAGGAGCTACTGGACTTTATCTCCTCGCACTTCCAGTCGCCGACGCTGTGCGGCCTGCTGCTTGGCAAAGCCACCCGCGCCCGCGAAAAAGGCGTGGCCCTGAGCTTCGACCCGGCCTGCCGTATCGACCGTCCGTTGCCGTCGCTGATGGAATCTGAACTGATCTCCATCATTGGCAACCTGCTGGATAACGCCATCGAAGCCACGCAGCGCGCTGATCTTCCGCACGAGCCGGTGGAAGTGCTGATTCAGCTCAACGCCCGGGAGCTGATCATCGAAGTGGCCGACCGCGGCGTCGGCATCCGTCCCGATATTCGCGACCGCATTTTTGAACGCGGCGTCACCACCAAGACCCGTGGCGATCACGGTATTGGTTTGTATCTTATAGAACATTATGTCACTCAGGCGGGCGGCACTATCGAAGTCGCCGATAACGCGCCGCGGGGAACGATCTTCACCCTGTTTATCCCGGCCGACGCCCCAGCCTGTCCGCAAACGGAGGCCCACGATGCATCATGACCTGGTCGATGTGCTAATCATTGAAGATGAGAGCGAGCTGGCGCGCCTGCACGCCGAGCTTGTGCAGAAACACCCGCGCCTGCGGCTGGCAGGCATGGCGGCCTCCCTCGCCCAGGCGCGGCAGTTGCTCCACGCCACGCCGCCCCAGCTGGTGCTGCTGGATAACTATTTGCCGGACGGCAAAGGGGTAACGCTGATGACCGACCCGGCGCTGGCGACCAGCCATTGCTCGGTGATCTTTATCACCGCCGCCAGCGATATGGAAACCTGCAGCCTGGCGATCCGCAACGGCGCCTTCGACTATATCCTTAAGCCGGTGTCATGGAAGCGACTGAGCCAGTCACTGGAGCGCTTTATCCAGTTCTACGATCAGCAGCGAGAATGGAAAATCGTCGATCAGCAGAACGTCGATTCTCTCTATCAACTGCAGGCGAAGAACTATCGCGTGGACAACGGCAGCAAGGGCATTGAAGAGAAGACGCTGGCGCTGGTGCAGGGGCTATTTCGCGGCCGGGAAGGGCACTGCTTTTCCGTCGATGAAGTGGTCAGCGCCGCCGGACTCAGCAAAACCACCGCCCGCCGCTATCTCGAACACGGCGTTGAAACCGGCTTTCTGGAGGTGGAAATGCAGTACGGTAAAATCGGCCATCCACGGCGGCTGTACCGCCGCGCCCAGGCCAAAAGCTAGAGGCCCCTCGCCGAACGGGAGGGGCGGGAAAACTCAGAAGCCGCGCTGCTCTTTGATCAGTTCCCAGGCCTTCTGGATCTCCTGAGCCTTCTGTTTGGCCATCTCCATCATCTCCGGCGGCAACCCTTTCGCCACCAGCTTGTCCGGATGGTGCTCGTTCATCAGCTTACGATAGGCGCGCTTTACCGTCGCCGCGTCATCGGTCGGTTTCACCCCCAGCACATTGCAAGCATCTTGCAGCGTTGGCCCACGCTGCGCCTGCTGCCAGCCGGCGTTACCGCCCCGCTGACCATACGATTGCTGCTGCGAACCGCCGCCAAACTGGGCGCCGCCCTGCATCATTCGCAGGAACTGATCGAACTGGGCGCGGGAGATGCCGAGCTCATCGGCGATGACGAACAGCACTTCGCGTTCGTTAGGGTGCAATTCGCCATCGGCGAACGCCGCCTGCAGCTGAATTTCCAGAAACATCCGAATCAAATCGAAGCGGCCAAAACAGACGCTGCGCAGCTGACGCATCTTCTCGCGCAGCGGATAGTTGTCGGCCTTACCATCGCGGAACGCCTGCTGCGCCGCCGTGCGCGAGGCGCCGTGCAGGTTCATCCGATCCATCAGCACATTGGCGACATGAATATCCGCTTCGGTGACGCGCCCCTTGGATTTGGTCAGATGCCCCATCACTTCAAAGGTGGTGGAAAAGAAGAGCGACTGGCGCTCCTGTTGATTGGCGAAGAGATTCAACCGGCGGCTGCGCGCCCGGTCAAACATATGGCCGACCAGGAAGCCGAGCACCACGCCCCAGAACCCACCGCCCATCAGCAAAGCCACTGCCACGCCAATCACTTTACCCAAATACTGCATAGACTCCCCAACTGTTTGTCGCCGTTAAGCTCGAATATGACCGCACGTTAACCGGCACTCGCGCCTCGGTCAATTGTGGGACATAGCCTATAATTTGCTTTATCATACTCGTCATTCAACAGGGTGCCTAACGCTCGGGCCCGAAACGGGCAGGATTAACACTAGCGTGATAAAGTTGAGTAAGTTAGGCTCTGACCGTTTGCAAGCCGCTGCCACAAGATGATGGAACAATAAATACAACGTATGAAAAAACGTATTCCCAGCCTCCTGGCTACGATGATTGCCAGCGCCTTGTATAGCCAACAAGGCCTCGCTGCCGATCTCGCAACGCAATGTATGCTTGGCGTGCCAAGCTTTGATCGTCCGCTCGTGGAAGGGCGGCCTGGCGATCTGCCGGTGACGATTAACGCCGATCATGCGAAGGGCAACTACCCGGATAATGCCGTCTTCACTGGCAACGTCGATATTAACCAGGGGAATAGCCGTCTACGAGCCGACGAAGTTCAGTTGCATCAGCAGCAGGCCGCAGGCCAGGCGCAACCGGTGCGAACGGTGGATGCGTTGGGCAACGTCCATTACGACGATAACCAGGTGATCCTTAAAGGGCCAAAAGCCTGGTCGAATCTGAACACCAAAGACACCAACGTCTGGCAGGGTGATTATCAAATGGTCGGCCGCCAGGGACGCGGTACCGCGGACCTGATGAAACAGCGCGGCGAAAATCGCTATACCATTCTGGAAAACGGCAGCTTTACCTCCTGTCTGCCGGGCTCCGACACCTGGAGCGTCGTGGGCAGCGAAGTCATCCACGACCGTGAGGAACAGGTCGCCGAGATCTGGAACGCCCGCTTTAAGCTTGGCTCCGTGCCAATCTTCTACAGTCCCTACCTGCAGCTGCCGGTGGGCGATAAGCGTCGTTCTGGCTTCCTGATCCCGAACGCCAAATACAGCACCAAAAACGGTGTGGAATTCTCCCTGCCGTACTACTGGAATATCGCGCCGAACTTCGATGCCACTATCACCCCGCACTATATGAACAAACGCGGCGGCGTGATGTGGGAAAACGAATTCCGCTACCTGACCCATCTCGGCAGCGGCTTAACCGAATTCGACTACCTGCCGTCGGATAAAGTCTATGAAGACGACCACTCCAAAGACAGCAACAGCCGCCGCTGGTTGTTCTACTGGAACCACTCCGGGGTTATCGATCAGGTCTGGCGTCTGAACGCTGACTACACCAAGGTTAGCGATCCTGACTACTTCAGCGACTTCAGCTCGAAATATGGCTCCAGTACCGACGGCTACGCCACACAGAAGTTCAGCGCCGGTTACGTCAATCAAAACTTTGACGCCACCGTATCGACCAAGCAGTTCCAGGTCTTTGACCGGGAATCGAGCAACTCCTATTCGGCTCAGCCGCAGCTGGACGTCAACTACTACCAGAATGATGTCGGTCCGTTCGATACCCATCTGTACGGCCAGGTTGCCCATTTTGTTAACTCCAATAACAACATGCCAGAAGCCACCCGCGTTCACTTCGAACCGACGATCAACCTGCCGCTGTCCAACGGCTGGGGTAGCCTGAATACTGAAGCCAAGCTGCTGGCGACCCACTACCAGCAGAGCAACCTCGATAAGTACAATGCGGCCAACGGCACCGACTATAAAGAGTCCGTCAGCCGCGTGATGCCGCAGTTTAAAGTCGACGGTAAAATGGTCTTTGAACGCGATCTGCAGGAGGGGTTCACCCAAACGCTGGAACCGCGTATGCAGTATCTCTACGTACCGTACCGCGATCAGAGTGAAATCGGCAGCTACGACTCTACGCTGTTGCAGTCAGACTATAGCGGTCTGTTCCGCGACCGCACCTACAGTGGTCTGGACCGCATTGCGTCGGCCAACCAGGTCTCCACCGGGATCACCTCCCGCGTGTATGATGCCGCCGCCGTGGAACGTTTTAATATTTCCGTTGGTCAAATCTACTACTTCACCGAATCACGCACCGGTGATGACAACATCAACTGGGAGAACAACGACACCACGGGCTCACTGGTCTGGGCTGGCGATACTTACTGGCGCATTACCGATGACTGGGGCTTGCGCGGGGGGATCCAGTACGATACGCGTCTGGATAACGTCGCCACCGGTAACGGCACCATTGAATACCGTCGGGATGAGAACCGCCTGGTCCAGCTTAACTATCGTTACGCCAGCCCGGAATATATTCAGGCCACACTGCCATCGTATTCCACGGCTGAACAATACAAACAGGGTATTTCGCAGGTGGGGATGACCGCCAGCTGGCCGATCGTCGATCGCTGGTCCGTGGTCGGGGCATACTACTACGATACCAATACCCGGAAAGCAGCAAACCAGATGTTAGGTGTCCAGTATAACTCCTGCTGCTACGCCATCCGTCTTGGCTACGAACGTAAAGTCAACGGCTGGGATAGCAACAACAACGGCGGCGAGAGCAAATACGATAACACCTTCGGAATCAATATCGAATTGCGCGGTCTGAGCTCTAACTACGGCCTCGGCACCCAGCAGATGCTGCGTTCGAACATTTTACCGTACCAGAGCTCCCTGTGATGCGGCTGGTTTACAACATCATCCGCATTTGCGGTTAATCGAAATGGAAAAAGTATGAAGAACTGGAAAACGCTGCTTCTCGGTATCGCCATGATCGCGAATACCAGTTTCGCTGCCCCCCAGGTGGTCGATAAAGTAGCGGCCGTCGTCAATAATGGCGTCGTGCTGGAAAGCGACGTCGATGGTTTGATGCAATCGGTTAAGCTCAACGCTGGCCAGGCTGGCCAACAGTTGCCGGATGACGCCACCCTGCGCCATCAAATCCTCGAAAGACTGATCATGGACCAGATCGTATTACAGATGGGGCAGAAGATGGGCGTGAAGGTCTCTGACGACCAGCTCGACCAGGCTATCGCCAACATCGCCAAACAAAACAATATGACCATGGATCAGATGCGCAGCCGTCTGGCCTATGAAGGCATCAACTACAACACCTACCGTAACCAGATCCGTAAAGAGATGCTGATTTCGGAAGTGCGTAACAATGAAGTGCGTCGTCGCATCACCGTGCTGCCACAGGAAGTGGAAGCGCTGGCAAAACAGATCGGCGACCAGAACGATGCCAGCACCGAGCTCAACCTGAGCCACATCCTGATCCCGCTGCCGGAAAACCCGACCTCTGACGAAGTCGCCGCAGCCCAGGAGCAAGCAAACTCCATCGTTGAGCAAGCGCGTAGCGGTGCGAACTTCGGCAAACTGGCTATCACCTACTCCGCTGACCAACAGGCGCTGAAGGGCGGCCAGATGGGCTGGGGCCGTATCCAGGAGCTGCCGGGTATTTTCGCTCAGGCGTTAAGCACGGCGAAGAAAGGGGATATCGTCGGTCCGATTCGTTCCGGCGTTGGCTTCCACATTCTGAAAGTGAACGACCTGCGCGGTGGTACCCAGAATATCTCCGTCACCGAAGTTCACGCCCGTCATATTCTGCTTAAGCCGTCACCGATCATGAACGATGCCCAGGCTCAGGCTAAGCTGGAACAGATCGCCGCCGAGATTAAGAGCGGGAAAATCACGTTTGCTCAAGCGGCGAAAACCTATTCTGAAGATCCGGGCTCGGCAAACCAGGGCGGTGATTTAGGCTGGGCCACTCCAGACATCTTCGACCCGGCATTCCGCGATGCGCTGATGCGTCTGAACAAAGGGCAGACCAGCGGACCGGTGCACTCCTCCTTTGGCTGGCATCTGATCGAACTGCTGGATAGCCGTCAGGTTGACAGAACGGATGCCGCGCAGAAAGATCGTGCTTACCGCATGCTGATGAACCGCAAATTCTCTGAAGAAGCGGCAACCTGGATGCAGGAACAGCGCGCCAGTGCGTACGTTAAAATTCTGAGCAACTAATATCGATGCCTGAAACCCGTAAAGTTGTTATCACTCCCGGCGAACCCGCCGGGATTGGCCCTGACCTGGTCGTGCAGCTTGCCCAGCGCGACTGGCCAGTTGAGCTGGTGATCTGCGCCGATGGCGCCCTGTTAACTGACCGAGCCCAGCGGCTCGGTCTTCCTTTATCTCTCCTGCCATACGATCCTGCGCAACCGCCCGTCCCGCAGCGTGCCGGTACCCTGACGCTGCTGAACGTGCCGCTGAACGTTCCGGCGGAACCCGGCGTGCTGAACGTGCAAAACGGCGCCTACGTAGTGGAGACGCTGGCGCGCGCCTGCGACGGCTGTCTGAACGGTGAATTTGCGGCGTTAGTGACCGGCCCGGTGCACAAAGGCAACATCAACGACTCTGGCATCGCCTTTACCGGCCATACCGAGTTCTTTGAAGAACGTGCCCAGGCCAGCAAAGTGGTAATGATGCTGGCGACAGAAGAGCTGCGGGTGGCGCTGGTCACCACCCATTTGCCGTTAAAAGCCATCAGCGAAGCGATTACACCCGACCTGCTGCGCGAGATCATCACCATCCTCGATCACGACCTGCGCACAAAGTTCGGTATTGCCCAGCCGCACGTACTGGTTTGCGGGCTTAACCCGCACGCCGGCGAAGGCGGCCATATGGGAACGGAAGAGATAGAGACCATCATTCCGGTACTGGAAGAGATGCGCGCAAAGGGGATGCACCTCAGCGGTCCGCTGCCGGCAGACACCCTCTTCCAGCCGAAATATCTTGATCATGCCGATGCGGTACTCGCGATGTACCACGATCAGGGCCTGCCCGTGCTAAAATACCAGGGCTTTGGCCGCGGCGTGAACATTACGCTCGGTTTACCTTTTATTCGTACCTCCGTTGACCACGGCACCGCGCTGGAATTAGCCGGCCAGGGGAAAGCGGACGTCGGCAGTTTTATCACGGCGCTTAATCTCGCCATCAAAATGATTGTTAATACCCAATGAATAATCGAGTCCATCAGGGCCACTTAGCCCGTAAACGCTTCGGGCAGAACTTCCTCAACGATCAGTTTGTGATCGACAGCATCGTCTCGGCGATTAATCCGCAGAAAGGCCAGGCGATGGTTGAAATCGGCCCCGGTCTGGCAGCACTCACCGAGCCGGTCGGCGAACGTCTGGATCAGCTGACCGTTATCGAGCTGGACCGCGATCTGGCCGCCCGCCTGCAGACGCATCCGTTCCTCGGACCGAAGCTGACTATTTATCAGCAGGATGCGATGACCATGAACTTCGGCGAACTGGCGGAGAAAATGGGCCAGCCGCTGCGCGTCTTCGGCAACCTGCCATACAATATATCGACCCCGCTGATGTTCCATCTGTTCAGCTATACTGATGCCATTGCCGATATGCACTTTATGCTGCAGAAGGAAGTGGTGAATCGTCTGGTTGCCGGACCGAACAGTAAGGCGTATGGTCGATTAAGCGTAATGGCGCAATATTATTGCCAGGTGATCCCGGTGCTCGAAGTGCCGCCAAGCGCGTTTACCCCACCGCCTAAGGTCGACTCCGCGGTGGTACGCCTGGTGCCGCACAGCACCATGCCGTATCCGGTCAAAGAGATCCGGGTGCTGAGCCGCATCACCACCGAAGCGTTCAACCAGCGCCGCAAGACCATCCGCAACAGTCTCGGCAATCTGTTCAGCGTGGAAGTGCTGACCGAGCTGGGCATTGACCCGGCTATGCGCGCAGAAAATATTTCCGTGGCGCAGTACTGCCAGATGGCCAACTGGCTGTCTGACAATCTGCCATCGAAGGAGAGCTAACCATGATTCATTCGCCCCGGGTGTGTGTCCAGGTACAGAGCGTCTATATCGAATCGCAGTCTTCCCCGGAAGAAGAGCGCTATGTCTTCGCTTACACCGTCACCATTCGCAACCTGGGGCGGAGTCAGGTTCAGCTGCTTGGCCGCTACTGGCTCATCACTAACGGCCACGGTCGTGAGACTGAAGTTCAGGGTGAAGGGGTGGTCGGCGAGCAACCGCATATTCCCGCCGGCGGTGAATATCAATATACCAGCGGCGCAGTCATTGAAACGCCGCTGGGAACCATGCAGGGTCATTATGAGATGATCGATATCGACGGCGCGCCGTTCCGTATCGAGATCCCTGTGTTCCGTCTCGCAGTTCCAACGCTCATTCATTAAAACAATGTCAACATACCTTATTGGCGACGTTCACGGTTGCTACGATGAACTGATCGCATTATTAGCGCAGGTTAAATTCGACCCGAGCACCGACATGTTATGGCTCACCGGCGATCTGGTGGCCCGTGGCCCGGGGTCGCTGGAGGTCCTGCGCTATGTCAAATCTCTGGGCGACAGCGTGCGACTGGTGCTGGGCAACCATGACTTACACCTGCTGGCGGTCTTTGCCGGTATTAGCCGCAACAAGCCAAAGGATCGTCTGAAACCACTGCTGGAAGCGCCGGATGCCGATGAGCTGCTCAACTGGCTGCGTCGCCAGCCGCTGCTGCAGGTGGATGAAGAGAAAAAGCTGGTGATGGCCCATGCCGGCATCACGCCGCAGTGGGATCTGGAGACCGCCCAGCAGTGCGCACGCGATGTTGAAGCGGTACTCTCCAGCGACTCCTATCCTTTCTTCTTGGATGCCATGTACGGCGACATGCCGAACCACTGGAGCAACGAGCTGAGCGGGCTGGCGCGCCTGCGCTTTATCTCTAACGCCTTTACCCGCATGCGCTACTGCTTCCCGAACGGCCAGCTGGATATGTATTCGAAAGAAGCGCCCGAGGACGCCCCGGCGCCGCTGAAGCCGTGGTTTGCCATTCCGGGCCCGGTGAGCAGTGCGTACAGTATTGCCTTTGGGCATTGGGCTTCGCTGGAGGGACGCGGCACGCCGGAGGGGATTTACGCCCTGGATACCGGCTGCTGCTGGGGCGGGGAACTCACCTGCCTGCGCTGGGAAGATAAGCAGTACTTCACCCAGCCGTCGAACCGCCAGAAAAGCCTCGACGAAGGGGAAGCCGTTGCGTCCTGAGTCTTCCCGGATGGTGGCGTGTTGCGCCTTATCCGGGCTACATTTCCTTGCGATTTGTCGCCCGGGCAGTGCTCCCGAAAGACGAAGCCCGCGACGGGAAATATGATGCAGTCCCGTAGGCCCGCGCAAGCGCAGCGCCGCCGGGCAAGAACTGCGGGCGCGAAGCCACTTTTGTGTCGGGTGGCGGCTAACGCCTTATCCGACCTACATTTCCGTGCGGGAACATGACGCAGTCCCGTAGGCCCGCGCAAGCGCAGCGCCGCCGGGCAAGAACTGCGGGCGCGAAGCCACTTTTG